>JBFJZW010000249.1:0-7280 GCA_041621875.1 Pseudomonas sp. | reverse complement strand
CCACGCCGACAAAGGCTGAGTGAATGCGGCAACCGACCATCAGCTGGGCTTCTTCCACTGCGCGCTGGATCGATTGCACGGTCGACTCGATATTCACCACCACGCCCTTTTTCAGCCCGCGCGAAGGATGAGTACCGATACCCACGATTTCCAATTGGCCATCCGCATTCACCTCACCCACCAGCGCCACCACCTTGGAGGTGCCGATATCCAGGCCCACTATCATCTTGCCGCTCTGCACATTTGCCATGAGTCTTGCCTTCTCCTGATTCACTGCACGACAGCGGTTTGCGCCGCCGTGGGCGCGACCGGCTCGCGCCACGCCACGGCCAGGCCGTTGGCGTAGCGCAGATCGATCCGCGCGATATTCGCTTGCTGCTCTTTCAGCGTTTTGTCGTAGATGGCGCTGAAACGGCGCATTTTTTCCACCAGATGGTCACGCCCCAGCAGCAGTTCGATGCCCTGCCCGGTGGAGAGAAACCAGCTGCCGCGCTCGCGCAATTCCAGGCGCGTCACGCTAAAGCCCATGGGCCGCAGCATCTGGCTGAGCACCTGGTATTGCTGCATGACTTTCTGCTGCGCACGCTTGGGGCCATACAGCTGCGGCAGGTTCTGGTAATGGGCCAGTTCGCTGGGCGCAAAGGCCTGGCCCTGGTTGTTGAGCAGCGCCTCGTCGCCCCAGCGGGCAATCGGCAACTGCTCATCCAGGCGCACCAGCACCTGGTCCGGCCAGATCCGCCGCACCTGGGCGCTGGCGATCCAGGGCATCTGTTCCAGCTCGCGGCGCATGCCGAGCAGGTCGACGCTGAAGAAGCTGGCCGAAACGAACGGCGCGATACGCTGCTGCACCGCCTCCTGGCTGATATAGCTGAGGTCGCCCTCGACGCTGATCTTGGCGATCGGCCGGTCGGCATAGGGCAGCAGGCGCAGCGACAGGTCGTAAGCCCCGTAGCCCAGGGCCAGCAGCAACAGCGGCCAGCTGACGCGCTTGAGCCAGGCGAAGTTCGGCTTGGGCAGGCGCACCCGCACACTGATCGGTTCCTTGGCCACCAAACGGCTTGCACCACGCGGCACAGGCTTGCCGCGCAGAGGCGCGCGGGAAGATCCTGACGGGTGGCGCAAGCTGGCGACCATGATTTAACCCCTTGCCTCAAGGCTGTCGGCGAGAATCGCCAACACCAGTTGCTGGAAATCCAGACCGGCGGCCGCGGCGGCCATCGGCACCAGGCTGTGGTCGGTCATACCCGGCACGGTGTTGACCTCCAGCAGCCAGAACTGACCAGCGACGTCCTGCATCACATCGACCCGGGCCCAGCCCTGGGTGCCAACCGCCTCGCAGGCGCGGGCGCTGAGTTCTTTCAGCTCCTGCTCCTTGGCCGCATCCAGGCCACAGGGAATGCGGTACTGGGTGTCATTGGCCAGGTACTTGGCGTCGTAGTCGTAGAAGCTGTGCGGGGTGCCCAGGGCAATCGGCGGCAGCACCTGACCGCGCAAGGTGGCGATGGTGTATTCCGGGCCCTGGATCCACTGCTCGACCAACACCTGCGAGTCGTACTGACTGGCTTCCTGCCAGGCGACGATCAGCTCATCCAGCGTCGTCACTTTGGCCATGCCGATGCTCGACCCCTCGTGGGCCGGTTTGACAATCAACGGGAAACTCAGCTCGCTCGCCGCGGCTTCGCAGTCGGCCGCCGAAGCCAATACGGAATGACGCGGCGTCGGCAGGCCCAGGCTCTGCCAGACCTGCTTGGTGCGCAGCTTGTCCATGGCCAGAGCGGAAGCGAGGATGCCGCTGCCGGTGTAAGGGATGCCGGCGCATTCGAGCAGGCCCTGCATGCTGCCGTCTTCGCCACCGCGACCGTGCAGGACGATAAAGGCGCGGTCGATCTTCTCGGCCAGCAGGCGCTGCAGAAAGTCATCGCCGACATCGATGCCGAAGGCATCCACCCCGGCACCCTGCAGGGCTTTAAGCACGGCATTGCCGGATTTCAACGAGACTTCGCGCTCGGCGCTCTTGCCGCCGAACAACACGGCAACGCGACCGAAGGCCGTGACCGGCATCTGGGATTTCAGGCTATCTGTACTCATTTCGACTTACCTGCAGCCGCCGTGAACAGCGTGCTTTGCAACAGTTGCGGAGCCAGGCCGCCGATATCGCCGGCCCCCTGGCACAGGAGGATGTCGCCGGCGCGCAGCAGCGGCTTGATCAGCGGTGCCAGTTCGACGCCGCGTTCGATATAGATGGGGTCCAGTTGACCACGCTGACGAATGCTGTGGCACAGGTGCTTGCTGTCGGCACCGGGGATCGGCTCTTCGCCGGCCGGGTAGACTTCCATCAGCAGCAGCACGTTGGTATCGGCCAGGACCTGGACGAAATCCTCATAGAGGTCGCGGGTGCGGCTGAAGCGGTGCGGCTGGTAGACCATCACCAGGCGGCGCTCCGGCCAACCACCGCGCACAGCCTTGATCACCGCGGCCACTTCGCGGGGGTGGTGGCCGTAATCGTCGACCAGCATCACGCTACCGCCGTCCACCGGCAGCTCGCCGTAGACCTGGAAGCGCCGGCCGACGCCCTGGAAGCCCGACAGCCCCTGAACGATGGCTTCATCGCTGATACCTTCGTCGCTGGCGATGGCGATGGTGGCCAGGGCGTTCAATACGTTGTGATTGCCCGGCATATTGACCGATACATCCAGCGGCTCACGATCACGACGCAGCACGGTAAAGAAGGTCTGCATGCCCTGCTGGCGCACGTTGATGGCGCGCACATCTGCACCTTCGTCGAAGCCGTAGGTGACGGTCGGCCGGGCGATCTGCGGGAGGATCTCGCGCACCACCGGGTCATCCACGCAGACCACGGCCAGGCCATAGAACGGCAGGTTATGCAGGAACTCGACGAAGGTTTTCTTCAACTTGTTGAAGTCGCCCTCGTAGGTGCTCATGTGGTCCATGTCGATATTGGTGACCACCGAGACCATCGGCTGCAGATGCAGGAAGCTGGCGTCGCTTTCGTCCGCCTCGGCGATCAGGTAGCGGCTGGTGCCGAGCTGGGCATTGGTACCCGCCGCATTCAGGCGGCCGCCGATGACGAAGGTCGGGTCCAGGCCGCCGGCGGCGAACACCGAGGCCAGCAGGCTGGTGGTGGTGGTCTTGCCGTGGGTACCGGCTACCGCGACGCCATGGCGATAGCGCATCAGTTCGGCGAGCATCTCGGCCCGCGGCACCACCGGAATACGCCGATCCAGGGCCGCGGCGACTTCCGGGTTGGCGGTATTGATGGCGCTGGACACCACCAGCACGTCGGCCTGCTCGACGTTTTCGGCGCTGTGGCCGATAAAGATCTGCGCGCCGAAGCTTTCCAGGCGCTCGGTCACGGCCGAGGCCTTGAGGTCGGAACCCGAGACTTCGTAGCCGAGGTTGAGCAGCACCTCGGCGATGCCGCACATACCGGCACCACCGATGCCGACGAAGTGGATGCGGCGAATGCGGCGCATACGGCGGATTTCCGAACGAGCAGCGGCGGGAGACTTAGCCACGGGCCACCTCCAGGCAGATATCGACAACGGTGCGGGTTGCATCGGGCTTGGCCAGGCGACGCGCGGTGCTGGCCATTTCTTTCAATCGTTCGGGGTGCATCAAAACCTCGGTCAGCTGCGCGGCCAGCTTGGCGGCGTCAGTGGAGCCTTGCGGCAGAAGGACGGCGGCACCCTCCCTGGCCAGATAGCCGGCGTTATACGTCTGGTGATCGTCGATGGCATGGGGCAGCGGCACCAGAAAGGCCGGCAAACCCGCAGCGGCCAACTCGCTGACGGTCAGCGCACCGGCGCGGCACACCACCAGATCGGCCCAGGCATAGGCACGGGCCATGTCCTTGATAAAGGGTACGACCTGCGCTTCGACGCCAACTGCGCCGTAGCGTTCAGCGGTAATTTCAGCGTGCTGCTTGCCGGCCTGATGAAACACCTCGGGGCGCAGCTCGCCAGCCACCAGTGCCAGGGCTGCGGGCAACATCTTATTCAGCGGCTCGGCACCCAGGCTGCCGCCCAGCACCAGCAAACGCGGCTGGCGATTGCGCAGCGAATCGCGCGGGGTTTCCAGAAACAGCTCTTCACGCACCGGGTTGCCGGTGGTGCGACGCTTGGCCGAAGCGCGGAAGGTATCCGGGAAGGCCTCACAGACCCGGCTGGCGAACGGCACCAGGCTGCGGTTGGCGGTGCCGGCCACGGCGTTCTGCTCGTGGATGATCAGCGGCGCGCCACTCATGCGCGCGGCCAGGCCGCCGGGGCCGGTGACGTAACCGCCCATGCCGAGCACGCACACCGGCTCCAGCTCGCGCACGATCCGGCGTGCCTGAAACAGCGCCTTGAGCAGCTGGAACGGAGCCTTGAGCAGGGACAGCTTGCCCTTGCCGCGCAGGCCGCTGACGCTGATCAGATGCAGAGGCAGATCGGCCGCCTGGACCAATTCGTTCTCGATGCCGCGCGGCGTACCCAGCCAATGCACGCTGTAGCCGCGGGCCTTGAACTCCTTGGCGCAGGCCAGGGCCGGGAACACGTGGCCGCCGGTGCCGCCGGCCATGATCAGCACATTACCGCGCATGGCGAACCTCCCCGGCGGCCTGGTCTTCGACAAAATCGGACTCGGTGAAATCGGCGTCTTCGCTGCCCAGCTGGGTACGCCGCTCCCACTCGATGCGCAGCAGCATGGCCAGGCTGATGCAGCAGATCACCAGGGAGCTGCCGCCATAGCTGAGGAACGGCAGGGTCAGGCCCTTGGTCGGCAGCAGGCCGATGTTCACGCCGATATTGATCAGCACCTGGCCGATCCACAGAAAGGACAGGCCGTAGGCCACATAGGCGGCGAAGAACTGCTTGGCCTTCTCCGCCCACAGGCCGATATACAGGGCGCGCACGCTGACGAAGACGAACAGGCCGACGGTAATCAGCGCGCCGACCATGCCCAATTCCTCGGCCAGTACGGCGAAGACAAAGTCGGTATGGGCTTCCGGCAGGTAGAACTGCTTCTGGATGCTGTTGCCCAGGCCGACACCGAACCACTCGCCACGGCCGAAGGCGATCAGCGCCTGACTCAGCTGGTAGCCGGCACCGTACTGGTCGGCCCAGGGATCGATAAAGTTGGTCAGGCGCTGCATGCGGTAGGACTGGCTGGTCATCACCAGCAAGCCCGCCGCCAGCACGCCGGCCGCCAGGGGAATAAAGCGCAGCAGGTTGACCCCGCCAAGAAACAGCATGGCAATCGACGCGCCGACCAGGACCACGGTGGCACCGAAGTCCGGCTCGGCCAGCAGCAGCCCGGCGATGGGCCCGAGCACCGCCAGCGGCTTAAGAAAACCGATCAGCTTCTCGCGCACTTCGGCCTGGCGACGCACCAGATAACCGGCGAGGAACAGCACGGTAAACAGCTTGGCCAGCTCGGACGGCTGCAGGTTGATGATGCCCAGGCCGATCCAGCGCTTGGCCCCGTTGACTTCACGGCCGATGCCCGGCAGCAGCACCAGCACCAGCAGCACCACCGCCACCAGCAACAACATGCCGCTGTAGCGCTGCCACATGGCCATGGGCACCAGCAGGGTGACCAGGGCTGCGACGAGGCCAATGCCCAGGTAAATCAGGTGACGGATCATGTGGTAGAAGGGATTGCCCGACTGCGCCGCCGCCACTTCGGAGGACGCCGAAGCGATCATCACCAGGCCCAGGCCGAGCAGCGCCAGGCAACCCACCAGCAGCGGGAAGTCCAGATCGATGCCACGACGGGTATGCAGCGGCGAGGGTGCGGCGAGCAGGTGCGCGAGCATCAGTGCAAACCCTCCACGGCCTGGGCGAACAGACGTCCGCGCTCCTCGAAGTTCTTGAACATATCCAGGCTGGCGCAGGCCGGCGACAACAGCACGGCATCGCCCTGCTCAGCCAGCCCGGCGGCGCGCTGCACGGCCTCTTCCAGGGTATTGACCCGGATCAGCGGCGCGGCGTCGCCCAGGGCGGCAGCCAGCCGCTCGGCATCGCGGCCGAGCAGAACCACCGCGCGGCAGAACTGGCCGACCGGCTTTTTCAACGCCGAGAAGTCCGCGCCCTTGCCGTCGCCACCGGCGATCAGCACCAGCTTGCCGGCGATATCCGCGCCCAGACCTTCGATGGCCGCCAGGGCGGCACCGACGTTGGTGGCCTTGGAGTCGTCGTAGTAGCTCACGGCATTGCGTTCGCCCACCCACTGGCAGCGATGCGCCAAGCCGGCAAACTGCTTGAGGGTTGCCAACATCGGCTCGAATGGCAGGCCCACGGCATGGCCCAGAGCCAGGGCCGCCAGGGCGTTGGACTGGTTGTGCGCGCCGCGAATGCGTAGCTCACGCACCGACAGCAAGGCATCGAACTGATAGGCCAGATACTTCTCGCCGTTCTCCTCGAGCAGGCCGAAGCGCTTGAAGTCCGGCTTGCCCAAACCGAAATACCAGCACGGCAGTTGATCGGCCACCAGGGGACGCGACAGCGCGTCGTCGCGATTGACCACCACCTGGCGCGCGCCGCGGAAGATCCGGTGTTTGGCCAGGTGATAGGCGGCCAGCGAGGCGTAGCGATCCATATGGTCTTCGCTGATGTTCAGGCAGGTGGCCACCTCGGCATTGAGCTGGTCGGTGGTTTCCAGCTGGAAGCTCGACAGCTCCAGCACATACAGCTCGACCTCATCATCCAGCAGATCCAGCGCCGGAGTGCCGAGGTTGCCGCCGACCGCGACCTTCTTGCCCGCCGCTGCGGCCATCTCGCCAACCAGGGTGGTCACGGTGCTCTTGGCGTTGGAGCCGGTGATGGCAATGATCGGGGCCTTGGCATAACGGGCGAACAGGTCGATATCGCCGGACAGCTTGACCCCACGCGCGGCGGCAGCCTGCAGCGCCGGCGTGGCGATGGCCAGACCCGGACTGACCAGCAGCTCACTGGCGCGGCAGAGGAATTCCACATCCAGCTCGCCACAACGCACTTCCACCTGCGGGAACTGCTCGCGCAAGGTGGCGAGCTCCGGCGGGTTGGCACGGGTGTCGACCACGGCAAAGGGCAAGCCCTGGCGCGCGAGGAAGCGCACCAGGGACATGCCGCTCTTGCCGAGGCCGACAACGATGCGGAAGTGGTCAGAAGCGATCAGGCTCATGCTGTTATAAATCCTCAGTCCTCAACGCAGTTTCAAGGTGGCAAGGCCGATCAGCACCAGAATCACGGTGATGATCCAGAAGCGCACGATCACGCGCGGCTCGGGCCAGCCTTTAAGTT
>JBFJZW010000248.1:0-7287 GCA_041621875.1 Pseudomonas sp. | reverse complement strand
GTGCGGGGGCGGGGCGGCCGGCGCTGTAGCCATCCCCGGTTGTTCGCTCGGAACGGGGCTGGCGGGTGGCTGGATTTTCCAGGCCCAGTAAAACACCAGCAGGCCGGCCACGGCTGTGGCGGCTCCGATATAGCCGGTGACGGTCCAGGCAAAGCCGGCGCTGATCGCCAGGCCGCCGAGCCAGGGGCCTAGGGCGTTGGCGATATTGAAGGCGGCATGGTTGGAGGCGGCGGCCAGGGTCTGCGCGCCGTGGGCCACATCCATCAGATGGGTCTGCAGGGCCGGCGACAGGGCGACCATGGTGCCCACGGCGAATACCGCGGGAAACAGGCTCCAGGGCGACTGCGCGGCCAGGGGAAACAGCATCAGGACCAGGGCGCTCCACAGCAGCAGCCAGGCCACGGCCTGGAAGCGCAGCCGGTCGAACAGCCAGCCGCCGAACATATTGCCGAGGATGCCGCCCAGGCCGAACGCAGCCAGGGCGAGGGGGATCCAGCGGGCGTCGAGCCGGGTCACTTCGAGCAGGGTCGGGGCCAGATAGCTGAACACGCAGAACATCCCGGCGAAGCCGACCGAGCTGATCGCCAGGGCCAGCCAGACCTGGGCACGGTTGAAGGCGCGCAGCTCGCCCAGGGGGTTGCTGCGCGCCTGCTGTTTATCCAGCGGCAGGAAGATCGCCAGCATCGCCACGGTGAGCAGGGCGATGGCCCCGACCATGACAAAGGCATAGCGCCAGCTCAGCCATTGGCCGAGCCAGGTGGCCACCGGATTGCCGATCAGGATGGCGATGGTCAGCCCCATCAGCACCCGGCTGACCGCCTTGGCGCGTTTGTGCGGGGCGGCCATGGCGGCGGCCACCAGCATGGCTACGCCAAAGTAGGCTCCATGGGGCAACCCGGCGAGAAAGCGGTAGAGCATCAGCGCCTGGTAGTCGGGGGCCAGGGCGCTGGCGAAGTTGCCGATGGCAAAGCAGCTCATCAGCAGAAGCAGCAGATGCCGGCGATACAGGCGCGAGCCGAGGATCGCCAGCAGGGGGGCTCCGACCACCACGCCCAGGGCATAGCTGCTGATCACGTGGCCGACCTGGGGTTCGCTGATGCCCAGGTCCTGGGCGACATTGGGCATCAGCCCCATGATGGCGAATTCGCCGGTGCCGATGGCAAAGCCGCCGAGGGCCAGGGCCAGCTCGATCAGGATGATCGCGCGGGCGGACAGACGTGGGGCCGCAGTTGCGGTGGCTGGGGTCATGGACAGGCCTTGCGGGTGCGGGTCAGGCACCGGGGTTATGGGGCGGGTGTGGCGGGACGGGCGTGCCGGCTAGCGGGTCATCGGCAGGGCGGCCCCCATCAGGGCAAACAGGCTGCCGCAGCAACGGTCGAAGCCCTTGCCGCTGCGCTGCAACCAGGGGCGAACGCGATGGGCCATGCGTGCCAGCAGGTATTCGACGCCGCCTTCAACCAGGGCGAAGGTGGCGGCCATGATCGCGAATTGCAGCCAGAGGTTCGCGCCGGGGTTGAGAAACTGCGGCACAAACGCGCCGAAAAACAGTATCACCTTGGGGTTGGACAGGGCCGACAGCAGGCCCTGGCGAAACAGCTTGAAGGCGCTGCTCTCGACGGCTTTCTCGGCCATGGCGAGGTGCAGGGGCGGGGCGCGCCAGAGCTGAATGCCGAGCCAGATCAGATAGGCACCGCCGAGCCATTTGAGCAGCGTCAGGGCCTGCGCCGAGGCTTGCAGCAGGGTACCGATACCGAGCATCGACAGGGCCATCAGCAGGGTAAAGCCGAGCACCCCGCCACTGACGGTAAACAGGGTTTTACGATGACCATAGAGCGCGCCATGGCTGAGTGCGAGCAGGCTGTTGGGCCCCGGGGCCAGCGACAGGCCGATCACCGCAGTGAGATAGAGCAGCCAGGTATGCAGGGCCATGGTCAGGGATCCAGATCGCGGAATAGAGCGCTGCGTCCGGCAACTACAGGCGCATGCGGGCCTGTTTTTTCATGATGTGACCGAATAGTCAAGTGCGCAGGATGGAGCGGGGCGCTACGCTGCAGCACCGCTGCCGACCCTGTCTGGCTGTGGGTTATGCGCAGTTTTGCCCCAATAGCCGTCATTTTGTTGCATTTGCGCCGGTGGGCAGGGCGGACGAAGCCCCTCGGGCTGTGGCAAACTCTGCGGCTAGTAACAGGACGTTTCATGGATCGAACTCAGTGTGCCTGTAAGCCCGGATATTTGCCCAAGGCCAGTGCGCCTGGGCTGACTGCCTAACTGGCCGCCCTGGGCGGCAAAGAACCAAGAGGAATGACCGTGCATAACGTCGTGATCAGTGGGACCGGCCTCTACACCCCGGCGAACAGTATTTCCAACGATGAGCTGGTTGAATCGTTCAACGCCTATGTTCAGCTGTTCAATGCCGACAATGCAGCGGCCATCGCCCGTGGCGAAGTGGAAGCGCTGAGCGAGTCGAGCAGCGGCTTTATCGAGAAGGCCTCGGGCATCAAGAGCCGTTTTGTCATGGACAAGGCCGGCATCCTCGACCCCCAGCGCATGGCTCCACGCATTCCCGAGCGCAGCAACGAGGAGTGGGGCATCCTCTGCGAGATGGCCGTAGGCGCTGCCAAGGACGCCCTGGAACGTGCCGGCAAGACCGCCGCCGATATCGACGGGGTGATAGTCGCCTGTTCCAACCTGCAGCGTGCCTACCCGGCCGTGGCCATCGAAGTGCAGGCGGCACTGGGCATCCAGGGTTTCGGCTACGACATGAACGTGGCCTGCTCCTCGGCCACCTTCGGCATCCAGGCCGCGGCCAATAGCGTACAGCTCGGTCAGGCGCGGGCGATCCTGATGGTCAACCCGGAAATCTGCACCGGCCACCTGAACTTCCGTGACCGCGACAGCCACTTTATCTTCGGCGACGCCGCCACCGCAGTGATTATCGAGCGCGCCGACCAGGCCACCTCGGCCTATCAGTTCGATATCGTCGGCACCAAGCTGATCACCCAGTTCAGCAACAATATCCGCAACAATTTCGGCTTCCTCAACCGCTGCGCGGAAGAGGGCATCGGGACCCGCGACAAGCTGTTCGTTCAGGAAGGCCGCAAGGTGTTCAAGGATGTCTGCCCGATGGTGGCCGAGCTGATCGCCACCCACCTGGCGGAAAATCAGCTGAACGTCGGCGACGTCAAGCGCTTCTGGCTGCACCAGGCCAACCTCAACATGAACCTGCTGATCGCGCGCAAGCTGCTGGGTCGCGATGCCGAGCCGGGCGAGGCACCGGTGATCCTCGACACCTACGCCAACACCAGTTCGGCCGGCTCGGTGATCGCCCTGCACAAGCACCAGGACGACCTGGCCAGCGGCAGCCTCGGGGTGCTCAGCTCCTTTGGCGCGGGTTATTCGATTGGTAGCGTGATTCTGCGTAAGCACTAATCTCGGGGTGCCCCTGTGCACCCCTGTTGACGCGGAGGTGGTGCGTACGGCCGAGTTGGCTCCGCGCACCCTACGGGAGCAGCATGACGGAAGCCGATCTGCTAAAGCGTCTACTGGCCGGCGAGCAGAAGGCTTTTCGCGAGCTGGTCGCCACCTATCAGGGGGCGATGCGCGCGGTGGCCTATGCCATAGTCGGCAGCCGCAATGCCGACGAGGTGGTGCAGGATGCCTGGCTGGCGGTGGTGCGCGGCCTGGACGGCTTTCAGGGCCGGGCGAGCCTGAAGACCTGGCTGCTGACCATCACCGCCAACACCGCCAAGACCCGCCTCAAGCACAACCGCCGCGAAGTGCTGCTCGACGATCTGCCGGCCCCCCATGGCAGTATCGGCGACGAGCGGTTCAGCGAGAACGGCCACTGGCTGCTGGCACCCCATGCCTGGCACCACGACAGCCCGGACGCCCTGCTGACCGAGGATGAGCTGCGCCAGTGCCTGGAGAAAACCCTGGTCAGCCTGCCGGAACTGCAGAGCAGCGTGCTGCTGCTGCGCGATCGCCAGGGCCTGGAATTGCAGGCGATCTGTAATCTTCTCGATATCTCGCTCTCCAATGTGCGTGTGCTGCTACACCGTGCGCGCCTGAAAGTCTTCGCCACACTGGAACATTTCGAGGAAAGCGGCCAATGCTGAGCTGCAAGGAACTGGTTGCCCGCTCCAGCGATTTACTCGACGGCCAGCTGAGCCTACGTCAGCGCCTGGCGGTACGCGCGCACCTGGCCATGTGCGTCAGGTGCCGGCGTTTTATCCGCCAGCTGAGGCTGACCCAGGCGGTGCTGCGTCAGTTGCCGGATACGCCGATTGCCGAACTCGACAGCCTGGCCGAGCGCCTGGCCGCGGCGCGGCGCACTACGCGACCCGGAGACGGGCCCGCCGACTAGCTGTGCTGATCCGGCCCCCGTCCCGGGATCGTCGAAATGCGCCCTGCATTGCTCCCGGCGGCCCGTCTGACGACCGCGCTCGCGTGCCCGAGAACGAGCAGGCGGCGCGCACGGTCGCGCTGCTGCGCACCTTCCTGATCGACTGGGCACGCGTTGGATGCTTCGGACTGCTGAGCTAAACCGCTGATTTATATGGATGACGTGCGCGTGGCGCAAGGCTGGCGTGCTTTGTGCTTTGGGCTTTGCGCGCAGTTGGTTTTATCCGATTTTGAACTAGTCTCTCGGCATAACAATTATTCGGCAGGTAGCGGTATGCCTCGGGCCATCAAGACATTCGTATGGGCTGTAGAACGCATGAATCGGGTGGTGGGCAGGTTCGCCATGTACCTGATCTTCGTCATCCTCGGGGTGCTGCTGTACTCCTCCGTCACCAAGACCTTTACCCAACCGGCCGCCTGGACCCTCGAGACGGCGCAGTTTCTGATGGTCGCCTACTTCCTCCTCGGCGGTGCCTATTCCATGCAGCTCGACGCCCATGTACGCATGGACCTGTTCTATAGCCGCTGGGCTCCCCGTACCCGGGCGATCATGGACGCAATCACCATCGGCTTTCTGATCTTCTACCTGGTGTTTCTGCTGTACGGCGGCATCTCCTCGACCCAGTACGCCCTGGAATACAAGGAGACCAGCTACTCGGCCTGGTCGCCGCCTATGGCCCCGATCAAGATCGTCATGTGCATCGGCATCGCCCTGATGCTGCTACAGGCCATCGCCACCCTGTTCAAGGACATCGCCGCCGCCCGGGGGGAAACGCTGTAATGGAATACGAGCTGATAGCCCTGCTGATGTTCTCCTCGATGATGTTGCTGCTGCTCACCGGCAAGCGGGTATTCGGTGCAATCGGTTTCGTCGCGGTGGTCTCGGCCCTGTTGCTGTGGGGCGATGGCGGCTCGGAAATGGCCTTCAGCGCGGCCATGAAGCTGATGAAGTGGTACCCGCTGCTGACCCTGCCGCTGTTCGTCTATATGGGCTATATGCTCTCCGAGTCGGGTATCGCCGAAGACCTCTACCGCATGTTCCATGTGTGGATGGGGCCGCTGCACGGTGGCCTGGCCATCGGCACCATCGCCCTGATGGTGGCGATCTCGGCCATGAACGGCCTGAGCGTGGCCGGCATGGCCATCGGCGCGAGCATCGCCCTGCCGGAGCTGCTGCGCCGCGGCTACGACAAGATCATGATCACCGGGGTGATCCAGGCCGGTAGCTCCCTGGGGATTCTGATCCCGCCCAGCGTGGTGCTGGTGCTCTACGGCATGATCGCCCGCCAGCCGGTGGGCCAGCTGTGGCTGGCCGGGGCCATTCCGGGGCTGATGATGGCCGGCATGTTTATCCTCTATATCGCCATCCGCTGCCGCCTGCAGCCGCACCTGGGGCCGACCCTCAGCATCGAGGAGCGCGAGCAGATCAGCTGGGGCGAAAAACTGCGTCTGCTCAGCGCCGGGCTGGTGCCGTTGTTTATCTTCTTCAGCATGACCGGGCTGTTCCTCATGGGTTACACCAGCCTGGTGGAAAGCTCGGCGGTGGGGGCCACGGCCGCGACCCTGGCGGCGCTGGCCAAGCGCCGGCTGACCCGTCATGTGATGGAAGAGACCCTGCGCAAGACCCTGGGCATCAGCTGCATGTTTATGTGGATCATCCTCGCCGCCCTGTGCTTCGGCGCGGTGTTCGACGGCCTGGGCGCGGTCAAGGCGATCGAGAATTTCTTTCTCGAGCAGCTCGGCTTGGGGCCCTGGCAGGTGCTGATCATGATGCAGCTGTCGTTCATCCTGATGGGCATGTTCCTCGACGACACCGCCATGCTGGTGATAGTCGCCCCTTTGTATATCCCCCTGGTCGGTGCCCTGGGTTTCGATCTGGTCTGGTACGGCGTGCTCTACACCATCACCTGCCAGATCGCCTATATGACCCCGCCTTTCGGCTACAACCTGTTTCTGATGCGCGCCATGGCTCCGCCGGAAGTCACCCTGCGCGACATCTACGTTTCGGTCACCCCATTCGTCTTGATCATGGCCCTGGCCCTGGTGCTGGTCATGCTCTTCCCGCAGATCGCCCTGTGGCTGCCGCAGTGGCACTACGGGCGGTGAGCTATAACGTTCAGGAGCAGTAGGTAAGCGCAGATGTACCGGCAGCAGCCAGTTGCGGATCACCCCGGCGCAAGCACGGTGGGGCCGTGGGCGGCTTTGCCGGTTGCCCACCTGAAAACCTGCACGGCCCGTCTGGCCGGCGCAGAGCGGTTGTATGCCATCTGAATCGACACTTCTGGAGATAACAGCATGAGTACGAGACGCAGTTTTCTGAAAACCGCCGCAGTGGCCACCGGTGCCGCCGGTACCGCGGCGTTGGGCTCGGCGCATATCTACGCCGAGGAACCGAAGAAAATCACCTGGCGCCTGCAGACCTATGCCGGCCCGGCGCTGGGCGAACACGTGATCAAGCCTTCCATCGACGCCTTCAACAAGGCCGCCAACGGCCAGATGGAAATCCAGCTGTATTACGCCGACCAGCTGGTGCCCACCGGCGAGCTGTTCCGCGCCATGCAGCGCGGCACCATCGACGCGGTGCAGAGCGACGACGACTCCATCGCCGCGCCGGTGGATATCTCGGTATTCGGCGGTTATTTCCCCTTTGCCACCCGCTACAGCCTGGATGTGCCGGTGCTGTTCGAGAAGTACGGCCTCAACGAGATCTGGGCCGAGGCCTATGGCGAGGTCAAGGGCGTGACCTGGCTTGGCGCAGGGGCCTGGGACCCCTGCCACTTCGCCACGGTGGAGCCCATCACCAGTCTCGAACACCTCAAGGGCAAGCGCATCTTCACCTTTCCCACCGCCGGCAAGTTCCTCTCGCGCTTCGGCGTGATCCCGGTG
>JBFJZW010000247.1:0-7311 GCA_041621875.1 Pseudomonas sp. | reverse complement strand
CTGCTGCACCTTGGGCAGTTCGGCCAGACGCAGGCGCAGGGCCTCGAGGGCGACCTTGTCGACTTCCTGCGGCGTCACCACTACCACCCCGGGTAGCGGGTTATCCGGCAGTTCCTTGAGCGCCTCGCCCAGGCCCGACTGTTGCTGGAACTCATCCAGGGCCTGTTCGCGGCTGATCCACTCGGCTGCGCTGACATCCGCCATGGCGGCGATCTGCTCGCGCAGCGCCTGGCCTTCGGCGTCACTGGCATCGAGCTGGAGAAACAGGGAAATCTGCGCGGCGCGTTGCCAGGAGCCGCCCAGGCGCTCGACGTTATCCAGCAACAAGGCCAGACCCATGGGCAGGCTCAGGGCCACGGCCATCACCAGGCAGGTGAAGAAGCTGCCGATGGGCTGCTTGCCCAGACGGCGCAGGCTGTCGACCAGGCTAGAGCGGTGACTTTCCAGCCAGGCATTGACCTGGCTGCGCAGGTCCGGACCGTCGTCCGGGGTCGGTGCGTCGGCCTTCTTCGGCGCGGCACCGACGCGTTGCGCCGGTTGCGGCGGCGGCATGCGGGTTGCGCTCATACGGCCTCCCCGTCGCCGATCAGGCGACCACGTTGCAGGGTCAGCATGCGGTGGCGCATGCGCGCGATCAGGGCCAGGTCGTGGCTGGCGATCAGCACGCTGGTACCCAGACGATTGATATCTTCGAACACCCCCATGATTTCCGCGGCCAGGCGCGGATCGAGGTTGCCGGTCGGTTCGTCCGCCAGCAGCAGGGCCGGCTGATGCACCACGGCGCGGGCGATGCCGACGCGCTGTTGCTGCCCGGTGGACAGGTCGCCGGGGAACTGCTCAGCCTTGTCCGACAGCGAAACCCGCTCCAGGGCACTGCCGACACGTTTGCCGATCTCGCCCTTGGACAGGCCGAGAATCTGCAGCGGCAGGGCCACGTTGTCGAACACGCTGCGGTCGAACAGCAGCTGGTGGTTCTGGAACACCACGCCGATCTGCCGGCGCAGGTAGGGAATCTGGGCATTGGTGATCTGCCCCAGGTCCTGGCCGGCCAGCAGCAGCTTGCCGCTGGTCGGGCGTTCCATGGCCAGCAGCAGGCGCAGCAGGGTGCTCTTGCCGGCCCCGGAGTGACCGGTGACGAAGAGGAACTCGCCTCGGCGCACGCGGAAACTCAGCTCGTGCAGACCGATATGCCCGTTGGGGTAGCGTTTACCGACCTGTTCGAAACGAATCATCCCTATTTCTCCGCAAACAGCGCCTGGACAAAGGCCTCGGCCTCGAAGGTGCGCAGATCGTCGATCCCTTCGCCCACCCCTATATAGCGAATCGGCAGGGCGAACTGCTTGGCCAGGGCGAAGATCACCCCACCCTTGGCGGTGCCGTCGAGCTTGGTCAGGGCCAGACCGGTCAGGTTGACGGTCTGGTTGAACTACTTGGCCTGATTGATGGCGTTCTGCCCGGTGCCGGCATCCAGCACCAGCAGCACCTCGTGGGGCGCGGTCTCGTCCAGCTTGCCGATCACCCGGCGCACCTTCTTCAGCTCTTCCATCAGGTTGTCTTTGGTGTGCAGACGCCCGGCGGTATCGGCGATCAGCACATCCATGCCGCGGGACTTGGCAGCCTGCACCGCATCGAAGATCACCGAGGCCGAGTCGGCACCGGTGTGCTGGGCGATCACCGAGATATGGTTGCGCTCGCCCCACACCTGCAACTGCTCCACCGCCGCGGCGCGGAAGGTATCGCCGGCGGCCAGCATGACTTTCTTGCCGTCCTGCTGGAGTTTTTTCGCCAGCTTGCCGATGGTGGTGGTCTTGCCCGCGCCGTTGACGCCGACCACCAGGATTACATAGGGCTGCTTGCCGGTATCGATCTTCAACGGCTGCTCGACCGGTTTGAGCAGCGCGGTCAATTCTTCCTGCAGGGCCTTGTACAGCGCGCCGCTGTCGGCCAGCTCCTTGCGCGCCACGCGCCGAGTGAGGTTCTGCACGATGGCGGTGGTGGCCTCGACGCCGACGTCGGCGGTGAGCAGACGGGTTTCGATATCTTCCAGCAGCTCATCGTCGATGGTCTTCTTGCCGAGGAACAGGCTGGCCATGCCTTCGCCCAGGCTGGCGCTGGTCTTCGACAGCCCCTGCTTGAGGCGAGCGAACCAGCCGCCCTGGTTATCGCCCGGTTTGTTCTGCTCGACCTGCACCTCAGCCACCGGGGCCTCCGGCACGAGCGGCGCAGACGGCTCGGGCTGGGGTTCGGGCTGAGGCGGCAGGTCGATATGGGCATGCAGCACTTCGCTGCCGGCATTGATGCGGAACCGCGAAGGCCGCGGGGCCTGCACCGGCTCGACCGTGGGCGCTACCGGCGGCTCGACCGGAGCAACCGGCTCGGCCAGCGGTGCGGCGGTCTCTTCAGTTTGCGGCAGCATTGGCTCTGGTACTTGCGACTCTGCGGCAGGCGTCGCCTCAGCCGGCTCAGATGCCGGACTACTGGCAGGGGCCTGCGGTTTCTTGCGCAACCAGCCGAACAGGTCTTTCTTCTCCGCGGATTTTTCCGCGGATGGCGGCACAACGGGCGTGGTGCCGGGTGCGGGGGTCTTCTTGTCGTCGTTGGAACCAAACATGGAGGACGGATTTCTCAAAGGTGCGGCGCGCCGCTGGGCGGGCCTGAAAGTTGATCTGCGCAGCTGAATATAAAGCTGAAGAAACTGCACAGTAAAATTCAGACCAGATACCAGACATGGTCGCCGGTAAGGTCAGGCAACCCCAGTTCATCGCTGAGCGGGAGCCCCCAAGAACCGTGCGTGCGGCTTTGACCCAAGCCTACATCAAGCCAGCCTTGCTGACTGGCAACACACGGGAATTGCGCGCGACTTTACCACTATCGGCCGCCGCGGAGCAGGTCTATCTGTCGCTTGCGGCCGTGCGCTCACGCCCCGGTACTTGCACTTGTGCATGCCCCAGCGCGATCGATGGCGCGCCGCTGGCCACACATCAGTGCCAGGGCCATCCCTGCGGAGAGCAGCAGGCCGGGGGCGGCGGCAAACAGCACAGCACTCCCACCCATGCCCAGCGCCAGGATCTGTCCCGCCACCAGAGGCCCCGCCATCGAGCCTAGACGCCCCACCGCGACAATCGACCCGCCCCCCGTGGCATGAATGTCCGCCGGATATGGGGGGCGGCGATGCCGGCGGCCTGCAGATCGAAACCCTCGATCAGCGCGACGATAAAACAGAGGACGATGGTCAGCGCCGGACTGGCCGGCGCTGCCGCCTTGCGAACGAGCATGGGGCCCTCGAATGTCGTGGGAGTGACCGGGCTGACGCAGCAACCCGGCCTGAGGATTAACGGCCGGACTTGAGCTTGTTCCAGGAGCGGGTGATCCAGCGCATGACTTCAGGCGGTAGCTCCGAGGAGACATACAGCCGTTGCTGGACGGCGGCGGAAGGATAAATCGAGGGGTTCTGCCGCACCTGCTCATCCATCAGCGCATCGGCCTGGGTATTGGCGTTGGCGTAGCCGACATACTCGCTGACTGCGGCGATCACCTGCGGCTGCAGCAGGTAGTCGATAAAGGCATGGGCCTGCTCGACGTTCTTCGCGTCGGCCGGGATGCTCAGCATGTCGAACCACAGGTTGCCGCCCTCGCGGGGCACCACGTAGGCCAGCTCGATGCCGTTGCCCGCCTCCTCGGCACGACTGATGGCCTGGAACACATCCCCCGAATAGCCGAAGGCGATGCAGATATTGCCGTTGGCCAGGTCGGAGATATAGCGCG
Organism: Pseudomonas sp.; assembly: GCA_041621875.1. Lineage (GTDB taxonomy): Bacteria > Pseudomonadota > Gammaproteobacteria > Pseudomonadales > Pseudomonadaceae > Aquipseudomonas. Next base: position 3,546 of record JBFJZW010000247.1, on the reverse strand, counting down.
ACGAATGGAAGTAGGTGATATACGGGCGCAAGGCCTGCAGCTTGCGCTCGGCATCCTTGTAGTCCTTGATCCGCGTACTGTCGGGCGCAAGCCCCATATAGTTGAGCATGGCCGGGTAGAGTTCGTCGGCCGAGTCCATAAAGGACACCCCGCAGGCCTTCAGCTTCGCCAGGTTCTCCGGTTCGAACAGCACATCCCACGACTCGATCCGCTCGATACCCAACACTTCACGAATCTTCGCCACGTTGTAGCCGATGCCGTTGGTGCCCCACAGGTAGGGCACGGCGTACTGGTTGCCCGGGTCATTGGCCTGCAGGCGTTCGAGCAGCTGCGGGTCGAGGTTGCTCCAGTGCGGCAGCCGGCTCTTGTCCAGCTTCTGGAACACCCCCGCCTTGATCTGCCGACTGAGGAAGTGGTTGCTCGGCACCACCACGTCATAGCCGCTATTGCCGGCCAGCAGCTTGCCTTCCAGGGTTTCGTTGGAGTCGAACACGTCATACACCGGCTTGATGCCGCTGGCCTGCTGAAACTCGGCGAGGGTGTCCTCGGCGATATAGTCGCTCCAGTTGTAGATATTCACCACGGCCGGGGCCGCCTGGGCCGCGACGGCACCCAGGCTCAAGGCGGCGAACAGGATAGTGCGGCTTGCATGCTTCATCGCTCGCTCCTTAGAAGGTCTTGCTGGCACTGACGACCAGGGTGGAACTGCACAGGTCGTCGTAACCGCTGAAGCTCATGCACTCGGCATCCGACAGGTCGGTATCGATATAGCTCAGGCCCCAGGTCACGCCGAGCATGTCCCGCTGCAGACCGACGCTCCAGTTGTTGTACTCCTCCTCGCCACGGGTCCAGTCCTTGTTGAAGAACACCTTGTCCTTGTAGTCGACGTTCTCGAACTTCAGCTCCAGGCCGATATCCAGCGGCAACAGGGTGCGGTAACCGGCGTACAGGCTGGCGCTGCTTTCGTCCGTATCGTCCGAGTGCTTGCCGCCGATAAAGAAGCCGTAGGCCTCCAGGGTCAGGTAGACATCGGCACCGTTGAACTGGCTCTCGCCCGGGTAGCTATAGCGGTTGTAATAGGCGTCCAGGCTGATGTCATCGCTGATCTGCCAGTAGTAGCCGGCGTAGTAGTCGACCTCCTGACGGGTGCCGTAGTCGTCGCCACGCTCCCAGTCGTAGCCAAACTCGACAGTGCTGGTCCAGACCCCGGCATACAGGCCGCTGGCATGGGCCAGCAGCACATCCAGCTGCAACGCCGGATCGCCCAGGGTTTGCGAAATGCCGCTGTTACGGTAGTCGCTGAGCACCTGCGGGGTGATCGCCAAGGAGAACTGCTCGCTCAGTTCGATGGCGTGCGCCGTGTTCAAGGCGAGCAGGCTGAGGCCTGCCAGGGTTATGGCTTTGACTGCGTGCATGGGGATTTCCTTGTTGTTATGGGGTGACGCGTAAGGCTGCGTCCGGCCCCAGCCGCAACGGGGAGCAGTGCCGTTACGGCCGGGCAGACAAGGTTGCAGGGGGAAGCTTATTGCGCCTGGGCGACTGCCTGGCCCGGCTCGGCGCTGTACACCAACTGGCCGGCGAAGAAGGTCTGCAGCACCTGGGTGTCGAACAGCTCCTCGTCGCTGACCTGGAACACGTCGCGGTCCAGCACGATCAGGTCGGCCTGCTTGCCCGGCACCAGGGAGCCGATGCGCCGATCCAGGCGCAGGGCCTTGGCCGCGTTGAGGGTGTAGGCCTGAAACATGGTTTCGCGGTCGATGCTCTCGGCGCTATTGAGCACCCCGAGCGGCCCCTTGCGGGTGCTGGCCTGGGCGATGGCGTTCCAGGGGTTGGGGCTGGACACCGGCCAGTCGCTGGCACCGGCGATGGTCGCACCGGCCTGAAGCAGCGAACGCGCCGGGTATTGGTACTGGTAGGCGGCCGCAGTCACGTAGGGCTTGACCAGCTCCTCGGTGTAGCTCTCGGCGGTGGCCCAGAGCAGCTGCATGGAGGCGATCACGCCCAGCTGGCGGAAACGCGGAAACTCCTTGGGATTGACCATCTGCAGGTGGCTGATGCTGTGCGGCACCGGCGTCGGCTCGAGTTGGCGTGCCTGTTCGAAGCCGTTCAGCGCTTCACGTACCGCGCGGTCGCCCACCGCATGCACATGGACGATCCAGTCGCGCTGCTCGGCCGCCGCCACCAGTTTGCCGAAACCGGCCGGGTCGATCAGCAGCTCGCCGCGTTTGAGGCTGTTCTTGAACGGGTCGAGCACCGCGGCGGTCTGCCCGGGAAACTCCATCACCCCGTCGGCGAAGATCTTGATCCCGGGGAAGCTCAGGTTGGCCACGCCCTGGAATTGCCCCATGACCTTGTCCAGCACCTGCAGATCGGCCAGCTGGCTTTGCGGGTGGGTCACCAGCAGCGCGGCGACGTGGGCGCTGAGTTCACCCTTCTCGGCCAGTGCGCGGTACAGCGGCAGCACGCCCAGGTCCTGCTCGCTGGGGCGCAGCTCGAACAGGCTGTCGCCGTCCCCGGCATTGGCCGCCGCATCCATCCAGGCGGTAACGCCGACCTGGTTGTTGATCTTCACCGCCTCGCGGGCGGCGGCGAGCATGTCGGCTGCGCTGGGTGCGGGATACTGGCTGCGCACCCGGTCCCAGCCGTTCTCCGCCAGATAGCCGGTGGGATTGAAGTCCTTATCGTGGCCGATAAAACCGCGCTCCTTGTCCGACAAGCCGCGCACCAGCTCGGCATCGATCTTCAGGCGTTTGAGCATGGCCTGGTTGGCCCAGCCGGTGTGGCCGTCGATACCGTCCAGCACCAGCGGCTGCTCGCGCCAGCGGCCCCGGTTGAAGATATTCCCCAGCCCGGCGCTCTGCTCCCAGTAGGCCGAGCTGACCCCGGAAATCACGATCAGCTCGCCCATGCGCGCGGTGCCGGCCTGGTCCTGTTCGAGAATCCAGCGCTCCAGCTCGTCCAGCGCCAGCACCTCGTCATACAGATTGGCCCGCAGGCTGGCCATGGCCCCCATGATCGGGTGACTGTGGGTGTCGATCATGCCCGGCATGAGCACCTTGCCGGCCAGGTCGATCGACTGCGTATCGGCATCGGCCAGGGCCTTCACCTCGGCGTCGCTGCCGACCTTGAGGATCTTGCCATCCGCCACCGCCACGGCCTGGGCCAGTGGCTGGCCGGGTTCGGCGGTGAACACCTTGCCGTTGAACAACAGCAGATCCGCGGCGGCCATGGCTTCCATCGAGGAAAAAGCCAAGACCCCGGCCAATACGCCTGGAATTAATCGTTGCATCGCAGCAGCCTCTGGTTTTTATTGGTATGGCCACGAGACTAGCGGCGGACAGGCAGCGGCAGAACACCGCTACCGAGCAAAACATTTTTGCCATATAGGAAACAATCATGGACAAGCTCAGCGCCCTGAGCATGTTTGTCGCCACCGCCGAGCATGGCAGTTTCAGCCGGGCGGCCGAACAGCTGGGCAAGACGCCTTCGGCCCTGACCAAGGCGGTCAGCCATCTGGAAGCGGAACTGGGCGCGCAACTGTTCGAG
>JBFJZW010000246.1:0-7315 GCA_041621875.1 Pseudomonas sp. | reverse complement strand
CACTCGGAGCAAGACCAAATAGGGTTCCATTGGCGTGGCCCGCGCTGGAACCGGGTAGGTTGCTAAAGGCGTGCAGTGATGTACGTCGTAGAGGAATGACTGTCCTCGACAGAACCCGGCTTACAGATCGACTCTCCACCTTTCTCCTTGGTCCGCTTCACTTTCATTCCCCGCTTTCTAAGACCGAAAAAATCTTACTCTTGATAAATCACTTTAAGTTTGAAGTGCAGCTTCTTGTGTGGGCTCGTTTTGCTTAGTCGGTTATCCGTCCATTCGCTGTTTCTTTCTCTCTTTGTATCGCTAAATCTCCGTTCTATAAGGATTTTTCCCGCTGGGCGTGCCTTGACGGTGGGGGGCGTGCGTTCCTATAGTGTGCGCGAGTGGCAAGAAGTGGCATGAAGTGGGTTTTTTTGGGCATGGATAGCTAATTAAAGGGGAAGCGCGGTCGTGTTTCGCGGAGCTAACGCCATCAGTCTCGACGCCAAAGGGCGCCTCGCGATGCCAAGTCGGTATCGGGATGAGCTCGTCTCGCGTTGTGCCGGCCAGCTTATCGTCACCATCGATGCCATCGACCCCTGTCTGTGTGTCTACCCCCTAGCCGAGTGGGAGCTGATCGAAGCCAAATTGCGTGAGCTGGCGTCCTTTCGCGAGGAGAATCGTCGCTTGCAGCGTCTGCTGATCGGTAACGCGGTTGACCTCGAGCTGGATGCCAGCGGTCGTTTCCTGGTGCCGCCACGGCTGCGCGAGTACGCCAAGCTGGATAAACGCGCAATGCTGGTCGGTCAGCTCAATAAATTTCAATTGTGGGATGAAGATGCCTGGAATGCCGTTGCGGATGCCGATCTGGCCGCCATCAAGCAACCGGGTGCTCTGTCCGACGAACTACGGGACCTGATCCTGTGACTATGTCCAGCAGCTTTCGCCATATAACAGTGCTACTCGACGAGGCGGTCGAGGGGCTGGCTGTGCGCGCGGACGGCTGTTACCTCGATGGCACCTTCGGCCGCGGCGGGCACAGCCGGCTGATCCTCGAGAGGCTGGGCCCTGACGGGCATTTGCTGGGGTTCGACAAGGATCCCCTGGCGATTGCGACAGGGAATGAGCTGGCGGCCGAAGACGGCCGCTTTGTCGTTGTGCAGCGCAGTTTTGCGGAACTTGGTGAAGAAGTTGCTGTCCGCGGCCTGGCTGGCAAGGTCAGCGGCATCCTGCTCGACCTGGGTGTGTCCTCGCCGCAGCTCGACGATGCCGAGCGGGGTTTCAGCTTTATGAACGATGGTCCGCTGGACATGCGCATGGACCCCAGTCGCGGGCTTAGCGCTGCGCAGTGGATCGCCGGTGCCAGCGAAGAGGAAATTGCCCGGGTCTTCAAGGAATACGGCGAAGAGCGTTTCGCCAAGCGCATGGCCCGTGCGGTGGTGCTGCGTCGTGCCGAGCAGCCGTTCGAGCGCACCGCCGACCTGGCCCAGGTGCTGACCGTGGCCAATCCGGCCTGGGAAAAAGGCAAAAATCCGGCCACCCGTGCCTTCCAGGGCCTGCGCATCTTTATCAACAACGAACTCGGCGACCTCGAGCTCGGCCTGGATGCCGCCCTGGAAGCCCTCGAAGTAGGCGGGCGGCTGGTGGTGATCAGCTTCCATTCCCTGGAAGATCGCATCGTCAAACTCTTTATGCGCAAGCATGCCAAGGGCGAACAGGACAAGTTGCCACGCGACCTGCCGATCATTCCGAAAGCCTTTGAGCCGCGCCTGAAGCTGATCGGCAAGGCGCAGTTCGCCTCCGAGGCCGAGCAGAAAGCCAATCCGCGTTCGCGCAGTGCCGTTATGCGCATTGCGGAGAAAATGCGATGAGCGCGATCTTCGCCAAGCCATTGCCCGGCGGCAGCCTGCTGATGCTGGTGCTGTTTCTCGGCGTGCTGGTATCGGCCGTGGCGGTGTCCTACAGCGCCCACTGGAATCGCCAGCTGCTCAACGACCTGTATGCCGAGCTCAGTGTGCGCGACAAGGCGCAGGCCGAGTGGGGGCGGCTGATCCTCGAGCAGAGCACCTGGACCGCGCACAACCGGATCGAGACCCTGGCCTCCGAACGCCTCGGCATGCGCATCCCGGATGCTGCCGAAGTGCGCATGGTGGCTCCATGATCCGGCTCGAAGGTGCACTCTACCCTTGGCGCTTCCGCCTGGTACTGCTGATGCTGGCCTTGATGGTCGGGGCCATCGCCTGGCGCATCGTCGATCTGCAGGTATTCGACCAGAGCTTCCTGCAGGCCCATGGCGATGCCCGCAGCGTGCGCCATATTCCGATTCCGGCGCACCGTGGCCTGATCACCGACCGCAACGGCGAACCGCTGGCTGTCAGCACCCCGGTGACCACCCTGTGGGCCAACGGCAAGGAACTGCAGAATGGCAAGGCCCAGTGGCCGGTCCTGGCGGCAGCTCTGGGTCAGGAGGCCAAGGCTTTCAGTGCGCGTTTGCAGGCCAATGCCGAGCGCGAATTCATGTACCTGGTGCGCGGGCTGACGCCTGAGCAGGGTCGGCGCATTCTCGATATGAAAGTGCCGGGCGTATATGGCATTGAAGAGTTTCGTCGTTTCTACCCAGCAGGCGAGGTAGCCGCTCATGTGGTGGGGTTTACCGATATCGATGACCGCGGCCGTGAAGGGATGGAGTTGGCTTTTGATGATTGGCTGGCCGGTGTTCCCGGCAAGCGGCAAGTGCTCAAGGACAGGCGCGGCCGGCTGATCAAAGACGTCCAGGTGGCACAGAATGCCAAGGCCGGTAAGGCCTTGGCATTGTCGATTGACCTGCGCCTGCAATACCTCGCTCACCGTGAACTGCGTAATGCGCTGCTCGAGTTTGGCGCTAAGGCCGGTAGCCTGGTCATGGTCGATGTGCGCACCGGTGAAGTCCTGGCGATGGTCAATCAGCCGACCTACAACCCGAATAATCGCCGTAATCTGCAGCCCGCAGCGATGCGTAACAGGGCGATGATTGATGTGTTCGAGCCTGGCTCGACCATGAAGCCGTTCTCCATGAGCGCCGCGCTGGAAAGTGGCCGTTGGAAGTCGTCGGACACGGTCGATGTCTACCCGGGCACCTTGCAGATCGGTAAGTACACCATTCGCGACGTGTCGCGCAGCACTGGCCCGCTTAGCCTCACCGATATTTTGATCAAGTCGAGCAACGTCGGCATGAGTAAAATTGCATTTGATATCGGTGGCCAGTCGATTTACGAAGTCATGCAGCAGGTGGGTCTGGGTCAGGATACTGGGCTCGGTTTTCCGGGTGAGCGCGTTGGCAACCTGCCGAACCACCGCGAATGGCGCAAGGCCGAAACGGCCACGCTGTCCTATGGCTATGGCTTGTCAGTCACCGCTGTACAGCTTGCCCATGCCTATTCGGTACTCGCCAATAATGGCCGCAGCACAAATCTTTCACTGGCGCGTATTGACCGTAAGCCGGACTCCGTTCAGGTGATTCCTGAAGACATTGCGGTGGTCATCCAGGGCATGTTGCAACAGGTCATTGAAGCGCCGGGTGGCGTTTATCGCGCCAAGGTGCCGGGCTACCACGTCGCTGGCAAGAGCGGCACTGCGCGCAAGGCTTCAGTGGGTAGTCGTGGCTACCGAGACAATGCGTATCGCTCGCTCTTTGCCGGTTTTGGTCCGGTCAGTGACCCGCGTATTGCGGTGGCCATTGTGATCGATGAGCCAAGTCAGGGTGGTTATTACGGTGGTCTGGTCTCTGCCCCGGTGTTTGGCAAGGTCATGGCCGGCGCGCTGCGTCTGATGAACGTCGCCCCGGATAACCTGCCGCCAGCCGAGCCGGTAAAAGTTGAAACCGCGGCCGTTGATCCCCTTAAAGGAGGGCGCATCTGATGCCTATGCCCCTTAATCAGTTGCTGTCGGAAGCCGCCAGCTCCACTCTGATTCGTGAATTGACTCTGGATAGCCGCAAGGTGCGTCCGGGCGACCTGTTTCTGGCTGTGCCAGGCACCCAACAGGACGGCCGCGTGCATATTGCCGATGCAGTTGCCCGTGGTGCCGCCGCCGTGGCCTATGAAGCCGAAGGCGCAGCCGTGATGACCGCCCATAGCGCCGAACTGGTGGCCCTCAAGGGCCTGGCTGGGCAGCTGTCGGCCATCGCCGGGCGCTTTTATGGCGAGCCGAGCCGTGGCCTGCATCTGATCGGTATCACCGGTACCAATGGCAAGACCAGTGTCAGCCAGTTGCTGGCCCAGGCCCTGGATCTGCTCGGCGAGCGCTGCGGTATCGTCGGCACTCTTGGCAATGGCTTCTATAACGCTCTGGCGTTGGGTCGCCATACCACTCCCGACCCCATCGGCGTACAGGCAACCCTGGCCGAGATGAAGAAGGCCGGCGCGCGCGCCGTGGCCATGGAAGTGTCCTCCCATGGCTTGCACCAGGGTCGGGTAGCGGCCCTGGCCTTCGATGTGGCGGTGTTTACCAACCTGTCCCGCGATCATCTGGATTACCACGGTTCGATGGACGCCTATGGCGAGGCCAAGGCGGCCCTGTTCGCCTGGCCGGGTCTGCGTTGCCGGGTGCTCAATCTGGACGACGAATTTGGTCGTGAACTGGCCCGTGCCGAGCACGGCTCGCGCCTGATTGGCTACAGCCTGGAAAACCCCGCGGCCTATCTGTATTGCCGCGAGATCCGTTTCGATGAGCAGGGCGTGCGCGCCACGTTGGTCACCCCGCGCGGCGAAGGCCACCTGCGCAGCTCCCTGCTCGGCCGTTTCAACCTGAGCAACCTGCTGGCGGTGGTCGGTGCGCTGCTCGGCATGGATTACGCGCTGGACGAGATTCTCAAGCTGCTGCCGCAGCTGCAGGGCCCGGTTGGCCGCATGCAGCGCCTGGGTGGGGTCAAGCAGCCGTTGCTGGTGGTCGATTACGCCCACACTCCGGATGCCCTGGAAAAGGTCCTCGAAGCCCTGCGCCCGCATGTCAAAGGCCGCCTGCTGTGCCTGTTCGGCTGTGGCGGCGACCGCGACCGCGGCAAGCGTCCGCTGATGGCCGCCGTGGTCGAGCGCCTGGCCGATTGCGTGCTGGTGACCGACGACAACCCGCGCAGCGAGGCCCCCGAGCAGATCTTCAGCGATATTCGCGCCGGCTTCAGCGCGCCTGAGCGGGTGCAATTCGTCCACGGTCGTGGCCAGGCCATCGCCCAGCTGGTCGCGGCCGCCAGCGCCGACGACGTACTGGTGCTGGCCGGCAAGGGCCACGAGGACTATCAGGAAATCAATGGCCAGCGCCAGCCGTTCTCCGACCTGAGCTGCGCCGCCCAGGCCCTGGCCGATTGGGAGGTGAGCCATGCTTAAGGCCCTGCGTTTGAGCGAAGTGGCGGTGGCCCTGGATGCGCGCCTGATCGGCCGCGATTGCGCTTTCGATGCCGTCAGCAGCGACAGCCGGGCGATTCGCCCCGGGCAGCTGTTTGTCGCCCTGAGTGGGCCGCGCTTCGACGGCCATGACTACCTGACCGAGGTCGCCGCCAAGGGCGCGGTGGCCGCGCTGGTCGAACGCGAAGTGGCCGGCGCGCCCTTGCCACAACTGCTGGTGAGCGACACCCGTCTGGCCCTGGGCCAGCTGGGTGCACTCAAGCGCCGCGCCTTCGGTGGCCCGGTGGTGGCGATTACCGGTTCCAGCGGCAAGACCACGGTCAAGGAAATGCTCGCCAGCATCCTGCGGGTTGGCCTGCGTGGGCCGGTGCTGGCCACCCGCGGCAACCTCAACAATGAACTTGGGGTGCCCCTGACCCTGCTGGAACTGGCTGCCGAGCATGTCGCGGCGGTGATCGAGCTGGGGGCCAATCATGTCGGCGAGATCGCCTACACCGTCGGCCTGACCCAGCCCCAGGTGGCCATTATCACCAATGCCGGCAGCGCCCATGTCGGCGAGTTCGGTGGCCCGGAGAAGATTGTCCAGGCCAAGGGCGAGATCCTCGAAGGCTTGAGCGACAGCGGTGTGGCCGTGCTCAACCTGGACGATCCGGCCTTCGCCACCTGGCAGCAGCGCGCCAAGGGCCGTGCCGTCGCCAGTTTCTCCCTGAACGATCCGGCGGCGGATTTTTACGCCAGCGATCTGCAGCGCGATGCCCGCGGTTGCTCGGCCTTTACCCTGCATTGCCGTCAGGGCCAGGCGGTGGTTCAGCTCAATCTGCTCGGCGAACACAATGTGGCCAACGCCCTGGCCGCCGCTGCGGCTGCCGCGGCCCTGAGCGTGCCGCTGGTGGATATCAAGACCGGCCTGGAAAACCTGCAGCCGGTCAAGGGCCGCGCGGTGGCGCAACTCGCGCCGAACGGCATGCGGGTGATCGACGACAGCTACAACGCCAACCCCGCGTCGATCTGCGCCGCGGTGGATATCCTCGCCGGTTTTGCCGGGCGCACCGTGCTGATCCTCGGCGATATGGGCGAGTTGGGCGACTGGGCCGAGCAGGGCCACCGGGAAGTGGGCCGCTATGCCGCGGGCAAGGTTTCCGCACTCTATGCGGTGGGCCCGCTAATGGCCCACGCCGTCGCCGAATTCGGGGCCCAGGGCCGGCACTTCGCCGACCAGGCCAGCCTGATCGCCGCCCTTGCCGGCGAGTCGGGCGACACCACCCTTCTAATCAAAGGTTCACGCAGCGCCGCGATGGAAAACGTCGTGGCGGCGCTCTGTGGCACATCCGGGGAGAGTCACTAATGCTGCTGCTGCTGGCCGAATACCTGCAACAGTTCCACAAAGGCTTCGCGGTCTTTCAGTACCTGACCCTGCGCGGCATTCTCGGTGTGCTCACCGCGCTGGCGCTGTCGTTGTGGCTGGGGCCCTGGATGATCCGCACCCTGCAGATCCGCCAGATCGGCCAGTCGGTGCGCAACGACGGCCCGCAGTCGCATCTGTCGAAGAAGGGCACGCCGACCATGGGCGGCGCGCTGATCCTCTCCGCCATTACCGTCAGCACCCTGCTCTGGGCCGACCTGAGCAACCGCTACGTCTGGGTGGTACTGGCCGTGACCCTGTTGTTCGGGGCCGTGGGCTGGGTCGACGACTACCGCAAGGTGATCGAGAAGAACTCCAAGGGCCTGCCGAGCCGCTGGAAGTATTTCTGGCAGTCGGTGTTCGGCCTCGGCGCGGCGCTGTTCCTTTATATGACCGCGCAGAGCCCGGTGGAAACCACCCTGATTCTGCCCATGCTGAAAGACTTCAGCCTTGAGCTGGGGCTGGGTTTCGTGGTGTTGAGCTATTTCGTCATCGTCGGCTCGAGCAACGCCGTCAACCTGACCGACGGCCTGGATGGCCTGGCCATTCTGCCCACCGT
>JBFJZW010000245.1:0-7346 GCA_041621875.1 Pseudomonas sp. | reverse complement strand
GGTCTTGTGAATATCCACGGACAGCAGCTGACGGAAACGTCGCGCCCCGGGGAAACCCTGGCCCAAACCGAGCATGTGCCGGGTCACGTGGTGCATCGCGCCACCCTCGCTCAGGTGCTGGGCGATATAGGGGCGCATGCTTTGCATCGCCTCGATACGGCTGATCACGGGCGTGTCACTGTCGAACAGCTGTTGGTCGACTTGCGCGAGCAGATAGGGGTTGTGGTAGGCCTCGCGGCCGAGCATCACGCCATCGAAGGTCTGCAGGTGCGTCTGGCACGCCTCGAGGGTCTTGATGCCGCCGTTGAGGATGATTTCCAGGTCGGGGAAATCCTCTTTGACCTGCGCCGCAACGTCATAGCGTAGCGGGGGAACCTCGCGGTTCTCCTTGGGGGAGAGGCCGGACAGAATGGCGATGCGCGCATGCACGGTGAAACTCTGGCAACCGGCTTCACAGACCTGGCCGATGAAGTCGCGCAGCTCGGCATAGCTGTCGCGGCCATCGATACCGATGCGGTGCTTGACCGTCACCGGAATGCTCACCGCATCGCGCATCGCCTTGACGCAGTCGGCGACCAGCGCCGGATGGGCCATCAGGCAGGCGCCGATCATGTTGTTCTGTACCCGGTCGCTGGGGCAGCCGACATTCAGGTTGACCTCGTTGTAGCCGGCATCTTCCGCCATCCTCGCGCACACCGCCAGCTCGCTTGGCACGCTGCCGCCCAGTTGCAGGGCCAGCGGGTATTCCGCCGCGCTGTGGCGCAGAAAGCGCGCACTGTCGCCATTGAGCAGAGCTCCACTGGTGATCATTTCGGTGTAGAGCAGGGTGTGCCTGGACAGTTGGCGCAGAAAGAAACGGCAATGCCGATCAGTCCAATCCATCATCGGTGCGACAGAAAATCTCCTACTTGGCTCAAGCCTTGATGTGGCGGGCCTTTCGGCTTGATTTTTGGGGTTTTCTGCTCGATTCATTTACTACCATTTTTACTTGTTTTTGCTTGTTTCTGATGGTGCGTTGCTACAATGTAGCAAACGGAATCAGTCGTGTAGCAAAATTATGGGCTCTATCACTATCCGCAAGCGCAAGGACGGGTCAGCACGGTACACCGCGCAAATCCGGATCATGCAACAGGGCGTGACAGTCTATCAGGAAAGCCAGACGTTCGATCGCAAGGCCACGGCGCAGGCCTGGATCAAGCGGCGCGAGACAGAGTTGGCTGAGCCTGGCGCCATTGCCAAGGCAAATCGCAAGGGTGTGACGGTCAAGGAAATGATCGAGCGCTACCTAGATGAGTATGAAAAGATCAGGCCGTTGGGCAAGACCAAGCGCGCCACGCTAAAGGCCATCAGCCAGACATGGCTTGGTGAACTTGAAGACTCGCAAATCACCAGCCAAGAGCTGGTCGAGTACGGCAACCGCCGGATGCAGGTGGATGGCATTCAGGCTCAGACGCTCGGCAATGATCTGGCCCACTTGGGCGCCGTGTTCTCTGTAGCAAGGCCGGCATGGGGTTACGACATCGACCCGATGGCGATGCCTGACGCCCGCCGTGTGCTACGCAAGATGGGGGCCGTGAGCAAAAGCAAGGAAAGGATGCGCCGGCCAGCGCTGGCTGAGCTGGATAAGCTGCTGACCTACTTCTCCGAAATGCGCGACCGTCGCAAGCAGCAGATCGATATGGTGCGGGTAACGGTCTTTGCCCTGTTCTCTACACGGCGTCAGGAGGAAATTACGCGCATTCGCTGGGACGCCATCGATGAGCCAGGTCAGCGGGTACTGATTACTGACATGAAGAATCCAGGCCAGAAGCACGGCAATGACGTCTGGTGTCTGGTGCCGGATGAGGCGTGGCGCGTTCTGCAGTCAATGCCCCGGGTTACCGGCGAGGTATTCCCCTATAACGCCAAATCGGTATCTGCGTCCTTTACACGCGCCTGTAAATTTCTGGAGATTGACGATCTGCATTTTCATGATCTGCGCCACGACGGCGTGAGCCGACTGTTTGAAATGGGCTGGGATATTCCGAAAGCGGCTAGTGTCTCGGGCCATCGGGATTGGAACTCAATGCGACGTTATACGCACCTGCGGGGAAATGGCGATCCTTACAAGGAGTGGCCGTGGTTGGAGAGGGCTATAACTGGCCCTCTGGCTGGGAGCATGTTCCGTTAGGGCGCTCGACGTACGTTTCGCCCCATCAATTTGTCGTGCTCAGCCTTGGCTTTGCTGTGCTGCGCGTCCAGATAGGCTGCTAGGTCAGACAGATGAACACCTCGCGCTGCCTTCTGGCTGCTCTCTATCGGCACAAGTGTCAGATCAATCTGGCCGGCAGCGATCTTGAGCTTCATCTTCTGCGGCGTCAGGTGGCTGAAATAGTCAGCGCAGATGCGCTCGAGCGGAATGATGGCTAGCCCATTGTACTGGGCCATCAGCAGGAAGGCTGTGTTCATGCTGATCCCTCCTGCGAAGGAGGTCTTTTGTGACCGTTCTTATTCATTGGATGCCCTGGTTTACCCCCGAAAACCGGGGGTGAAGTTCCTGGTGCGAAAAGTGTGGGTAAGGCCTGTTGTTGTTCTTGAGTTCGCCTTTTAGTTTGAGGCGGTCATACCTCGTCACTGCCAACAATTTAAGTATTGGCCAGCTCCTGGATTTCTGCAGAAATCTGCTCTGCAGGCCCCGGATTTACTGGGTTTCATTTTGCAGCAGGTCGATCAAAGCCAGCCTGATCGGCCGGTTCGTGGAGGAAAGGTTTTGGCGACTTCTAGCCCAAGTCACGGTTTACTGGTTCAGGTCGTCTCCAGCCGATTAGAGCCGGTCAGGTGGTTCCCTGGAGTCAAGGGGATAATCAGCACTGGCCCGGTGTTTTTGACGTTACCTGCCGCTTTGTTGACTTGCTACCACTTGAACGTCGGACCGAGGACCCAGCTCATGCACAATCTGTTCTGTCGCTGTGAAGTTGTGTACGGGTCTATCCACTCTCGGGGTAAGTCGGCTGGTAGCGCCACTGGCCGGCAATCGTGGATATCCAGCATGCAGTCCTAGGTGTGGGCGATAATAATCACGCCCCATCGTCCCCAATCAACTCGCTGGCGGCGTGGGATAGCTGACCGATGGTGGCGCAGAGCATCGGCTTACCGCCGTGTAGGCGAATGAAGCAGGGCTGCTTGTGGTTCGCATCGGCGCTATCTGTCACCCATTCATATCAGGCCGTCAGCCGCGACCAGCGCGTAGTGTGTGCACCATATCTGGGCGGGTGACTGCAGATCGGTGAGCGAAATTTTCTTGGGAAGAGCTTCAGCCAGTGCCTCTCCATCAAGGGCTTCGAGGTACTCGCGCACGGCGCGGTTGCTGAGCACTGGATCACGCCAATCGACTTCATCTCCCGCCACTCCACGTTGACGGCTGGCATGCGCCTTGATGATGCTGGCGTCGACGGCGAAACCTGCACCCTTGACTAGGCCGGCCGCCATGCAGCGCCGCAGCACCTCATTGAAAAACCAGCGGAACAGATCACTATTACGGAAACGGCCGTGGCGATTCTTCGAGAAGGTCGAGTGGTTGGGTACTTCGTTTTCCAGACCCAGCTGGCAGAACCAGCGATAAGACAGGTTCAGGTGCACCTCTTCGCACAATGGCCGCTCGGAACGGATGCCATAGCAGTAGCCGACGATCAGCATGCGCACCATTAACAACTCCGGATCAATCGAGAGGCGCCCGATGGGGCTATAGAAGTCCGCTAGGTGGGAGCGCAGGTCACTGAGATCCAGGCATTGGTCGATGCTGCGCAGGAGGTATTGGGTCGGGAGGTGATCTTCCAGATTGAACGAGTAGAACAGGCGCTGCTGTCCTCCAGGAACTGTCCCATCATGTTGCTCGCCCCGCGCTCGCAGATCCTGCCTGCACCAGTGCTTGTCCGGCTCGACCCGCGCTACCAGGCCCAAGTGGGCTGGAGACCCGGCTGCGGTGTATCAGTGCCCGTGCATATGCTCGATCAGTGCGCGCTGTCGGCTGGCCTGGCTGCTGACCTGGTCGGCGAGGTCGAGGGTGTCGCGCTGCAGGTGCAGGCTGTGGCTGGCCAGGCCTTGCAGGGCGTGGATCTTCTGGTTGATCTCCTCGGCGGCCTGGCTCTGCTGGTGGCCGGCGGCGGCGATCTGGCTGCTGATGCCGGCGATCTCACCGATGCGCAGGGTGATGTGCGCCAGGGCCTGGGCGGTGGCGTCGACCTGTTCGACGCTGGCCCGCGACTGTTGCAGGCCCTGCTGCATGGCCCCGACCACCTGCGCCGTACCTTGGCGCAGGGCTGCGATCATACCCTGGATCTCGTCGGTGGAGGTCTGGGTACGCTGGGCCAGGGAACGCACCTCGTCGGCCACCACGGCAAAGCCGCGGCCATTCTCACCGGCCCGCGCCGCTTCGATGGCCGCATTCAGGGCCAGCAGGTTGGTCTGTTCGGCGATGCTGCGGATCACTTCGAGAATGCCGCCGATGGTCTGGCTGTGCCGGCTCAGGGCGGTGACCGCCGCGGCCGATTGCTCGAGGGTGGCGGCCAGGGCGGCCATGCTCTGGTGCGCATTGCTCACCTGGCGCTGGCCGTCGTCGCTCAAGGCTTGCGCCTGGTGGGTCTGTTCGGCGGCATTGCGCGTGTTGCCCGCCACCTCCTGGATGGTCGCGCTGAGTTGTTCAACCGCGGCGCTGATGCCATCCAGGGCCTGTTGCTGCTGCTCGGCCGCCTGATTGCTGGTGCCGAGCAGTTGCCTGGTGTGGTCGGCATGGGCGCTGACCCGGCGGCTGCTGTCGCCGATGCGCGCCACCATGGACGCCAGACGCGCCTCCTGTAGCTGGTTGCTCAGCTGCAACTGGCCGATTTCGTCGATCCGTCCGGTGTAGATCAGCTGTTTGATCGGGTGCTCAACGATGTGCCGACTGTCCGCCACCAGCACGGCAAAGGGCTTGGCATGCAGGCTCAATAGCAGCCAGCAGAGACTGACGCACGCGAACAGTACGGCGCCGCCCAGCTGCGGGCTCTGGCTCAGCGCGAGCAGGCCGAGCGGGCTGAAGGCCACTAATGCCAGCAGAGTCTGGGCGCGGTTGCGGGTCAGCCATTTCCAGCGCAATGCCGACGGCTGCCTGCCCTGGCTGCGTGTCCGGTAGATGGCGTCGGCGCGCTGGATCGCCTGGTCTTGGGCTTGGCGATAGATGGCCTGGTATTCGCGTACCTTGCCGTCTTCCAGGACCGGGCTGATGAAGGCGTCGACCCAGAGCGGCTGGCCATCGGCCCGGCGGTTTTTCAGCATGCCCATCCAGGACTGGCCGCGGCCGAGGGTTGCCCAGAGATCCTTGATCGGTCCCAGCGGCATGTCCGGGTGACGCAGGCAGGAGGCGGGGCGGCCGATTAGGGCGCTTTCGCTGAAGCCAGCCTGACGGCACAAGGCCGGGCTGGCATAGAGGATGTTGGCCTGGCTGTCGGTCAGCAGCAGGAGCTGATCCGCTGCGCTGGAAGGCGTGGCGCGCGTCATCGATGCACTTCCTTATGAGGGCGGCTGCATACGGTCTGCCGCCACGACGAAAGGCCATCGAGAGGGGCAGACGTTGAAAGGATGATTGAGCAAAAGACCAGCCCGAGGGCTGGCCGTAGCGGCGGGACTTCAGTTACCGGTAGCGCGCATGTGCTGCACGCTGAACATTTCCGGCTTGCTCATTTCCGGGTCGACTTGACCCTTGAACTGGCCGGTGGTGCAGTGCATGGCCTGCACGTCGATCATGCTGAAGCTGTCGTCGATCGACACGCCGCTGTCCTTGTTCTTCGCCAGGTGATGATCGGGGTGGGCCTGGCCGATGGTGAAGGTCTTCCACAGGCTGCCCTTGCGGTCATAGGAAATGGTGCGCGGCACGGTGAAGGTCTGCGCATCCACGTAGTGCACGCGTTTGGACAGAGGGTGGCTGCCTTCGACCGGTGCCGACTCGACCTCGTAGACCTTGCGCAGCTGCCAGGTGATGTTGGGGAAACAGCCGCCCTGGCCGGCGAAGGCCACGACCTGGTAGCCGTCACTGTCCTTATGGGTTTCCGTGTCCAGGGCCAGCTGGTTGTGGTTGTAGAAGGGCATCAACAGGAACTTGGTGCCTTTGTAGCTCCAGTTCATGTCGGAGATGCGCCCGTTGTAACCCTCGAAGTCCTCGATCATCAGGTCCGAGCCGAGGAAGGCGTCGGTCACCTGGCCGGTGGCCAGGCGCCGCACGCGGCGCTGGAAGCCTAGGTAGAGCCAGGAGTTATCGCGTTTGAGGTCGTCCTCGGCGCGGTGGATCAGCAACTGGGTGTTGCGCACGTCATAGGGCTCCAGGACCTTGACGTAGATGCCGCGAAACAGCTGCGAGGGGTTCGGCGTGATCGCTGGCAGTGGCTGCTGGTTGACCCGGCCGGTGAAGTTGAGGAAGTGGAAGTCGAACTTGATGGTGCGTTCGACCTTGGCCGAGTTCATGTCGCGGTACTTCCAGTAGAACGGCGAGATGGCGGCGCTGTCGCCCCAGTTGTAGCCGTACTTGTAGTTCCAGGCCAGTTTTTCGCCGGCGCGCGGATCATTGGCATCCGGCTCCTGGGGGAAGGGCCGACCGGCGACCCAGCCGTCGATCTCGCCAGGTTTTGCGCCTAGCTTGACCTTGTCATGGCCTTGACGGGTGGCCTCGACATAGCTGGGGTGCAGGTCGAAGGAGGTGGTCTCGCCGACCTGCATGTCCAGCCAGCCATTCTCGATAAAGCCGTAGAAGGCCGGATCGATGATGTCCTTGAACTGGGCGACGTTGGCCTTGTTAATGGTCAGGCCGGCACCGAGTCCGGCAAAGGCTGGTTTCCCGGCCTGGTAGGGATAGAAGGAACGATCAATCATGGCCGGGTCGGCCTGGGCGACACCTGCACTCATGGCCAGGGCGAGGGCGGCGAAACTGAAAGGCTTGTTCATGGGTCTTCCTCGTGGTGATCAGAAGCTGTAGCGCAGGGTTAGTTGCAGTTCGTCTTCCTTTTGCGCCATACCGATAGGGCCGGCGCGGAAGCGACCTAGGGGTTCATAGCCGGACAGGCCGAGGCTCATGCCCGCGGGGTGGTCGGGGCCGGCGGCGGTGAAGGGGTCCCAGGGGTTGCAGCTACGGCAGTCGTCGTACTCGCGGGCGCCGCGCCCGACCTTGATGTTGGCGCCGGCGGTGATCTTCAGGTTGTCGCTGAACAGGTACTCGACACTCGGGGCGATGGCCGTGGCCTGGGCCTTGAAATCATGCGCGGCGAGCAACTGCGGGCTGAGGCGGTCGTTCATCCACCAGCCCTTGACCAGCAGGGTGCCGATCCAGTTCTGCTGCCAGT
>JBFJZW010000244.1:0-7367 GCA_041621875.1 Pseudomonas sp. | reverse complement strand
GGCGCGGGCCTGCTCGCTCAGGTCGCTGAGCACGCGAAAACGCCAGGCCGGCTTGTTGCTGAGGATCACCACCGAGTAGCTGTCGGCCACCAGCAACACCCCGGACTGGCTGGCCCATTCGCGCTGCAGCTCCTCCAGTTCGAGCTTGACCACCAGCACGCCGAGCAGCGCGCCGGCTTCGTCGAGCACCGCGTGGGAAAGGAAATAACCCGGTATGCCGGTGGTCACCCCCACCGCGAAGTAACGCCCGGCGGACTGGCGCACGGCGTCCTGAAAATAGGGGCGAAAGGCGTAGTTGTTGCCGACGAAACTGCTCCAGTCGCGCCAGTTGCTCGCCACCAGGGTTTCGCCCTGGCTGTCGAGCAGGTAGAGCACGGTGGAGCCCGCGGCGGCGTTGAGTTGTTCCAGGCGCTGATTGAGCTTTTTGCGCAGCAGGCGATCATCCGGGGCACGCAGCAGCGAGCGGATATCGCTGTCCAGGGCCAGCACCTCGGGCACCGAGCGGAAGCGCTCGACCAGGGTATGCAGCGACTGCGCGTAGAGCTGCAGCTGGCCCTGGGCCTCCTGGCTGCGCAGCTCCCAGGCGCGCTGCTCGGCATAACGCCCGGCCAGCCAGATGCTGAGCAGCAGACCGACGCCGATCAGCAGCACGATCAGCAACACCCGGTAGCGGCCCTGAGGTTCGGACATAACGAGAATCCCGAAAAAGATGCGCCATGGTAAGCCATGGTCGCCCGACAGTCGCGGGCTTCAGCGCCCTGTCAGCCGGTCAGATGGCGGCGGAGGCACTGACCTCGATCCATATGCAGCCGATTTATCCACAGCAGTGGCCAGGCATCACCCTGTAATCTCGCCCGGCAAAACAGTGCTCAATCGACAAACTGGGCCAGGCATGGCTTGTCTCGCTCGACAACAAGTCACTAAGGTACTTATCTCTATCTGCCGCTCCACCCGAGCACGCCGGCTTGGGATATCGCTATCAAGGATGATCGACATGTTTCCTGCCCACAGGCTTACCGCCACGCTGCTCGCCTGCGCCCTGTTGCTCTGCACCGCCACCAGTCAGGCGGCCAGCACCCATTGCCCAGTGACGCTTGATCAGTCGGATCAAGACAGCCTGCCGGCGCTTCTGCAACAGGCGACTGCCGGGGATGCCTGCGCCCAGTTCAATATCGGTTATCACTTCTATACCCAGCAGGACTACCCCGAGAGTGAACGCTGGTACGCCAAAGCCGCCGAACAGGGTGTTGCCCGTGCCGCCTTTGAAATTGCCATGCTGTATCGCGACAACCTCCTGCCTGGCGACGACTCCGAGCGCAAGCGCTGGTTGACCCAGGCCGCCGAACAGGGCCTGGCCCTGGCTCAGGTTGAACTGGGCATCGACTACCTGGAAAACCCGGGTGACCAGGATGACCGCTACCAGGCCATGCACTGGTTTGAACAGGCCGCAAACCAGGGCGACATTCAGAGCCAATATCTGCTGGGCGAGCTGTACTGGAGCCGTGACAGCGGCGTGCAATTTGCCGCCAGCGGCGATGAGCGCGCGATCCATTTCAGCAGCAGCGACAGCAAAGCGCTGTACTGGCTCTGCAAAGCGGCACAGAGCAACCATGCACCCGCGCAATTCCGCCTGAGCCAGGCCTACGGCACCGGCAGTGGCATGCCGCTCAATCGCGACCAACAGCAACTGTGGCTGGAAGTGGCCGCCCGCAACGGCAGTGAAGAGGCCAAGGCGCAGCTGGATGACAGTGGTCTGGCCTGGTACACCCGCCTGGAAAAGTGGGGAAAGCGGCAGATGCTCGACGGAACCGCTCAATGCCCGGACTCAGCCCTGGAAGCTGACGAATAGCGACAGGCCACTTACCCAAGGAATCAGCATGCGCCCCTACCTTATCGCCCCCCTGCTGGTATTCGGCCTGACGGCGTTTCAGGCCAGCGCGCGCGACAGCAATGAAGTGGTCAGCGCCGATCGCCAGGATCCCGCCATCTCAGCTGCCGTACGCCAGGCCCAGGCCGGCCTGAGCGAGTTCCTGGCACTGGCCGCCAAGCCGCCCGCCAATACCAGTGGCTTCAGGGTTCAGGTCATGGCCGAGGACAGCAACGGCATTGAAACCTTCTGGATCACGAGCTTCCGGCCACTCGAACAGGGCTTTATCGGTGAAGTGGCCAACCAGCCGCGCATCGTCAAGAGCGTGACCTGGGGCCAGCAGCTGCGCTTTACCCGCGAACAGATCACCGACTGGGGCTACCTGAAAAACGGCCGCCAGGTCGGCAGCTTCACCATCTGCGCGCTGTTCAAAGAGATGCCCGCCGAACAGGCGGAGTACTACCGCAGCCAGCACGGTTTCGACTGCTGATAGCGGCGAAACCTTGCGGGCCTAGGTAATAGGCTCTAGGCACAGCATGGGTAGCGCTACGCTCAACCCATCCTACGCGCTACCTGGCCCTGTCGATCGCCCGCGGAATCAGGCGCGAAAGGGTCTCACTCGGGCTGGTGACAGACCACGCAGAGCTTGTTGCCGTCCGGGTCGCGAAAGTAGGCAGCGTAGTAGTCCGGGTGATACTCGGCGCGCAGCCCCGGCGGCCCCTCACAGTGCCCGCCATGGGCGAGCGCCAGCCGATAGGCCTGCTCGACCTGGGCCCGGCTCTGCGCCAACAGCGCCACCATCTGCCCATTACCTGGGTGGTGCGGGGCACCATCATGGGGTTTGCCGATCAGCAGCAGCGGCCGGGGCTCCGGCTTCGATTGCCAGGCCACCCAGGGTTTGTGCTCGTCGAGAAAACGCAGCTCGATACCCAGCAGCGTCATGATCGGCTGGTAGAAGGCCAGCGCGCGCGGAAAATCGCTCACGCCGATGCAGATATGGGAAAACATGGGCTCGCTCCCGGTAGATGAATCAGGACCTGCCGAGGATACTCCGCCATCGGCGTCGCCTGCGGCAATACCACCGTCGCCTGCGAAGCACCCCCTCACCGCCTCTCTGGGTAAGGTCCTTGAGGACAGCGCAAGCCGTCTAATTCAAGGATCAGGAGAGACGCATGAACGCTACCAGCCATGGCCATCAGGTCAGCCCGGCCACCCTGCACAAAGTGATCGCCGCCTCGGCCATCGGCAATTTCGTCGAATGGTTCGATTTTGCCGTCTACGGCTTTCTCGCCGTCACCATCGCCGCCCTGTTCTTCCCCCAGGGCAACCCCACCCTGGCCCTGTTGCAGACCTTCGCGGTATTCGCCGTATCGTTCGCCCTGCGCCCGCTCGGCGGGATCGTCTTCGGTATCCTCGGTGACCGCATCGGCCGCAAGCGGGTGCTGTCGATCACGGTACTGATGATGGCCGCTGCCACCACGCTGATCGGCCTGCTGCCGACCTACGCCAGTATCGGCCTGTTCGCCCCGCTGCTGCTGGCGCTGGCGCGCTGCCTGCAAGGCTTCTCCGCCGGCGGCGAATATGCCGGTGCCTGCGCCTTCGTCATGGAGCACGCACCCACCGAGCAGAAGGCGCGCTACGGCAGCTTCGTACCGGTGTCGACCTTCTTCGCCTTCGCTTCGGCGGCCGGGCTGGTGTTCGGTCTCGACCTGTTGCTCGACAGCGAGCAGATGCACGCCTGGGGCTGGCGCCTGCCGTTTATGATCGCCGCACCGCTGGGCCTGGTCGGTCTGTACATGCGCCTGCGCCTGGACGAATCGCCGGCATTCCAGGCCCTGGCCGCCGAGCCGGTGGCGGATCATTCACCGCTGCGGGAAACCCTGCGCGAACACGGTGCCACCATCGTCTGCCTGGGCGCGTTCATCTCCGCCACGGCGCTGTCGTTCTATATGTTCACCACCTACCTGGCCACCTATATGCAGGTGGTCGGCGGGGCGGCCCGGTCGACCGCCTTGTTGGCGAGCCTGATGGCGCTGCTGTTCGCCGCACTGCTGTGCCCCTTCGTCGGCCGCTACTCGGATCGCATCGGCCGCCGCCGCACCATTCTCAGCGCCGGCATGGCGCTGATCGTCGCGGTGTACCCGGCCTTCACCCTCGCCGCTTCCGGCAGCCTGCTGGCCTCGGCGCTGGGGGCCATGCTGCTGGCCGTTGGCGCGGTGATCTGCGGCGTGGTCACCGCCGTGCTGCTCTCCGAACAGTTCCCCACCCGGGTGCGCTACACCGCTTCGGCCTTCACCTACAACCTGGCCTATACGATCTTCGGCGGCACCGCGCCGCTGGTCGCCACCTGGCTGATCGAACAGACCGGCGACCGCATGGCTCCGGCCTATTACCTGATCGCCATCGCCCTGCTGGCGTTGGCCGGCGGTCTGGCCCTGCCGGAGTCGTCGAAGCGCGCATTGAACTACCAACCGGCGTAAGTGCCCAGCCGCGGGACGCGAACGTCCGTCCCGCGGCGGAGATTCACTGTGCTGCCTGAGGCCGCTGCTGGTTGAGACGCTACCCCGGGCTGCTCAGCCTGGGCGATAGAGATCGGCGCGAGTCCAGGGCAGTGCATGGCTGCCGTCGTCCAGGGGCTTGACCGCGAGAATCTGGTGCAGGTTGATCCAGCCATGGGCAAAGCCATAGGCGCAACCGGCCAGGTACAGCCGCCAGATGCGCAGGGCCTGTTCCGGCACCAGCTGGGCGGCCTTGTCCAACTGCGCCTCCAGGCGTTCGCTCCATTGCTGCAGGGTGCGCGCGTAGTGCAGGCGCAGGCTTTCCACATCCACCACTTCCAGGCCCGCATCGCTGAGACAGGCGCTCATGGTCGCCAGGTGCGGCAGCTCGCCCCGGGGAAACACATAGCGCTCGATAAACTCGCCGGCCCCGCGGCCCACGGGACGGCCATCGCTGTGCTTGGCGGTGATGCCATGGTTCATCACCAGGCCGCCGGGCTTGACCGCGGCGAACAGGCGCTGGCAGTAAAGCGGCAGATTGGCGTGGCCGACATGCTCGAACATGCCGACGCTTACCACCTTGTCGAAACTCGGCTCCTGCGGCAGGTCGCGGTAGTCCAGCAGTTCCAGGCGCACCTGGTCGCCCAGGCCCTCCTCCGCCACCCGCTGCCGCCCCAGCTCCAGCTGCGCGCGGCTGAGAGTGATGCCGAACACCTCGACGCCGAACTCCCGCGCGGCGAAACGCGCCAGGCCGCCCCAGCCGCAGCCGACATCCAGCAGACGCTCGCCAGGCTGCAGGCGCAGCTTGCGGCACAGGTGGCGCAGTTTGGCTTGCTGGGCCTGGTCGAGGTCTTCATCGCCGTTTTCGTAGTAGGCGCAGGAATAGATCAGCTCGCGGTCCAGCCACAACCCGTAGAAGTCGTTGGACAGGTCGTAGTGGTAGCTGATGGCCTGCGCATCGCTGGCCTTGTCATGCCGAGCACGTAGCGGTTCGGCGCTGACGGCGTCATCCGGCAGCGCCCGGCTGAGCGCGTCGCCCACCTCGATCACCGTCTCGATCGGCCCTTCCAGATCCAGTCGCCCTTCGACATAGGCACCGCCCAGCACGTCGAGGCTGGGGTGGGCCAGTTGCGTCACCAGACTGGGGTCTTTCACCACCATGGTCAGACGCGGATTGGGCCCGAGGTCCAGCTGTTTGCCATCCCACAGGCGCAGGCGCAGGGGCAGCTGAAGTTCATGCAGATGCGGCGGCAGATAGGCGAGCATAAGAACCTCCACCTTTCAAAAATCATGGAAGCATAGTTCGGATGACCCCTCTATCAGGCTATAGGTTCCATAGAAGATGGCTATTAGCCATGCCGCCGTAGCAAGCCGTCTGACAGCCATTGGTGCAGCCAGCTGGCCGCCTGCAGCGATGCGTTGTCGCCCAGCTCACTAAACTGCGCGCACAGCTCGGCGAAGCTCCAGCCGGCCACGGCTATGCCGTGCAAGGCCGCGGCTTCATCGGCTTCCAGGCTGCGGTAGTGGCTGATCAGGCCGTGCCGCCAGATCAGGCAGACCTGGGGCTGCTCCAGCGCCGTGCTTCCGGGAAAGGCGTCCTGCGCCTTGTGCGCGCGCCAGAGTGCCAGGCTGTTGTAGCGGCAAAGCTGCCATTGCACGCTGGGCAGCAGGCGCACCTGCAGGTTCGGCCAGTCCTCGGCCGCCAGACCGGCCATCTGCTTCAGGGTCAGGGGCTCAGCCTCGGCCGCGTCGAAGGCCAGGCCGAAGGCCCACTCCAGGCGCGCCAGTTCGCCGAGCGGGGCCGCCTGTGCCGGCACCAGATAGGTATCGATGAAGTTCGCCAAATCGGCACCCAGCCAGCGCAGGCTGAAATGCCGCGAGGGGTGCGCAGCGATATAGGCACCGGCCAGGGCATCGAACTCCGCGTCGCCGAGCCAGCCGTGCACGGCCGGGTAATCGCCGCGCAAGGCTTCCAGCAGGCGCGCGCGGTAGGCGTTGTGGTAGATCGCCAGCCCCTGTTCGGCACTCAGCGCCGGACTGCCGAGCAGGCTGGCACGCAACGCCGGGTTGGCCGTCGGCTCGCTGCCGAGCAGGTAGGCCTCGAGTTCGCGCTGCCAGTCGTTCAGGCGCATGGTTGCAGTTCCCCCAGGGCCAAGCTGGCATAGGCGCGCGCCTGCACCAGTTCGCCGAGCAATTCTTCCAGAGGCGGGTAGTGATCGTCGCGCTCGAGCAGGGTGGCCACCGGGCCGAGGTGGCGCAGGGTGCGCTGATAGAGCTGCCAGACCGGATCGCTGACCGGCTGATCATGGGTGTCGATCAGGTAGCTGCCGTAATCGCTGTGCCCGGCCAGGTGCAATTGGCGGATCCGCTGCCTGGGCAGGCCGCTGATGAAGTCCCAGGGCTCGAAGCCATGGTTGCGCGCGCTGACGTAGACGTTGTTGACGTCGAGCAGCAGCTCGCAGCCCGTGAGCTCGCAGAGTGCGGCGATAAACTGCCATTCGCTGAACTGATCGTCGGCGCTGCGCAGGTAGCTGGAGACGTTCTCCAGCACCAGCGGCCGTTCGAGCACGTCCTGCACCTGGCGCACCCGCGCGGCGACGTGCTGCAGGCTTTCCTCGGTGAAGGGCAGCGGCAGCAGGTCGTGCAACTGGTGGGCGTTACCGCGGCTCCAGCACAGGTGATCGGAGATCCACGCCGGCTGCACCCGCTGCGCCAGGTGCTTGAGTCGGCGCAGGTAGTCGCGATCCAGCTCGTGCGGACCGCCGATCGACAGCGACACGCCATGCATCACCCGCGGGTAGTGCTCGCCGATGGCGTCCAGGTAATAGAGCGGCTTGCCGCCCTCGACCAGGTAGTTTTCCGAGATCACCTCGAACCAGTCGACGGCCGGGCGCTGCTCGAGAATCGCCTGGTAATAGGGAGTGCGCAGGCCCAGGCCAAAGCCCAGGCAGGATGCTTCGGCGGACATGCCAGACTCCTTGAACAACCGCGTGAGCGGAGTG
>JBFJZW010000243.1:0-7400 GCA_041621875.1 Pseudomonas sp. | reverse complement strand
GCCGCAGCACCCAGCAGCAAATACAGCAGCAGTTCCATCGACACCCCCGCAAATGATGCGGCATGGTAACGGATGCACAGGTCCGGACTCTACTTCGGGCGATGGATGTATGCCCGAGCTTTGCGTAAAGTGCCAGGATCGACCCCGGAACAGACCGCCGTGAGCCCGATCCTGTACCTGAAGCTGAGTTGTAACCAGATGCACCTGAGCCTTCTGCCAAATGGCCGCGAGCTGCGCCTGCAGGCCGATCCGCCATTCAGCAACCAACGCCTGCTGGTGGCGGACTTTAACGCGGCGCAACAGTTGCTCCGACGCGGGCTCGCGGAGCTGCTGCCCAAGCGCTTTCTGCGCCTGAGCCTGCCGCCACAGCTATTGATCCAGCCACTGGAATACCTGGAAGGCGGCCTGGCGCAGGTCGAGGAGCGCATTCTGCTGGAGCTCGGCCTGGGCAGCGGCGCGCGCAAGGTACGCCTGCACCTGGGTGCCGAGCTGGACAGTGCTGGCGTCCTGGAAAAATTAAGGGGCTAGCCCATGTGCCTGATCGCTCTGGCCTGGCGACCCGGCCACGCCCATCCCCTACTGGTAGCCGCCAACCGCGACGAATTCTATGCCCGCCCGAGCCAGCCATTGGCCGAGTGGCCCGATCTACCCGGCGTGTTTGCCGGACGCGACCTGCAGGCCGGCGGTACCTGGCTGGGCATCGGTCCAGGCGGGCGTTTCGCCGCCCTGACCAATATCCGCGACCCCGCCCAGACACAGGGCCTGCGCTCCCGCGGCGAGCTGCCGGCGGCCTTTCTCGGCGGCAGCCTGAGCGCAGAAGACTTTCTCCAGCAGCTGAGCGAGCAGCGCCGGCACTACAGCGGCTTCAATCTATTGCTGGGCGATCACCGCCAGCTCTGGCACTTCAATTCCCGAGCGGGACGCGCCACAGCGCTGGCGGAAGGCCTGCACGGCCTGTCGAATGCCGACCTGGATACGCCCTGGCCCAAGCTGCAGCGGGCGAAAACCGCGCTGCGCCAGTGCCTCGACGCTCCGCAGCCGCAGGCCCTGCTTGCCCTGCTGGGTGACCCGACACAGGCGGCCGACGAACACTTGCCGCAGACCGGTATCGGCCTGACCGGCGAACGTCTGCTGTCCAGCGTATTTATCGCCAGCACGACCTACGGCACCCGTGCCAGCAGCGCCCTGATCGTCCATGCCGACGGCAGCCGGCAGTTGATCGAGCGCAGCTTCGGGCCGGGCGGCCGTTATCTGGGCGAGGTCGCCATCGAGGCCTGAGGCTCAGGCCTGGATATCCGAGGCCGGATTGATCATGCGGCCCAGGCCGAGGTTGCGCAGGGCCAGTTGCAGGGTGCTGTGGATCACCTGCGGGCTGTCGATGGTCAGCACCTGGGCCAGCAGCTCCTTGGCCTTGCCCAGGCTGATCTGGCGCAGCAGCCATTTCACCTTGGGCAGGTTGGTGGCGTTCATCGACAGGCCATCGAAACCCATGGCCATGAGCAGTACGGCTGCGGCCGGATCGCCAGCCATCTCGCCGCAGATGCTCACCGGCTTGCCTTCGGCATGGGCCCCTTCGACCACCTTGCACAGGGCCTGCAACACGGCTGGGTGGAGGAAATCGTAGAGGTCGGCGACCCGTGGGTTGTTGCGATCCACCGCCAGCAGATACTGGGTCAGGTCGTTGGAGCCGACCGAGAGGAAGTCGACCTGGCGCGCCAGCTCGCGGGTCTGGTAGACCGCGGCGGGGATCTCGATCATCACCCCGATCGGCGGCAGGGGCACATCGGTGCCTTCGTCGCGCACCTCGCCCCAGGCGCGGTGAATCAGGTGCAGGGCCTCTTCCAGTTCCTGGGTACCGGAGATCATCGGCAGCAGGATGCGCAGGTTGTCCAGGCCCTCGCTGGCCTTGAGCATGGCGCGGGTCTGCACCAGGAAGATTTCCGGGTGGTCGAGGGTGACGCGGATGCCGCGCCAGCCGAGGAAGGGGTTTTCTTCCTTGATCGGGAAGTAACTTAGGGCCTTGTCGCCGCCAATATCCAGGCTGCGCATGGTCACCGGCAACGGGTGGAAGGCCGCCAGCTGCTCGCGGTAGATGGCCAGCTGTTCCTTCTCGCTGGGGAAGCGCTCCTTGATCATAAACGGCACTTCGGTGCGGTACAGACCGACGCCCTCGGCACCACGTTCCTGGGCGCGCTTCACGTCGGCGAGCAGGCCGGTGTTGACCCACAGCGGCATACGGTGGCCGTCCAGGGTCTCGCACGGCAGGCCGCTGAGGGCGGTCAGGCCCTGGGTCAGCTGACGCTCCTCCTCGACCACCTCGGCATACTGCTTGCGCAGCACCTCGCTGGGGTTGGTAAAGACCTCGCCGTGATAGCCGTCGACGATCAGCTGAATGCCGTCGATCTTCGAATAGGGCAGATCGACCGCCCCCATCACCGTGGGAATGCCCATGGCCCGGGCGAAGATCGCCACGTGGGAGTTGCCCGACCCCTGCACCGAAACCAGGCCGACCAGCTTGCCTTCCGGCACCTCGCCGAGCATCGCCGGCGACAGTTCTTCGCTGACCAGGATGCAGTTGTCCGGGTACACCAGGGTCTGCTGGCGGGCCTGTTGCAGGTAGGCCAGCAGGCGCCGGCCGAGATCCTTGACGTCGCTGGCGCGCTCGCGCAGGTAGGCATCGTCCATCAGTTCGAAGCGGTTGACGTGCTCGGTCACCACCTGGCGCAAGGCCCCCTGGGCCCACTGACCGGTGCGGATGATCTTGACCACCTCGTTACCCAGGGCGGCGTCTTCCAGCATCATCAGGTAGACGTCGAACAGCGCGCGCTCTTCCGGGCGCAACTGGGTGGCCATCTTCGCCGAAAGCGCGCGCATATCCGAGCGAACGCCTTCCAGGGCGGTATTGAACAGCTGCAGTTCAGCGGCAATATCGTCGACGCTCTTGTCCGGCACCACCTCCAGGTCGGCCGGCGGCAACACCACCACTGCCGTGCCCACGGCCGCACCGGGCGAACCCGGCACGCCGATGAACTTGGCTTCCTGGATGCCCTTGCCCTGCTTGCCAAGGCCGCGGATCGAGCCGGTGGTCTCGGCGTGGGCGATGACCCCGGCGAGCTGCGCGCTCATGGTGACGAGGAAGGCCTCCTCGCCCTCGTCGAACTTGCGCTGCTCCTTTTGCTGGATGACCAGCACACCCATCACCTTGCGGTGGTGGATGATCGGTGAGCCGAGGAAGGAGGCGTAGCGTTCCTCGCCGGTTTCGGCGAAGTAGCGGTAACGCGGGTGTTCGGAGGCGTGTTCGAGGTTGAGCGGCTCCTCACGGGTGCCGACCAGGCCGACCAGACCCTCGTTGGGGGCCATGCTGACCTTGCCGATGGCCTTCTTGTTCAGACCCTCGGTGGCCATCAGGACGAAACGGTTGGTTTCCGGGTCGAGCAGATACACCGAGCAGACCTGGCTGCCCATGGCCTCGCGCACCCGCTGCACGATAATCCCCAGCGCCGCCTTGAGGTCCTTGGCGGCGTTGACTTCCTGGACGATCTTGCGCAGCGTATTGAGCATGGCTCGGCTCTAATCAGTGTCAGTCCCGCGCCAATAGGCGCGGAGCGAGTTCCTTGAGGGCGCGACGGTAGACTTCGCGCTTGAATGTGACCACCTGGCCCAGCGGGTACCAGTAACTGACCCAGCGCCAGCCGTCGAACTCCGGCTTGCCGGTCAGGTCCATGCGCACCCGCTGCTCATCCGAGGTCAGGCGCAGCAGGAACCACTTCTGTTTCTGGCCGATACACAGCGGCTGGCTATGGGTACGCACCAGACGCTGAGGCAGACGATAACGCAACCAGCCCCGGGTGCAGGCGAGAATTTTCACATCCTGCTGCTCCAGGCCCACTTCTTCGTTCAATTCGCGATAAAGCGCTTCTTCCGGCGACTCATGGTCATTGATCCCGCCTTGCGGGAACTGCCAGGCGTCCTGGTTTATCCGACGCGCCCAAAGCACCTGGCCGACATCGTTGGTCAGAATGATGCCGACGTTGGGGCGAAAACCATCAGGATCGATCACGGCGCACAACCTCGTAAACGCATGTTCCGGCATTGTTCCACAAAGGTCGCGGCAGCGGCAACGCGGCGACCCGCGCCGGACGGCCCGCAGCCAACGGCGACGATTGGGCATGTCATATAAAAATCGGTATTCTGGCCGCCCCACAAGGTTTGCAAAAAGGTGTCCCGTGCGTTTGGCTTTATTCGATCTCGACAACACCCTGCTCGGCGGCGACAGCGACCATGCCTGGGGCGACTACCTGTGCGAGCGCGGCATTCTCGACGGCATCGCCTACAAGGCACGCAACGACCAGTTCTACCAGGACTACCTGGCCGGTCGCCTGGACATCCACGACTACCTGAACTTCACCCTGGCGATCCTCGGCCGCAGCGAAATGGCCCAGCTCGAGCAATGGCACCGCGACTTTATGCGCGACTGTGTCGAGCCGATCATCCTGGCCAAGGGCGAAGCCCTGCTCGAGGAACACCGCGCCGCCGGCGACAAGCTGCTGATCATCACCGCCACCAACCGCTTCGTCACCGCGCCGATTGCCGCGCGCCTGGGCGTCGACACCCTGCTGGCCACCGAGTGCGAAATGCAGGATGGTCGCTACACCGGGCGCACCACCGACGTGCCCTGCTTCAAGGAAGGCAAGGTCACCCGCCTCAACCGCTGGCTGGCGGAAACCGGTTTCAGCCTGGCCGACAGCTGCTTCTACAGCGACTCGATGAACGACCTGCCCCTGCTGGAGCGGGTCACCCGCCCCGTGGTGGTCGACCCCGACCCAAGCCTGCGCGCCGAGGCCGAAAAACGTGGCTGGCCGGTGATCTCGCTGCGCTGAGATTGATGGGTATCGCTGCGCTCAACCCATCCTACGACTCCAATAAAAACGCCGCCTGATCAGGCGGCGTTTTTATTTGGCGATGCTGCCGCCTTGTATTGCACAAGGCGTTCGGGGAGCCGCAATACTGGGTAGGGTGCGCCGCGCGCACCAGCTCAAACCACGGGTTCCCGGTGCGCACGGCGCACCCTACGGCATCGGGCCAGCGCGTATGAATGCAACAGGGCCACGGGGCCGAGCCTTTAACCTGCCGCTTAGGCCGGTTTGGCCCCCATCAACCCCATGATCACCAGCAACAGCAGCACCAGCAGCCCGGCATAGACCGCGCAGAGGCGCAGCAGGTTCGCCGGCGCAGGGCTGTCACCCAGCGCCTGCCAGGCCGCCAGACGACCATTGAGCAGCAGGCCGACCAGCACCAGCACGCCGAACAGCACACTGCTGGCCAGCAACCAGGTCAGCCCCAGCGGGAAGCCCGCCAGATTGACCAGCCACCAGCCGCTGACCGGCAGGCTCAGGGCCAGCAGGCCGAGTACCGGCAGACTGATCAGGCGGGTGCGTCTGAGCTTGCGCTGCAGCACCGCCGCATCGCCAACCCGCGCCGCCTTCCACAGCATAAAGACATGGGCCAGCACACCCAGCAGCAGCAGAATGCCCGGGGCACTGTGGGCGATTTTCAGCAATTGGTAATGTTCCATCGATTCAGCTCCTGCCATTTAGAGCCTGTTCAACGTCTCGCGAGCTAGGGCTATGCAAGGCAAAAACAGGCGAGGAAGCGGAGTGTACGAGCTGTACATGAGCATTCCGAACCTGTTTTTAACGCAGCAGAGCCGACGCGCAGCAGACTTTGAATAGGTTCTTAGCCCAAAAAGAGTGTGTAGGCCGGGTTCTCGCTCTCATCCCAGTAGGGATAACCGATCGCCTCCAGGGCCGCCGGCACCAGGTGGCGCTGGTCGTGGGGCACCTGCAGCCCGGCCACGACCCGTCCATCGGCCGCGCCGTGGTTGCGGTAGTGAAACATGGAGATATTCCAGCGCCCGCCGAGCTTCTGCAGGAAGTTGAACAGCGCCCCCGGCCGCTCGGGAAACTCGAAGCGGTATACGCACTCATCCGGCACCGCCGCGGCATGGCCGCCGACCATATGACGGATATGCAGCTTGGCCAGTTCGTTGTCGGTCAGGTCCTGCACCGGGAAACCCTGACTGCGCAGGCTTTCCACCAGCGCCGCGCGGGGGTCGGTTTCCGGGTGGGTCTGCACACCGACGAAAATGTGCGCCTCACGGTCGGTGTGGTAGCGGTAGTTGAATTCGGTGATCTGGCGTTTGCCGATGGCCTCGCAGAAGGCCTTGAAGCTGCCCGGCTGCTCGGGAATGGTCACGGCGATGATCGCCTCGCGCTTCTCGCCCAACTCGGCGCGCTCGGCGACATGGCGCAGGCGGTCGAAGTTGACGTTGGCCCCGGAGTCGATACCCACCAGCACCTGGCCGCTGCAGCCTTCGCGCTCCACATACTTCTTGATCCCGGCCACGCTCAGCGCGCCAGCCGGCTCGGTGATCGAGCGGGTGTCGTCGTAGATGTCCTTGATTGCCGCGCAGATCTCGTCGGTGCTGACGGTGATCACCTCGTCGACATAGTCCTTGCAGATATCGAAGGTGTGCTGGCCGATCTGTGCCACGGCCACGCCATCGGCGAACAGCCCAACGCTGGGCAGCACCACCCGCTCGCCGGCCGCCATGGCGGCCTGCAGGCAGTTGGAATCGTCCGGCTCGACGCCGATGATCCTGATCTCGGGGCGCAGGTACTTCACATAGGCGGCGATCCCGGCGATCAGGCCGCCGCCGCCCACCGGCACGAAGATCGCGTCCAGCTGGCCGGGGTGCTGACGGAGTATCTCCATGGCCACAGTGCCTTGCCCTGCGATGGTGTGCGGGTCGTCATAGGGGTGGACATAGATGTAGCCCTTCTCGTCCACCAGCTTCAGCGAATAGGCCAGCGCCTCGGGGAAGCTGTCGCCGTGCAGCACCACTTTGCCGCCACGCGAGCGCACGCCGTGAACCTTGATCTCCGGGGTGGTCTTGGGCATCACGATGGTGGCCTTGACCCCCAGCACCTTGGCCGCCAGGGCCAGGCCCTGGGCATGGTTGCCGGCCGAGGCGGTGACCACGCCACGGGCCTGCTCCTCGGCCGACAGCTGCGCCAGCTTGTTGTAGGCACCGCGAATCTTGAACGAGTACACCGGCTGCAGGTCTTCGCGCTTGAGCAAAATCTGGTTGCCCAGGCGCTCGGACAGCTGGGGGGCGGCTTGCAGCGGGGTTTCCACCGCCACGTCGTAGACACGCGACGTCAGGATGCGTTCTATATATTTCTGCGTCATGAATCCGGGAAGCCAGCCTTCATCGCTCAATGCTGTATGTTGCGCGGCGGCTCGCGTGCCGACCGAAATCCGCGCCCGGCGAACAGGGGAACTGGCCGTACCGTGGCGAGTGCATCGACCGAACAAGAGTCAGACAGGGCGCGCCGTAG
>JBFJZW010000242.1:0-7405 GCA_041621875.1 Pseudomonas sp. | reverse complement strand
GCATGGCCCGCTCCTACAAGTGCCTACCAGCCGATAGACATAATGGCCTCCAGTTTGCTGCGGACAGCGCGGCGTCTGGACGACGGGGGATCTCCTACAGACTGCGATCAAGACCGAAGCGTTTTTTCAGCACCTTCTCCAGCAGCGCCTTGGGCACCAGGGCGGCCATTAGCGGCATGCTGCGGCTGCCATTGCCCAGGCGCAGCAGGCGCGGGCGGTTTTTTTGCTGCACCGCGGCCAGCAGGTTGCGGGCGAAGTGGCTGGTGGGGGTGGGGTTGTCCTGGGAGGCATTGGCGCGGGCGCGGATGCCGTCGCGGATCGGCCACCAGGGCGAGGCTTGATCGATCAGCTGTTCGGCCTGCTGGCTGGCGTTGGCCCCGAAGCTGGAGGCAATCGCGCCGGGCTGCACTTCCATCACCTCGATAGAGAAGGGGGCCAGCTCCAGGCGCAGGGCATCGGTCAGGGCGTGTACCGCGGCCTTGGAGGCGCAGTAGGCTCCGGCGAAGGGGGTCACCAGTACGCCGGAGACGCTGCCGATATTCACCACCAACCCCTTGTTCTGGCGTAGCAGGGGGAACAGCGCGCGGGTCACGCCGATCAGCGCGAACACGTTGGTCTCGAACTGTTTGCGCATCGCCTCGACGCCGCCATCGAGCAGCGGGCCCATGGCCCCGTAGCCGGCGTTGTTGATCAGCACGTCGAGGCCGCCGCTTTCAGTCTTCAGCCGTTCGGCCAACTGGCCCAGGGCCAGGCCATCGTTGACGTCCAGCTGCACGGCGTGAAAGCCGGCGGCGCTCAGAGCGGCCAGGTCTTCGGCTTTGCGCGCCGTGGCCCAGACCTGATAACCGGCCTGCTGGAATACCTCGGCCAAGGCGCGACCAATGCCGCTGGAACATCCGGTGATCAGGGCGACGGGCTGGCTCATGCAGGCATCCTTGTTCTGTTGTGGGATTTGAATATCAGCGACTGAAGCTGCCGTGCAGTCGCTCGGCGCGAAATTCCAGGGTACTGGCGCGGTAGCCGCTGCGCAGGGTTGGCAGGGGCAGGCAGCTTTGCCACTCGGCACCGGGCAGCAGTTCGCCGGGGCCGCTGTAGCGTGGGGTTTCATACAGTCGCTCGGCCAGGTTGACACTGTCACCGGGGCGATAGGCGGCGATCTGCCAATGCAGCTCCAGTAGCGCGGCTTCACTGCCGTTCTTCAGGTTCAGGGCCAGCGGGCGGTCCGCCGGGCAGCGCTCCGGCGCGTAGTCCAGGCGTAATTCGAGGTGGGCCAGATGGCGGGTTTCGCGGCTTTCCTGCCAGAGCACCCAGCTGGCGACCAGGCCCAGACCGAGCAGGGCCGCCAGGGACACCGGCATGGCTTTGCTCGGGTAGCGAATCAACAGGATCAGCCAGCTCAGGACCAGTATTGCGCCAATCAGCATGGTGGAAGCCTTGGTAGACGATCAGAGCCTTATCCTACACAAGGTTGCCGTGACATGCGCCGGCCGGACAAAGCAACGCCGGCCCCTGTAGTGGCAGGGGCCGGCGTTTGTTTACAGCGGGTTGAACGACGACTTAGCGGGCGACCACACTCAGCTCTGTGGCCTTGCTGCGGCCGTAGATATCCTCGAGACGTTCGATGTCGTCTTCACCGAGGTAACTGCCGGACTGCACTTCGATGATCTCCAGGGGGATCTTGCCCGGGTTGCTCAGGCGGTGCACCGAGGTCATGGGGATATAGGTGGACTGGTTTTCGGTGAGCAGAAACACCTTGTCGTCGCAGGTCACCTCGGCGGTGCCGGAGACCACGATCCAGTGTTCGGCGCGATGGTGGTGCATCTGCAGGGACAGGGTGGCCCCGGGTTTGACCGAGATATGCTTGACCTGAAAACGCCCGCCCATGTCCACCGAGTCGTAGGAACCCCAAGGCCGGTAGACCTCGCAATGGTTCTGGGTTTCGCTGCGGCCCTGGGCATCGAGCTGTTTGACCACGGTCTTGACGTCCTGCACATGGTCGCGGTGGGCGATCATCATGGCGTCCTTGGTTTCCACCACCACGATGTCGTCCAGGCCGATCACCGAGACCAGCTTGCCGTTGCCGTGTACCAGGCAGTTGCGGCTGTTGTGCACCATGACATCGCCCTTGGTGACGTTGCCGTTGCTGTCCTTGGCGTGCACGTCCCAGATCGACGACCAGCTGCCGACATCGTTCCAGCCGGCATTGAGCGGCACCAGGCAGGCGCGGCGGGTCTTTTCCATCACCGCATAGTCGATGGAGTTATCCGGGCAGCATTCGAAGGTGGCCGCATCGATCAGCACCAGGTCGCCTTCGATCGTGCTGCGCTCCAGGGCCAGCAGACAGGTGTCGTAGATATCGGCGTCGTGCTGCTTGAGCTCCTCCAGGTAGCGGCTGGCGCGGAACAGGAACATGCCGCTGTTCCAGAAGTAATCGCCGGATTCGACGAAGGCGCGGGCGCGCTCCTCATCGGGCTTCTCGACGAAGTTCTGCACCCGCACCACGCCCCGCGGCAGGCTGTCGTCGGCCATGGAACGGATATAGCCGTAGCCGGTTTCCGGGCGGCTGGCGGGGATGCCGAACAGCACCATCTCGCCGTGCTCGGCGGCCTTCTGGGCCACTTGCAGGGCGGCCTCGAAGGCCGGCTGGTCTTCCAGTACATGGTCGGCAGGGAGGATCAGCAGCAGCTCGTCACGGCCTTCGGCGAGCAGCTTCATGGCGGCGATGGCCACGGCTGGTGCAGTGTTGCGGCCGAAGGGTTCGAGCAGGGTCGCCTGGGTTTCCAGTTGCTGCTCCTTGAGCTGCTCCTGGACGATAAAGCGGTGCTCCTGGTTGCACACCAGCAGCGGCGGCTGCATGCCGGGCAGGCGCAGGCGCTTGATGGTCTGCTGGAACAGGGTGTCTTCGCCGGTCAGGGCGAGGAACTGCTTGGGGAACTGCTTGCGCGACAGCGGCCAGAGGCGCGAGCCGCTGCCACCGGAAAGAATTACTGGAATCATCTCTGTTACTCCTAAGCATCTATGCATTGGGTTGGGCCTGCCCCGCACGCTTGTGCGGCGGCCCGCTTGCCCAGGCTGAAAACAGCGCTGGGGGACCACTCCAGAGCGCCTTTTCGCTGCTCAAGGCGCTATTTACCTATCGGTCTATTGCCGATCTTTAGTCTTGTCTGTGGGTGTTATTCGTTGCGGGCCGGGCGCTTGACCCAGACCGGGGAAAGCTTCTCGCCCGTGCCGGTGATGTACAGGCAGACCACCTCGCCGCGAGCCAGGCTGACGGGCTTGAGGTCGCTGATCTTCTGGTCGCCGTCGTACAGCGCCAGGCTGACCTTGACCGGGTTGACTTCGCGCTGGCCGTTAGCGTTCGGGCCGACCGCCTCGACTACCGCGGCCTTGCCGTCGGCGGTTTTCAGGCTGAGGGGGCGATCGGACAGGTTCTGCACCCGCAACAGGGCCTTGTGCTTGTTGTTGAAGGGGGCTTCCTCCACCAGCTTGGGTGTGCTGCCCGGCTGGTTGACCAGGGTGTAGAAGCGCTCGGCGTCCAGTTTCACCGGCAGGTCGCTGCCGCCGACCTGGGCGCTGTAGCTGCCCGGCGGCAGGAAGCTGAAGTCGCTGGAACCCAGGGGCGCGATATCGCGCAGGTCGGTGTTGCCGACGCTGACGCTGACTTCGCTATTGCCGGCGTTATAGGCGCGCACGAAGGCCGAGCCCTTGGGCGCGCTGGGGGCGTAGAGCGCGCCGTCGCCGGCCTGGGCCTGGAGGCTGGCGAAGCCCAGGGCGAGGGCGCAGGCATAGGATATCCAGCGGTATTGAGTGGGGCTGTTCATGGGTAGTGCTCCATGTGATTGAACAAAATGATCTGTCGATCGGGTGCGTGGTGAAGCCGCTCCAGGGCGGGCCGATTCAGTGGCTGTGGCTGCTGGCCAGGCGTTGTTTGCTGTTGCTTTTCAGCGTGGCGATCCAGGCCGGGTCGAAGTCGTCGAGGTCATTGGCCATCGGCAGATAGCGCTCGGGGAATTCCCAGATCACCAGCTGCGGCGGGGTGTTCTTGAACTCCTCGCTTTGCAGGTACTTGAGCATCGGCACGATCGGCCCCTGGCCGTCCTCGGCGTGGTTGCTCAGGTCCCGTTGCAGGTGCTGGCGCAGCGCGCCGGCGAAGTTCCACGCCGGATTGGCGCTGTAGCTGGTGCCGACCAGGGCCACCGGCAGCTCGACATCGCCGAGCAGCCCGGCGGCGTCATCCTGCGGCTGGGCGGCGTGGGTTTCCCGTTGCTGCAACTGGTCGGCGTCGGGCAACAGCTGACTGAACAGCGGGTCGAGGGGCAGGAAGCTGCTCAGGTCGCCCTGGTAGGCCGCCTGGCCGCTGGCCTCGGTAACGAAGACCTGCGGTTCGCCGTCCAGCTTCACGGCTGCCTGCACGCCCTGGCTCAGATGCTGGGCAGCGATTTCGGCCCCCAGCGGGGTCCAGTGGGTGTCGGTGCGCAGAAACAGCTGACCGCGCGTTTTGCCCGCCTGCAGCGGCTGCAGCAGGTCCGGCGCGGCGATGTCGGCGCGGCGCAGCGCGCGGTGGAAGCGCTGGTAGAGGTTCTGGCGCAACGGGCTGATCGGGTGCTCGCCGATATGCTCGGGATACAGGCGCGCCTTGGCCGGCACCACGGCCAGCACCAACAGCACATCGCGTTGCGCCAGGTGCGCCTGCACGCCGCGGATCAGCGCCAGGTTGTCGCGCAGTTGCTGCTGGCCGTCGGCCACCGGCTTGAACTCTTCATCGGAGTACAGCCAGTCGCCTTCGCCGATCAGCACGCCGGGGCGGCCGGCGTTGAACAGCAGGTAGTCCAGGGCGGCCCAGACATTGGTGCCGACCGTCTTGAGCGGGAAGTGCTGGTCGTAATGGCTCTCGAAGGTCTTCGCCAGGCCGCCGTCGAGCAGGCTGAACTGCCTGGGCAACTGATAGCTCAGCACCCCGGCCAGGGAGCCGAGCGAGAGCAGGCCCAGCAGGCCGATAAACAGGGCGACGTAGAGTTTGCGTAAGGGACGCGTCATGTTCGGCCTCATTCAGAACTGAAAATAAAGAAAGGGCGAATAGCTCTGCGCCGAGAGTTTCAGCAGCGAGGCGCAGAACAGCAGCAGCAGCGCGCTACGCACCAGGTAGCGCGGCAGGGCGGCGTTCCAGCTGGCGCGTTGCACCAGTACACCGCCGCTGCCGAGCACTAGCCCCAGGTCATCGCCCGGCACGGCCTTGACCATGCGCGACAGTTCGGTCGCAGGCCCATCGGCGCGGGCATCCAGTGCCTTGTGACGGTAGAACTGGCGCAGGCCGAAAAAGGCCATCAGGGCATAGGCCAGCAGCAGGGTGGCGATCTGCAGGTCGCCGACGTTGGCGCGTCCCAGTTCGCTCAGCTGCCAGCCGTTGAAGGCGAACAGCGCGCCATACATGCGCCAGGCCACGTCGAGGTTTTCGGCGCGGAAGAGCACCCAGCCGAGCATCACCAGGAAGAAGGTCAGGGCCCATTTCAGCGGATTGATCGCGTTCGGCGCGGCATTCACCCCCAGGGCCCGTTCGATCGCCAGCCAGGTGCCGTGCCAGGCCCCCCAGAGCAGAAAGGTCCAGTTGGCCCCGTGCCACAGGCCGCCCAGAAGCATGGTCAGAAACAGGTTGCGGTAGGTGTTGAAGGTGCCGCCGCGATTACCGCCCAGGGGCACGTAGAGGTAGTCGCGCAGCCAGGTCGACAGGCTGATATGCCAACGCCGCCAGAACTCGGTGATCGACTGGCTGATATAGGGCTGGTTGAAGTTCTCCATAAAGCGGAAGCCCATCATCAGGCCCAGGCCGATGGCCATGTCGCTGTAGCCGGAGAAGTCGAAGTACAGCTGCGCGGTGTAGGCCAGCATGCCCAGCCAGGCGTCGCCGGTGCTGGGGTCTTGCAGGGCGAACATATGGTCGACCAGCGGTGCCAGGCTGTCGGCGATAAACACCTTCTTGACGAAGCCCTGCATAAAGCGCGTGGCCCCTTCGCTGAATTTGTCGAGGCTGTGAGTGCGGTCGGTGAACTGGTCGGCCAGGTCCTTGTAGCGCAGCACCGGTCCGGCGATCAGCTGCGGGAACAGGGCGATAAAGGCGGCAAAATTAACCAGACTTTCCGTGGGCTTGGTGTCGCCGCGGTACACGTCGATCAGGTAGCTGAGCGACTGGAAGATATAGAAGGAAATACCGATTGGCAGGATCACATGGGTCAGCAGGAACGGCTCCAGGCCGGCCGCCTCCATCGCCTTGTTGAGGTTCTCCATGCCGAAGTTGGCGTACTTGAAGTAACCCAGGGTCGCCAGGTTGCCGACCACGCCCCACAGCACCCAGCGCTGCGCCGCCTTGCTGCGCACGCCGGCGCGGTAGATGCGTAGGCCGAAGCCGTAGTTCCACAGGGTGACGGCGACGAACAGCAGGAGAAAGTCCACTCGCCACCAGGCGTAGAAGGTGTAGCTGCCGATCAGGATCAGCAGGTTGCGATAGCGATTGCTGCTCAGGTAATACAGGCCGAGAAAGATCGGCAGGAACAGGAACAGGAATACGTTGGATGAAAACACCATCCGTAGATCTCCGTTGAATAACCACTCTTCAGAGGCCCGCAAGCCCCCCTTTCCCCCCGCGCGCGGGAGGCTGTTTCAGCGTCCGTAGACGGACTTGCAAACTGCCGCTATTTGTAGGATGGGTTGAGCGAAGCGATACCCATCGAAGTTCTCGTCAGCGCCGTAGCTGCGGGTATCGCTTGGCTCAATCCTTCCACGTAATCAGCTATCACCCGGCTTCTGCGGGTCGAATACCCGGGTCACGTCGCCGCCGAGGCGGAAGGTCTTGAACGGGCCCATTTTCTGCTTGAGTTCCTCGGTGGCGGCCGAGCAGGCGTAAAGCGTGCAGTAGGGGGCCAGCCAGGAGTATTTGTTGTCCTTTTTCAGGTCTTCCATGTCCTGTTTTTCGCCGGCTCTGCTGACGAAGTCGTCTGGGTCACTCACCCCGTCCAGTACCCGCTCGGCCAGGCGCTTGAGCGCGCCCTGGTTTTCCGACCGTAGATCGACGGCGTTGGCCTGGGCGAAGCTGGCGATCATCGTCAGCGGCGGCAGGGCGTAGTTGTGGTAGGCCAGGGCGCGCTGCTTGCGCTTGATTTCGTTGGGCAGGAAGCCCTGATCATCGACCTGACCCGCGGCCACGCGGAACTGCTCGACGGACCAGTCGAACAGGTCGCGGCGGTCGATGGCCACGGCGGCCGCCATCACCGACCAGGCGGTCCAGTAGGAGTGGTTGTTGATTTTTTTCAGCGGCAGGTCGCTCCAGTCTTTCACCGCCTGGTCGGCCAGTTTGGCGAACCAGGACTCGATCACCTGGACTTGCTGCGGGTAGGCGGCCAGCGGCTTGGAT
>JBFJZW010000241.1:0-7449 GCA_041621875.1 Pseudomonas sp. | reverse complement strand
CTGCGTTTCTCGACACTCATTTGGAACAACCAAACTTCGCGTCTCGTGCCTTGCCTCGCGCAAAAACAGGCTCCGGCGCGGTCGTGATGAAACGTCAACAGCCCCTGGCACCGGCAAGCGCGCCAAGACTATTCAAGGTGCTCGACGGATCCGCCCCAACCCACCGCGTTCCGCCCTCAGTCTGTGCACAAGGTAAGCGTCACATGCCGTTTTTCTATGAATTCTTTGCCGGTGGCGGCATGGCCCGCGCAGGCCTTGGCGAAGCATGGACCTGCAGCTTCGCCAACGACTTTTCCGCCAAGAAGGCCGAGTCCTATATCGCCAACTGGGGCGGCGAGCACCTGCGGGTCGACGATATCAACGCCCTGAGCGGCCACGACCTGCCCGGCCACGCCGATCTGGCCTGGGCCTCGTTTCCCTGCCAGGACCTGTCCCTGGCGGGCAACGGTGCCGGCTTGCGCGGCCAGCGCTCGGGCTCGTTCTGGGGCTTTATGCGGCTGATCCGCGAGCTGGCGCAGGGCGGGCGCAAGCCGGGCATGATCGTCATCGAGAATGTCTACGGCACCCTGACCTCCCACGAAGGCAAGGACTTCGAAGCCATCGCCGCCGCCATCGCCGAGGCGGGCTATGTATTCGGCGCACTGGTGATCGACGCGGTGCAGTTCGTGCCGCAATCGCGGCCACGGCTGTTTATCCTCTGCGTCGACCAGGCCCTGCAGCTCCCCGCCGAACTGATCGGCCAGCGCCCCTCGCCGGCCTGGCACCCGGAAAAGCTGATCGCCTGCCACAACAACCTGGCAAAAAAGATCCAGAACCAGTGGCGCTGGTGGAAACTGGCCGAACCGGCCACGCCCATGC
The DNA here is from genome assembly GCA_041621875.1 of Pseudomonas sp. GTDB lineage: Bacteria > Pseudomonadota > Gammaproteobacteria > Pseudomonadales > Pseudomonadaceae > Aquipseudomonas. The sequence goes on along the minus strand of JBFJZW010000241.1, from coordinate 6,591 downwards.
ACACCCTGGACGACATCATCGAGGCCGAACCCAGCGGCGTCAGCTGGCACAGCGAGGCGCAGACGCAGAGACTGCTGACGCTGATGAGCCCGCTGAACCGGCAGAAGGTGCTGACCGCCCAGCAGCTCGGCAGGCTGCAGGTGGGCACCATCTACAAGCGCACGCGCAATAACCTGCAGCGCGCCGAAGTGCGCTTCGATGGCATCGCCGGCTGCCTGCGCACCCCCTCCGGCGGCTCCAGCCGGCAGACCATCATGATCGTGCATGGCCAGTCGATTCGCTCACGGCTGATCTCCCCCCGCGAGGCCGCTCGGCTGATGGGCCTGGCGGACAGCTATCGCCTGCCCGCCAACTACAATGACGCCTACCACCTGCTGGGGGATGGCGTCGTGGTGACGGTGGTCGCGCACCTCAACCAGCACCTGCTGCTACCCCTGCAACGCGCCCAACAACAGCTGCGGGAGGCCCTGTGAGCCTGCACGAACAACTGGTCATGGCGACACCCGACGCCCCCGCGGCCTCCATCGCCACCAGCGAGCTGCCCCTGGAGACCCGGGAGCTGCGCCGCCTGCTGGACGATTTTCTCAACCAGGAAGTGAGCAACCCGCTGACCCAGGGGCGGATCAAGCTCGGCAACTACAAGTGGGGGGTGTACGCCTTCTATGATTACGACAATGAACCCATCTATGTCGGCCAGACCAAAGAGTCGATCCGCACGCGTATCAAGCGACACCTGACCAACCAGCGCACCGATGCGGTGGCCATGAGCGTGCTCGACCCGTTCGAGGTCTATAAGATAGTCGTCTACCCCATGCCGCAACTGGAGTCATGCGCCGCCGGCGATGCCCAGGCCAAGGCCCAGCTCGATGCCCTGGAACACCTGATCTACAGCCAGGCGATCGACGCATCGAAGTTCCGCGCCATTCTCAATGAAAAGGAACCGCCCAGCCCGAGAGTCGACATCAGCGCACCCGAGAGCTACAGCGGCATCATAGTCTCGGCCGCCGTGCGCAATATCCGCGAACACCCCGACATCCGCATTGCCCGCCGCACCCAGACACTCTCGCGGCTGGCGCTGATCATCAGCCAGCGCCGCGTACAGAAAGGCCTGCGCAAAGTTTTACATGTGCAGGCATTACGGCTTGAATGGTTGGCTAGAAAACGCTTCGACAGCGCCTGCGATACTGTCGAAGACGACTGAAAGACGCTATTTTTCGACTGTCAGTCCCGCTCATTTACCCACGAGTAGAGAATCCATGGAAGATGCCGACCTGCATGCCCTTACGACCAAGCTGGACTTGCTGATCCAGCGTGTCGAGCAGCTCAAGGCCCACAACCGCGCTCTCCTGGCAAATGAAAAGGCTTGGCGCGAGGAACGCGCCCATCTTATTGAAAAGAACGAAATGGCCCGGCACAAGGTCGAATCCATGATTTCGCGCCTGAAAGCCCTGGAGCAGGATTAATGACTCAGTCGAATACGGTTACCGTCCAGATCCTGGACAAAGAATATTGCATCGCCTGCCCGAGCGATGAACGCAGCAATCTGGAGAACGCCGCGCGTTATCTGGACGGCAAGATGCGTGAGATTCGCTCGAGCGGCAAAGTCATCGGAGCCGACCGTGTCGCGGTCATGGCTGCCCTGAATATCACCCACGACCTGCTACACAAACAGCAACACCTCGACCAGCAGGCCAGCGCCAACAGCGAACAGGTACGCAGCCTGCTCAGCCGAGTCGATCACGCCCTCGACAGCGACGCGGATGAACACGGCAGCTGATTCGCCGGCAGTTTCGGGTATACTGGCCACCGCTCCCTGGAGTGTGCGCCAGTTGGTGATGTCCCTGAGCCGATACGCACAAACCCGGAGGTTGCATGTTGAGGCCGGTGTGCATGTCCGCCTGACGGAAAGCCTTAACGCCTCCTGCACCCTCCACCTTGAACTTTCGGGTTCAAGGGCTAAACCGACAGCGGCACGTCGGGGAGTCACTCTTTCCAGCCCGTTGCCCCTCCGCGGCAACGGTCAGCGCCAGCAACCATGATCGAATCCAGCTCTCTCAGTCGTGCGCAACTGCGCCGCCGCTTGCGCCAGCAACGGCGCGCACTCGGTCGCCAGGCCCAACGCCAAGCCGCCCGCGGCCTGCACCGACAACTGGCACAGCATCCGCTGTTCCGCCGCGCCCGACATATTGCCCTGTACCTGCCCAATGACGGCGAGATCGACCCCCGCCCCTTGCTGCGCGCCGCCCAGCGCCGCGGCAAGGCGACCTACCTGCCGGTACTCAGCCCCTGGCCGCAGAGCAAGATGGTGTTTCAACGCATCACCGCGGGCGAGGCGCTGCGGGCCAATCGCTTCGGCATTGCCGAACCACGGCGCAACCGCGCACGGCAACGCAAGATCTGGGCGCTGGATCTGATTCTGCTGCCTTTGGTCGGTTTCGATCGCCACGGCGGACGCCTGGGCATGGGCGGCGGCTTCTATGACCGCAGCCTGGCCTACCGGAAAATGCGCAAAAATTGGCACAAACCGACGCTGCTCGGTCTGGCTCACGAATGTCAGCAGGTGGATCGACTGGCGATGGCCAGCTGGGATGTGCCGCTGCAAGCGACGGTAACGGACAAGGCCTGGTACTGATTGATGCGGGGTGCCGCACTCCCTGCGGCGCTTGGCTTACTCAGCCGGCGGCGTGCTGACCAACTGGCGCGTCCGGCTGGCGCTCCCATAGACTCTGGGTATAGCCCGTGGTGACCACACCCAGGCTGAACAGAATCACCAATACCCACAACACATCTGGTTTACGTTTTTTCATGGAATGCCTCCCCCTTGAAGGCATGACCCCACGGTGGACCCGTGGCGATTATTCTTATTAATCCCGCGACGGCCCGGCAGCCATTAACCGCCAGACCGATACAGACAGCGTCCGAGCACGGCCCCTGGTCGCGCCGACCAGGTCTGCCCGCTTAAGGACTGGCAAACAGGAGCAAAGTTCATGCCTTACTGGTTAATGAAGTCGGAACCCGACGAACTCTCGATCCATGACCTGCAGCGCCTGGGGCAAACCCGCTGGGATGGGGTGCGCAACTACCAGGCGCGCAACTTTATGCGCAGCATGCAGCCGGGCGAACTGTTCTTCTTCTATCACTCCAGCTGCCCACAGCCGGGTATCGCCGGCATCGCCCGGATTGCCTCGGCGCATTACCCCGACCCCACGGCGCTAGAGCCCGAGAGCCACTACTTCGATGCCAAGGCCAGTGTCACCAAGAACCCCTGGAGCGCCCTCGACGTGGCCTTTGTCGAGGCCTTCCCACAGGTTATCCCGCTGGCGCAGCTGAAAGCGCAAAGCGCCCTGCTGGAACTGCCGCTGGTGCAAAAAGGCAGCCGCTTGTCGGTGATGCCCGTCAGCAGCCAGGAGTGGGCGGCGATCCTGGCTATGCGCTGAAATAGCACTGTGCTATTAGGTAGAGGAACCTTTTGGGGCCGTCTATGTCGCAGCGCTCTCCATCGCCCTGGCCAGCCCATCTCGCGCTTGCAGTTCTGCTGTTGACGCTATGCCTGGCCAGCCTGCTGATCTGGCAACAACTGTTGAGCGCGCAGCAGCAGCGTATTGCCGAGCGCGTGGGTTACCAGGCCCACAGCCTGGCCCGTCAGCTGGAAGCCAGTCTGATCTACCAGGTCGACGATCTGCAGCGCCTGGCCCAGGCATGGAACCACCGCGGCCGCATCCCCAGAGACGAATGGACCCTCGACAGCCAGTTTTCCCTCGACCATTTCAAGGGTTACCAGGCCATCCAGTGGCTGGGCAGCGACCTCGCCATGCGCTGGATCGAACCGCTGCAAGGCAACGAGGCCGCCCAGCAGTTCCGTCTGACCCCGGCTCACCCCAACTTCAACCTGGCGATGCAGGCCAAGGCCAGTGGCGAACCACGCTTTTCCAACAGCTTCGCCCTGGTCCAGGGTGGCCGCGGCTTTATCCTCTACACCCCGCTGTATATCGCCAACGCGCAGCAGCAACCGGTCTTCGACGGTTTTCTGCAGGGCGTGTTTCGCGTCGAGCAATTGATGGACGAACTGCTCAGCGGCCTCGACGATGGCGACTTCAGCGCCTCCCTGCTGGAAACCGGGCAACCCATCTACCAGCGCACCCGCGGCCCGGCGGTCGAGGCCCTGCAGCAGATCGTGGCGCTGCAGCTGCTGAACAACAGCAACTTCGCCCTGCGCCTCAAGCCCAGCGAGCGCCTGGTCCAACAACTCAGCACGCCACTGCCCGAGTTCATCCTTGGTGCCAGCCTGATTATCAGCCTGCTGCTGGTCGCCGCCCTCGCCCTGGCCCTGGAGAACGCCCGCCGCGCCCATGCCCTGAACAACGGCAATCGCCTGCTGAACGAGCAGGTCAGCCAGCGCGAACTGATCGAACAGGTGCTGCGCGACAGCCGGGAACGCCTGCAACTGGTACTCGACCTGACCGACGCCAGTCGCGACGGCCTGTTTATCATCGACCCGCAAAGCCGCGACATCCTGCATATGAACCAGGCCATGTACAGCAGCCTGGGCTATAGCGCCGAGGCCTTCAGCCAGCTGCTCAAGGAAGACCCCGAGCAACTGCTGCCGGATTTCCACCAGTGGCTGGAAGGCGTGCGCCAGGCACAGCAGGACAAGCTGTCACAGATCTTCCAGCAGCAGATGCGCCGCCGCGACGGCAGCCTTCAGGCCGCCGAAATCAGCGCCCAACTGATGGTTATCAATGGCCATGAATACCTGATAGGGGTCTCCCGCGACAACAACGAACGCCTGCAGATCGAAGCGCAGCTGCAGCGCCTGTCGCAGCAGGACGGCCTGACCGGCCTGTACAACCGGCGCTACTTCGATAACCGCCTGGCCAGCGAGTGGCGGCGCATGCGCCGACATAACGCCGCCCTGACCCTGCTGATGCTGGATATCGACTACTTCAAGGCCTATAACGATCAGCTCGGCCACCTCGCGGGCGACGATGTCCTGCAGCAGGTCGCCGAACTGCTGCAATGCTGCATGCAGCGCGAAGACGACTGCGCCTGCCGCTATGGCGGAGAGGAATTCGCCATCATCCTGGCCAACGCCGACCTGCACAGCGGGGCCCAGGTCGCCGCGCGGGTGCATCAGCAGCTGGCCGAACTGAATATCCCCCACCCGGGCAGCCCGTTCGGCCGGATAACCCTGAGCATCGGTCTGGCCTGTATCGAGCCGAGCCAGGACAACCAGCCCTATATGCTGATCGCCCAGAGCGACCAGGCGCTCTACCGGGCCAAACACCAGGGCCGCAACTGCACCTGCGAATGGCAGCTGGTGCGGGCTACTGAATGATCAGGTTATTGAACAGCAGGTCCTCCACCAGCGGCTTGCCCTCTTCCGCGTTGAGCACATCCTGCACCTGTTTGAGCGCCTGCTGACGCAGCAGCTCCTTGGCGTCGGCCGCCGCCATGCTGGCCTCGGTCTGCTGGGAAAACAGCATCACCAGCTGATTGCGGATCAGTGGATCGTGGTGCTTGACCGCAGCCTCGGCCTCGACACTGGAGACCCGCAGGGAAATATCGGCCTTGAAGAACTTGAGCTTCGGCCCCGTACCGAAATTGCCCACCAGGGCCGGAAACAGGGAAACGTAGGCCACCACAGGGACCGCCTCCCCCTCGGCTTTTTCGTCCTCCTCGGCCTGCGCCAACAGCGGCAGGGACAAGGCCATCAGCAATGCAATCCAGACTTTCACGGTGTATTCCTCAAGGGGCCAGTACGGCTAGCAGGCCCTAGCATAGCCACAGCGGCGGCCAGGCCCAAGCCCTATGCTTATGCAAGGCCATCAGGAGCAGGCATGCTCGTTGACCGCGACCCATGCCCCCCTACACTGCAACCCCATCAACCCTAGAGGAAGCGCCCGATGAAAGCCGTGCTGTGCAAAGCCTTCGGCCCCGCCGAAACCCTGGTCCTGGAAGAAGTTGCCAGCCCCGAAGCGAAGAAGAATGAAGTGCTCCTGCACGTGCATGCGGCCGGGGTGAACTTCCCCGACACCCTGATCATCGAAGGCAAATACCAGTTCAAGCCGCCCTTCCCCTTCTCCCCCGGCGGCGAAGCGGCCGGTGTGGTGGCGGCGGTGGGCGAGAAAGTCAGCCACCTGAAGGTCGGCGACCGGGTCATGGCCCTGACCGGCTGGGGCAGCTTTGCCGAAGAAGTGGCGGTACCCGGCTATAACGTCATGCCGATTCCGGCCAGCATGGACTTTGCCAGCGCCGCTGCCTTCGGCATGACCTACGGCACTTCGATGCACGCGCTCAAGCAGCGCGCCAATCTGCAACCGGGCGAGACCCTGCTGGTGCTCGGTGCGTCCGGTGGCGTCGGCCTGGCGGCCGTGGAGATCGGCAAGGCCATGGGGGCCAAGGTGATCGCCGCGGCAAGCAGCGCCGAGAAGCTGGCCGTGGCCAAGGCCGCCGGTGCCGACGAGCTGATCAACTACAGCGAAAGCAACCTGAAGGACGAAGTCAAACGCCTGACCGGCGGCCAGGGCGCGGACGTGATCTACGCTCCGGTGGGTGGCGACCTGTTCGCTGCGGCCCTCCGCAGCATCGCCT
>JBFJZW010000240.1:0-7468 GCA_041621875.1 Pseudomonas sp. | reverse complement strand
CTGCAGGGCACCCCAGAGGATCAGTACCAGGGTCAACAGGCGGAAGCCCGCAACTGCCACGGGGTTGTCCAGGCCCATGAAGCTCAGGCTGTTTTCGCCCAGGTAGTAGTTGTAGACCATCGACGTGAAGCAGAAGAAGAACAATGCCAGGCTGACGAAGGCCCGTCCCCACTCACCCACATGCTCAGCCATGGCCGCCTGGGTCAGGGCGATACCCCCTAGGCTGCCGCCCGGCTGGTAAGCCTCCGAAAGCAGCACGATCATCGCGGTGCAACTGCACAGCACCAGGGTGTCGATGAACACGCTGAATGCCTGCACGATGCCCTGGTTGACCGGGTGGGGCACGTCGGCCACGGCGGCCACGTTGGGTGCACTGCCGAGGCCGGCTTCGTTGGAGAACAGGCCGCGCTTGATACCGTGCAGTATGGCCGCGCCGACACCACCACCGACGGCCTGCTCCAGGCCGAAAGCACTGTTGAAAATCATCAGCAATGCCTCGGGAATGCGCTCTACATGGCTACCCAATACGTACAGGGTCATGAGCAGATAGCCGAGGGCCATGACCGGCACAAGGATCTCGGTGAACCTGGCGATGCGCTGCAGACCTCCGAAGATGATCGCCGCCAGCAGGCCAGCGATCAGCGCGGCGCAAGCATAAGCGGGCAGGTCGAGGGTATCGTTGAGTGAGGTGGCAATGGTGTATGACTGCAGGGCGCTGAAGCCGAAACCGAAGGTCACCAGCAGCAGGATCGAGAAGACCACCGCCAGCCACCGCGACTTCAAGCCGCGCTCGATATAGAAAGCTGGCCCGCCACGATACAGGCCGTTGCTACCACGAACCTTGAAGGTTTGCGCCAGGGTGCATTCGAAGAAGCTGGTGGCCATGCCGAGCAGGCCGATCATCCACATCCAGAACACCGCCCCCGGGCCGCCCAGGGTAATGGCGACGGCGACACCGGCGATGTTACCGGCACCGACTCGCCCGGCGACGCTCAGGGTCAGGGCCTGAAACGAGCTGATCTGTCCTTTCTGGTGTCTGAAGGCACTGCGCAGGATGCCGAACATGGCGGCGAAGTGGCGCAGCTGGACGAAGCGGGAGCTGCAGGTGAATAGCAAGCCGATGGTCACGAGGGTGACGATCAATACCTTGCCCCAGAGCAAGTCGTTGAGGAGATTAAGCATGGCGAAGCTCTCTGCGATTGGAATTGGGATTGTCGAGGCAGAACGATTCAGCTTACGGCTGGGCAGGTGCAGGGAACTGCAGGGCGCGGCCGGAGGCGTTGCGCTGGCGGGTTCTCGACGACCTGTCGATTCTTGTTATAAGCGGGCGGCCCCCACGAAGGCCTGAAACAGGCGGTTTTCTTCCTGATTGATACGGTATTCGGGATGCCATTGCAGCCCCAGGGCGAAGCGCCGATCGCGGCGCTCCACGGCCTCGATCAGGCCATCCTCGGCCCGTGCTGCCGGCAGCAGGTTGTCCGGCAGTTGCCGGGCTCCCTGGTGGTGTACCGAGTTGACCCGCAGGCGGCTGCAGCCGAGCAGACGCCGCAACTGGCTGTCTGGGGCGATCTCTACCGGGTGCCAGGGGTGGTCGTGAGCCGTCGTCTGCATGTGTTCGAGGGCTCCAGGCATGTCGCTGCCGAGGTCCTGGTAGAGGCTGCCGCCAGAGGCGACCACCAACAGTTGCATCCCGCCGCAGATACCCAGCACCGGCATGTCCCGGTCCAGAGCACCGCGCAGCAGAGCCATCTCGAAGGCGGTGCGCGTCGCCTTGGTACTTACGCTCTGGTGCTGCGTGCTCTGGCTGTAGAGCTCTGGCGGGATGTCGAACATGCCGCCGCTGACGAGCAGAGCATCGATTCGCTCCAGGTAGTCCTGCACCGCCGACAGGTCATGTGGCAGGGCGATCGGCAGGCCGCCGGCGGCACTCACCGCCTCGGCGTAATTGACGCGCAGGGCGTACCAGGGGTCGCTGGAGTAGCCACCGCCTTGCGGTTCGATATCCAGGGTGATTCCGATCAGGGGTTTGCGCATGGCGGTTCCTTTCATTGAGGGCGGGCGGCGATCACCATCATCTCCACCAGTACGTCGGCTGAGGCGAGGTCGGCCTGGGTCGTGGCGCGGGCAGGGGCGCTGCCAGCCGGCAGCCAGCGCCCCCAGGCTTCATTCATGGCGGTGAAATCCCTTTCGATGTCTTTCAGCCAGATCTGGACACTTAACAGGTTGGAGCGATGGCTGCCGGCCTGCTGCAGAAGGCTGTCGATCTTTGCCAGCACCTGCTCAGTCTGGCTGGCGCAATCACCCTGACGGTCGTCCGGAACCTGGCCGGACAGGTAGATGAGATCGCCGTGGAGCACGGCACCACTGAGGCGCGGGGTGCCGGCGATACGTTCGATATGCATGGGAAGCTCCTGTCGATTAGCGAGAGTTGCAGTTGGGAAGACTCAAGCCTTCCAGCGAGATCGGGCTTTTGCGCCCGGAAATCAGGGATGAAAGAACCTGGCCACTGGCACAGGCCAGGGTGAAGCCCAGGCTGCCGTGGCCGCTGTTGAGCCAGAGGTTGGTAAACGCGGTGGCACCGAGCAGCGGCGTACCCTGTGGCGTGCAAGGGCGCAGGCCGGCCCAGGCCTCGGCCTGCTGGTAATTGCCGGCACCAGGAAAGGTGCGCTCGCCCAGGCGGCGCAGGGCGCTGAGGCGTCGTGCGTTGGGATGAGCGTCGCGTGCCCCGATATCGACCATGGCGGCGATCCGTAGCTGGCGACCGAGGCGGGCGTAGACCACCTTGTGATCAAAGTCGGTAACGCTGACCTCCGGGGCGATGGCATCCGCCGCCAGCGGCAGGGTCAGGCTGTAGCCCTTGAGTGGGTAGATGGGCAGGTGCAGGCCCAGGGTGCGGGCCAGGCGGGCACTATGGTTGCCCGCGGCAAGGACGAAGGCATCGGCAACGATGCATTCTTCACCCAGGCGCAACGCGCGAATTTTCCCAGCGCTCTGCTCAAAGCCGGTTGCTGGACGGCCGCTGAGGCGGCGATAGCGGCCACTGGCTTGCAAGCGTTGTTCCAGTACCTGGCAGAAGCGCAGGCAATCGGCAACTTCGTCGCCGGCGCTGTAGATGCCGCCGGCCAGTTGCCCGGATATGCCTTCCAGGGCAGGCTCCAGTGCCTGGCATTGGGCCGCATCGAGTAGCTGCTGCCCGGCCACTTCACTCATTCTGTTTGCGGCCTGGCGCAGGCCACTGGCATTGCGGTAGACCACCAGCTTGCCATTGCTGCGCCAGGCGAAGCCGTCGAGGCCGTCCTGCGCCCGCCATTGCGCCAGGGTCTGCTGGCTGTGCAAGGCCAGGCGCAACAGGTGGCCAGCATTGCGCTGGTTGACCGAATGGCGGCAGGCCGCGAGAAAGCTCAGGCACCAGCGCCATTGCCGCGGTTCTAGGCGCAGATGAAATTTCAGGGGCGCGGCGTCGCCCTGCAGCATCCAAGCGAGGGCTTTGAACGGCACCCCGGCATCGGCCAGGGGGGAAACATAGCGATAGCTGAGTTGACCGCCGTTGGCATGGCTGGTTTCCTGAGCGACCTGTGCGTGGTTTTCGCACAGGCTGACCTCATGACCCTCGCGGATCAGCGCATAGGCGGTGGCTAGACCGACGACCCCACCCCCGATTATCGCGACGTGCTTGCTCATTCGTGCCTCCATGACTGCTCAATGGGGCCAGCTTGCCGCCCTTGGCAGCGGAGATCGAATGAACAGATGCAGCGCTGCCATTACCTCAGGTTATGGGGCGAAGCGCTATGCTGTGGCTCGGAGCGCCATAGTTCCGTCTTCGAATCTTCTACCCAGTGATAGGAAATCTTCGTGCGGTTGCGTCATATCGAAATTTTCCAGGCAATTCTGCAGACCGGCTCGGTCACCGGTGCCGCCAAGCTGCTGAATATCACCCAGCCAGCGGCGACCAAGGCGCTGCGTCATGCCGAGGCACAACTCGGCTTCAGCCTGTTCTCCCGGATTCGCGGGCAGTTGCACCCCACTGCGGAGGCGCGCCTGCTGGAGGAGGCCACCGGCAAGGTATTCGACGACCTGCGGGAGGTTCGCCGTCTGGCCGGCAATCTGCGCAGTCATGGCGACCGCCCCTTGCGCATTGTCACCACGCCGACCCTGGCGCAGAGCCTGCTGCCGGCGAGCATCGCACAGTGGCGGCGACGCTACCCGAAGACACCCTGTGTGCTGGCGACCCATCACACTCGGGAGCTGGTCGAGAGTCTGTTGCTGCATGAGGCGGATATCGGTTTCAGTCTGCAGGAGCCTAAGCATCCAGCGCTGCGTAGTGAGACCCTGGCTCAGGGCTGCATGCGGGTGATCGCGGGCCGCGGCCAGTGGAGCGAGGTGCTGTCCGGCAAACCCATGGTCCTGCAGGAGCTGGCGGGCCGGCCGCTGATTGCCCTGGACACTCGCGATGGCCTGGGCAGTCTGTTGAGCAGCCAGCTGGATGAAATGGAGGATGCACCGGTGATTACCACCTACGTACAGACCTATCAGGTGGCGCGTTCGTTGGTGGAGGCAGGGCTCGGCCTGGCGGTGGTGGACCCGTTCACCGCGCTTGTCCACACCTCCGAGGCTGTGCAAGTGCGCGAATTGCATCCATGCATCATGGTGACGCTTTATGCCGTCAGTCGCTCCAGCGATGGCAAGCACCCTGCTGCCAGCGCTCTGATCCGGCAGATGGCGGAACAGGCCAGGCAGTTGCTGGCGCGCTGAACACAGTTCAGTATTTGCCCCGTGGGGCGCTCGCCGCCACCGCCCGTTGCCAGCAGTTGCGGCCGGCCTGGATTAGCCAGCAGCTGAGGATAAAGGGCATGGTCAGCGCGGGCAGGCCCAGGGCGCTGAAGCCGGGTTGCAGCAGCAGGGCCAGGGCGATACCGAGGGCCGGCAGCCAGGGCCGCCGATGAACCTGACTGAGGGCGATGGCCGCCAGGGCGGCGTTATAGCCATACAGGCCGGTCAGCGCACTGTGCTGCGGCAAACCCTGGTACAGCGCCAGCGCCAACCCGCCGGTGGAACCCAGCAGCGCCCAGCAGGCCGCGCGCCGGTCGGCCAGTAACAGGCCCAGCAGCAGGCAAACGCCGGCCAATGGCTGGTCGAGAAAGATCACCTGGCCCAAGCCGCGTGCCATGGCGATCAGGCCGGCCCACCAGTCGAGCGGTTGCGCCTGGCCTGGGGTGGCCAGCGCCAACTCAAGCTGCAGGGCGGGTGCCAGCCATAGCAACAACCAACTCAAAACGACAAAGGGCAAGGTGAAGGCGGGCAGCCACTGGCGCTCGCGCATGCGTTGCATCCAGGGCGCGAGCCACAGGCTGGAAAGCCCGGCGCTGACCATGATCAGCAGCGGCAGCAGCGCCGACCAGGCGAACTGCAGGCTGATCAGCAGGCCCAGCAGAACCCCGTTGTAGCCATACAGACCGAGCTCGATATCGGCTTTGGCATAACCACGACGTTGCGCCGTCAGCGTACTGCTAAGACAGCCGAGCAGTGCGCCGCCGAGCAGCTGCGGTGCGCCGATGGCAATCGCCAACAGCACCAGCAAACCGCAGCCGGGATGGGCTTGCAGAAAGATCTGGCTAAAGCCATTGAGCAGGGCGCGAAACCCTTGCAGAGCATGACGATTGGGCAGAGGCAGTGGCTGCATGCAGGCTTACCCTGGAATAAAAAGAGGCGTCCATCTGGACGCCTGCAAACTGGCTGGGCCAGCGTGGGATTTGTAGTGCGCAAAGCCGTGTTTGCGCCGGATTGCGCTTAGCTCAGTGTTTCGATACGCAGGCTATTGGTGCTGCCCGGTTGGCCGAATGGCTCGCCTGCGGTGATCACCAGGGTGTCGCCGGCCTTGGCCATGCCTTGCGCCTGGGCAATTTCCAGGGCGGTGCGGGTGACGTCCTCGGCCTTGTGCAGGCGCGCATTGACTACCGAGTACACGCCCCAGGCCACGCTCAGCCGCCGGGCGATATCCAGGCTCGGGGTCAGGCTCAAGATCGGCGCTTTCGGTCGCTCGCGGGAGGCGCGCAGGCTGGAGTTGCCCGACTCGGTGTAGTTGACCAACACGGCGACCGGCAGGATGGTGCTGATGCGGCGGATCGCGCAGCTGATCGCATCCGAGGCGGTGGCTTCGGCTTGCGGGCGGCTGACATCGAGCTGGGCCTGGAAGTCCGGGCCGTTTTCCACCTGGCGAATGATCTTGCTCATCATCTGCACGGCTTCCAGTGGGTAATCGCCGGAGGCGGTTTCCGCCGAGAGCATCACTGCATCGGCGCCTTCGGCCACGGCGTTGGCCACGTCGGTGACCTCGGCGCGGGTCGGCGCAGGGGAGAAGCGCATGGATTCGAGCATCTGCGTGGCCACCACCACCGGCTTACCGAGCTGGCGGCAGGTGCGGATGATGTCGCGCTGGATGCGCGGCACGTTCTCGGCCGGCACTTCCACGCCCAGGTCGCCACGGGCGACCATGATCGCATCGCACAACTTGGTGATCTCTTCCAGGTGAATCACCGCGGATGGTTTCTCGATCTTGGCCATCAGGAAGGCGCGATCACCGATCAACTGGCGGGCTTCGATAATGTCTTCCGGGCGCTGCACGAATGACAGCGCCACCCAGTCCACGCCCAGCTCCAGACCGAAGCTCAGGTCGCGGCGGTCCTTCTCGGTCAGCGGGCTCAGCTGCAGTACGGCTTCCGGCACGTTGACGCCTTTGCGGTCAGACAGCTCGCCACCGGCGATCACTTCGGTAATCACTGCATCGTTGTGCTTGGCGGTGACCTGCAGGCGCAGGCGGCCATCGTCGAGCAGCAGGCTCATGCCCGGCTGCAGCGCTTCGATGATTTCCGGGTGGGGCAGGTTGACCCGGTTGACGTCGCCCGGGGTGCTGTCCAGATCCAGACGCAGGGTCTGACCGCGTTGCAGCATGACCTTGCCCTCGGCAAAACGGCCGACGCGCAGCTTAGGTCCTTGCAGGTCCATGAGGATGCCGATCGGGGTGTTCAGCTGCTGCTCGACTTCGCGCACCCAGGTGTAGCGCTGGGCGTGGTCGGCGTGCTCGCCGTGGCTGAAGTTGAGGCGGAACAGGTTGACTCCGGCCTCCACCAACTGGCGGATATCGTCGATGGTTTTGATCGCTGGGCCAAGGGTGGCGAGGATTTTTACTTTCTTGTCGGCGTTCATTTGGCAGGGTTCTCAAGGATCAGAATGGCGCGGAAATCGTTGACGTTGGTACGGGTCGGCCCGGTGACGATCAACTGATCGAGGGCGGTGAAGTAGCCATAGCCGTTGTTGTTGTCCAGCTCGTCGCTGCTGCTCAGCCCCAGGGCGTGGGCGCGGGCATAGCTGTCCGGGGTCATCAGGGCCCCGGCGTTGTCTTCCGAGCCGTCGATGCCGTCGGTGTCGCCGGCCAGGGCGTAGACCCCGGGCAGACCCTTGAGGCTGTCGG
>JBFJZW010000239.1:0-7607 GCA_041621875.1 Pseudomonas sp. | reverse complement strand
TGACGGCGACCAGTCGACCACGACGCTGACGATCAGCGTAAACAACGTCACGCTGACGGCGAGCGACACAGATGCGCTGGTCAATGAAGCGGGCCTGCCAGTGATTGGTAGCGATGCGGCGAGCGACAGCGAAATCTTCAATGGCGCGATCACCCCGTCGGGCGGCTCAGGCCCGTACACCTACACGCTGACCAGCAGCGCTAATGGTGCTTACGGCAACCTGGTGCTCAATACCGACGGTACTTACACCTACACACTGGACACGGCCTTCGACGGGGCGACGGCCGATAACGGCGTCACCACCGAGCAAGACAGGGACAGCTTCAGCTACACGGTGACGGATGCCAACGGCAACACCACCACCGGTACCATCCTGGTGGACATCATTGACGACGTACCGACAGCTTTTACTCCTCAAAGCACTTATCTGAATAATGCGGTTGGTTCGGTGGCGATTGGAACGTTGGATATCGATGGCAATATCGACGACAACACTGGGGCAGACCAGCTGGGGTCGGTTACTTTTACTGCAGTTGATGGCACTTTAAGTGGTTTCAAATCAGGTGGCATCGACATTCGTCTGTATGTTTCGGACGATGGTAAGACCTTAACCGGGTCGACGGCGCTTACCGAGGGGACTATAAGCGGTGCCAATACTGTGTATACCGTGGAAATCAATCAGGACGGCAGTCTTGATGCAAATGATGACACCTACACGCTAACTATGGTCGGCACCATCGACAATGGCTCTGGTTCAACGTTTAGTAACTTGTCAGGTGGTGAAGCAGGGAATCCTCCGTTTAAGATCATTGAGTCGACGACTGCAGATACCCTTGAGATGCTCTTCACGCCGATTAATGCAGGTTCTGTAAATAGTGATAGCGACGATGTGGCTGTGGATGGCCAGTTTATTGATATTGCTAATCCAGATAAGGGGCTGCGTATTGATTTTGGTGACTTCACTTTTCATGCGAATGGTGGTGGCTCCTCGGATGATGGATTCACTATTGGTCAGCATACAACGGTCAATGGTTTTCGCTTTACTATCGACCAGGTTTCCCAAGGTACGACTGCTGATGTACTGCTCAAGGCTTACGATGCGAACGAGGGAGCAGCGAACCAAACCATTGGTACTCACAATTTCGGTGATGACCCCTTGGTAACGATCAACAAAGTAAAAATTTATAATAACCTTGGTGTGCTGATAGGGACAGTGACTGCCGATGCGACAATTGCGGGTGTAAGTGTGGACTTTGATCCCTCAGGCACGGTTCTAATCCAGGGGTTGCAAGCTGGATATAGCGTTATCACTTATACAACAGATGGTTATGATCGACTTGAGGTACTCAATGCCGGAACTCCGAGCACCACTGACGGCAAATTTTCCTTAAGCAATTTATCTGTTGAAACAACAAACGCAGGATCAAGTGTTGATATGGATTTCAGTGTGAAATTGACCGATGCGGATGGTGATTCTGTTGCGGGGAATATCTACGTGACGGTCGAGCCGGCCGCTCTTTCTGGTAATGACAATGTCATTGGTACTGTTAATGCCGATACGCTTTATGGTGGTGCCGGTGATGACACGCTGAGTGGTTTAGGTGGTAACGATATCCTGTTCGGTGGCAGCGGTAATGACACTCTGCTCGGCGGAGATGGCGACGATATCCTGATCGGTGGTCTGGGTAACGACACTATGACAGGGGGGGCAGGAATAGATACCTTCCTGTGGCAGGCGGGTGATACTTCGGGGGTCGACCATATCACCGATTTCACGGTCGATACTGTTGGGGGAAGTTCGGATGCGCTGGATCTTTCGCAGTTGCTGACAGGCCTCTCCGGCACTCCAGATGGCAATGAATTGGATGACTATTTGAGTTTCACTTTCGGACCCAGTACCACCATTACGGTTGATGTCGATGGTGCGGGCGCAGGCACTGCCGGTCCGACCATAGTGTTGGATGGGGTGAACTTGTCCAGCGTCGCTTACTACGACAGCACCAACGCAGCGACCGTGATTGATGGCTTGCTGGCAGATAATGCCCTGAAGGTCGATACCGTTTAGCCCATCGGCAATAAGACAATAAACTGACCCGCCACTTGAGGAGAGTGGCGGGTTTTTGTTGTTATCGCGGTCGGGGCACCCCGTAGGGTCAGGTCGATGTGGTTACGGGGGCAACTGCGCTTGGGTTTAGCCTGGCGCGTTCAACCGCTGCAAATACCCCACCACATCCGGTGCGCCGGCCAGGCGCAGGCCTTCGCCCAGTGCGGTGGCTTCGGCAGAGTATTTGGGCAGTAGAAGGATTTCCGGGTCGCCTGGGCTGCGTAGCAGCGACAGGCGCGCATAGGGGAGGCCGTTATCGAGCAGCAGCCCCATAAATGCCGGGTCACTCCAGGCGGCTGCCGGCATGGCCAGGGCATGGTACTGCTGTTGCAACTCGTTCAGCCCCAGGGCACTCAAGCGGTAGTGGCTGAGGTCCGCGGGCAGGCTGATTTCCAGTTCGCGGCGGCGGGCATAGGCTATTGCGCAGGCAAAAGCCTGGGGGTGATGCTCGCCGGCCCAGAACACCCGCTCGCCATGCCAGCTGGCCTGCCGCAGATTGATGCGTTCGCCGGCCAGGAAGCGCGGCAGAGCCAAGCTGATGGTTTTAACAAAGTCCTTGTAGCTGATGATGCGCACCTGGCGGCATGCCTGGCTTGCGGCATAGTCCTCGAAGCTAGCGAAGACGGCTTGGTCGGTGTTGCACACGGAAAGGCCATCGATCTTGCGCAGGTCGAATGAGCTCAGCTGGCGCTCCTCTAGTTCGATGATGCGAATCAAGGCAGCGTGGGCCTGAGCCTTGTCTTCTTGCACGGGGCCGGAAAGCGCGCCACGTGGTAGATCGATCAAACGATGCAGTTGAGGTCCGTCCTGCCAGCAGATGCTGTCACGGATCTCGGGCAGGGGGGCGAATGGCAGGCGCAACTGGCTGGCGCGCTCAAGTATTTGGCGAGGCGCGCGACCTATAAGGCCCAGGCGTTGGGCCAGGGCACCAAGGCGTGAGCTGAGGGTAGGGGGCTGCTCAGACAAACTCATGGCCGGGTGGAAACTCCATAGTCAGCAATGCCAGTTTGGCAGAGGCATAAGGCCGCTGCACAGGCTTTATCGACTGATTTGGCAGGTTTTTCAGCGGGCTTTGCGGTTGCCTGTGGCAATATTGCCGCATTCATTTGCGTAGGTGCCTCCATGCCCAGTCTGGTACTGGATATTGCGTTGTCCGCCGAGCGCTTGCGTGCGGTCTATCAGGGCCATGCTAATCGCATATTGCTGCGCAGTCGTGACGGCCGCCGGGTCAGTGTGCCAGCCCATCATTTTCGGCAGTTTCTGACTCGCGAAGGCGTCTATGGTTCCTTCGAGCTCGAGTTTAGTGCCGCCGGCGAATTGCTGAGCCTGCGCCGTTTGAGCTGAAGCAGCCTTGCGCCTCGCCTATGAGGCGGCCAGGCGGCTATAATCGCG
The DNA here is from genome assembly GCA_041621875.1 of Pseudomonas sp. Lineage (GTDB taxonomy): Bacteria > Pseudomonadota > Gammaproteobacteria > Pseudomonadales > Pseudomonadaceae > Aquipseudomonas. The sequence continues at coordinate 4,111 of JBFJZW010000239.1, read as the reverse complement.
GCCTTTGTCACTCTATCGAGCTAAGCCTGCCCATGTATACCCTGGCCCGCGAGCTGCTGTTCAAACTGTCCCCGGAATCCTCCCATGAGCTGTCCATCGATCTGATTGGTGCCGGTGGCCGTCTGGGGCTCAATGGCTTGTTGACCAAGAGCCCGGCAGCCTTGCCCGTTCAGGTAATGGGTCTGGACTTCGTCAACCCGGTTGGCCTGGCCGCCGGCCTGGACAAGAACGGCGATGCCATCGACGGTTTTGCCCAGCTCGGCTTCGGCTTTATCGAGATCGGTACCGTCACGCCGCGGCCGCAGCCGGGCAACCCCAAGCCGCGCCTGTTCCGCCTGCCTGAAGCCGAGGCGATCATCAATCGCATGGGTTTCAACAACCACGGCGTAGATCACTTGCTGGCCCGGGTGCGGGCGGCCAAGTACAAGGGTGTGCTGGGCATCAATATCGGCAAGAACTTCGATACCCCGGTCGAGCGTGCGGTGGACGATTACCTGCTGTGTCTGGATAAGGTCTATAACCACGCCAGCTATGTGACGGTGAACGTCAGCTCGCCGAATACCCCAGGGTTGCGCAGTCTGCAGTTTGGCGACTCGCTCAAGCAGCTGCTCGAAGCCTTGCGTCAGCGTCAGGAGGATCTGGCCGCACAGCATGGTAAGCGTGTGCCATTGGCGATCAAGATTGCTCCGGACATGAGTGACGAGGAAACCGTAGAAGTTGCCAATGCGCTGGTTGAGGCGGGCATGGATGCGGTGATCGCCACCAACACCACCCTGGGCCGCGAAGGGGTGCATGGCCTGGAATGTGCCGACGAGGCCGGTGGCCTGTCCGGTGCCCCGGTGCGGGACAAGAGCACCCATATCGTCAAGGTGCTGGCGGGCGAATTGAAGGGACGTCTGCCGATCATCGCGGTGGGCGGTATTACCGAGGGCAAGCATGCGGCCGAGAAGATCGCCGCCGGTGCCAGCCTGGTGCAGATTTATTCCGGGTTTATCTACAAGGGGCCGGCCTTGATTCGCGAAGCGGTCGATGCGATTGCCGCGTTACCAGCCAAAGCCTAGATATAAAAAATGGCCGGGGGTCATTTTTAACGTCGCATAGCGAAGGCCCGCAGGGTAACCGCCATGGATGGCAGGCCATAAAAAATTACCGGGAGGAATTTTTAACGTCGCGTAGCGACGGCCCGAAGGGTGGCCGCCATGGATGGCAGGCCATAAAAAAGGGCCCCCTAAGGGAGCCCCTGGGCTTGCGCCCGCCGCTCGGATGGAGCGTGCCTGGAAGTCGGTAGGGTTCCTTGATCAGCCGACAGCGTGAAGTTCGTTGAGTCGATGGATGCCGGCAGTGCCGGTCATGCCGTCCCAGTTATCACCGCGTCCCTCGCGCCAGCCGTTTAACCAGGCTTGGCGTACGGACGGGAGGGTGAATGGACAAAGTTCGCGGGATTTACCATTGATCCCATATTGATAGCCGCGCAAAAAGGCTCTTTCTAACGGATCACGCTTAAGTCTTCTCATAGGGTGAAGCCCTCAATGTTGACTGTTATGTCCTTTAGACCTTGTAGCAAGGTCAGGCAGAGAAAGTTCTGCCTACGGAGTCCGCTGCCGGCGTCGCGAGCCTCCTTGCCATCGCCCTTGCGGCGATGGCCTAGGTAGATTTCTAACGAATGCGCCGGGGCCTGTGAATGATCGTTTCGTCATAAGGGCGTAACATTTTTGCGGGCCAAGCCATAAGGCGTTGCGGTTGGATGCCGCTTTTTCACCCCGAGGCCTATGCTGTGGGCGTATGCGGGGACAGTACTGGTGTTTTGCTATCGCGAATTAATTGCGATTGCGGCTGTTGTTTATTCCGACGAAGGGTCGCGCTGCGACGCTTTGTCACTTATTTTGGGCGTGCTGATTCTACTGCACGCCGTTTATTGCCTTAGGCACACTGGAAGCTCCCATGTCGGATCGTTACGAACTCTTTCTCACCTGCCCCAAGGGCCTGGAAGGCTTGCTGCTTGAAGAGGCCAGCAAGCTTGGGCTTGAAGAGGCGCGTGAGCACACCTCGGCCATTCGAGGCATGGCCGACATGGAAACCGCCTATCGTCTGTGCCTGTGGTCGCGCCTGGCCAACCGGGTGCTGTTGGTGCTCAAGCGCTACAGCGTGCAGGACGCCCAGAGCCTCTACGAAGGCGTGCTGGAGGTCGACTGGTTCGAACACCTGGAGTCCACCGGCAGCCTGGCCGTGGAGTTCAGCGGCAATGGCTCGGGCATCGACAATACCCATTTCGGTGCCTTGAAGGTCAAGGACGCCATCGTCGACAAGCTGCGCCTGAAAGACGGTACGCGGCCATCGGTCGACAAGCTCAACCCGGACCTGCGCGTTCACCTGCGCCTGGATCGTGGCGAGGCGATTCTTTCCCTCGATCTGTCCGGCCACAGCCTGCACCAGCGCGGCTACCGCCTGCAGCAGGGCGCTGCACCGCTGAAGGAAAACCTGGCCGCTGCCGTATTGATTCGCGCCGGCTGGCCGCGCATCGCGGCCGAAGGCGGCGCGCTGGCGGACCCGATGTGCGGCGTCGGCACCTTCCTGGTCGAGGCTGCGATGATCGCCGCCGACATCGCGCCGAATATGACCCGCGAGCAGTGGGGCTTCAGTAAGTGGCTGGGCCATGTGCCGGCCTTGTGGAAGAAAGTGCATGCCGAGGCCGAGCAGCGCGCAGCAGCCGGTATGGCCAAACCGCCGCTGTGGATTCGCGGCTATGAGGCCGACCCACGACTGATTCAGCCGGCGCGCAACAATATTGAACGCGCCGGCATGGGTGACTGGATCAAGGTCTATCAGGGCGAGGTGGCGACCTTCGAGCCGCGTCCGGATCAGAACCAGAAAGGCCTGGTGATCTGTAACCCACCCTACGGCGAGCGCCTGGGTGATGAAGCCAGTTTGCTCTACCTCTACCAGAACCTAGGCGAGCGCCTGCGTCAGGCCTGCATGGGCTGGGAGGCAGCGGTCTTTACCGGCGCGCCGGATCTGGGCAAGCGCATGGGCATCCGCAGCCACAAGCAGTACGCCTTCTGGAACGGCGCGCTGCCGTGCAAGCTGTTGCTGATCAAGGTGCAGCCCGAACAGTTCGTCACCGGCGAGCGCCGTACCCCTGAGCAGCGTGAACGTGAACGCGAGCAGGCCGAGGCGGACAAATCCCCGCTGGCTCCGCTGGAGCGCCAGTACAACAAGAATGGCAATCCGATCAAACCGGCTCCTGCACCTGCTCCGGTGGTTGAGCAGGCGCGCCTGAGTGAAGGCGGGCAGATGTTTGCCAACCGTCTGCAGAAAAACCTCAAACAACTGGGCAAGTGGGCGCGCAAGGAGGGCGTTGAGTGCTACCGCCTGTACGACGCCGATATGCCGGAATATTCCATGGCGGTGGATCTGTATGGTGACTGGGTGCATGTGCAGGAATATGCCGCGCCCAAGTCCATTGACCCGGAGAAAGCCAAGGCCCGTATGTTTGACGCCATCGCCGCGCTTCCGCAGGCGCTGGGCGTCGACAAGAGCAAGGTGGTGATCAAGCGCCGCGAACGCCAGAGCGGCACCAAGCAGTACCAGCGCCAGGCCACCCAGGGCCAGTTTATGGAAGTCAGCGAGGGCGGCGTGAAGCTGCTGGTCAACCTCACCGATTACCTGGATACCGGGCTGTTCCTCGATCACCGTCCGCTGCGTCTGCGCATTCAGAAAGAGGCTGCCGGCAAGCGCTTCCTCAACCTGTTCTGCTACACCGCTACCGCCACCGTGCATGCGGCCAAGGGCGGCGCGCGCAGTACCACCAGCGTCGACCTGTCGAAGACTTACCTGGACTGGGCGCGGCGCAACCTGTCGCTCAATGGCTATTCGGACAAGAACCGTCTGGAGCAGGGCGACGTGATGGCCTGGCTGGCCGAAGACCGTGGCGAATACGAGCTGATCTTTATCGACCCGCCGACCTTCTCCAACTCCAAACGCATGGAAGGCATCTTCGATATCCAGCGCGATCATGTGCAGTTGCTCGACCTGGCCATGGCCCGTCTGACCAAGGACGGTGTGCTGTATTTCTCCAACAACTTCCGCAAATTTGAGCTCGATGAGAGCCTGG
>JBFJZW010000238.1:0-7644 GCA_041621875.1 Pseudomonas sp. | reverse complement strand
GTTCGGCATCGAGCACGCTGGGTGGGTGGGTCATGGGGGCTGAGCCTGGGCGAGTGTCAGAGCAAACTGCCGCATCCCGCTCGGTTTGACCAGAGGCGCGGCCGGTGTGCCGCGCCGATTGGCAGGAACGGACTAGGGTTCAAATGTCGCAAACATGTAGGAGCACGCCATGCGTGCGAATCGCCGGCATGGCTGGCTCCTGCAAGCCATGGCTAACGGCGCATGGGGCTCCACGACAATGACCTGTGTCACGACACTAGTCGTGGTGGGTCAGCTCCAGTACCCGATCGACCAGCTTGTTGATCCCCGAGGCCGCCTCGCTGATCGACTGGGCGAGCATATAGGCCGGGGTGCTGACCAGTTTGCGCTGATGGTCTTCAACGATTTCGCTGACTTCGCACTCATGGTGGACCGCGCCCATCTGGGTCATGGCCGCGGCGGTGTCGTGGTCGTTGCCGATGGTGCAGATCACCCCGCTGCCAAAGATCTTCGCCGCCAGGGCCGGCGCGATGCAGATCAGGCCGACTGGCTTGCCGGCCTTGACGAAGGCCTGGGCGGCGCTCAGTACGTCGGCCTGCACGGTGCAGCCTGCGCCGCTGATGGCGAAGTCGGAGAGGTTCTTCGCCACGCCGAAGCCGCCGGGCAGGATCAGCGCGTCGAAATCGCCGACATGCAGTTCCTTGACGTCCTTGATCTGGCCGCGGGCGATGCGCGCGGACTCCACCAGTACGTTGCGCGTCTCGTTCATCTCGTCGCCGCTGTAATGGTCGACCACATGCAGTTGCGGCACATTGGGGGCATAGCACTGCACCTGGGCACCGCGCTGGTCGAGACGCAGCAGGGTGATCACGCTTTCATGGATTTCCGCGCCATCGTAGACACCACAGCCGGAAAGAATCACCGCGACTTTTTTGTTCATCAAATACTCCTGAAATGCCGAGCCGTACCGGGTTGAATCCTGTTGTTGTCTGTCGCCATATGCCCCCCAGGTTGGCATGGTGCGCCGCGAGGGCACAGGGGGCCAACGGCTAGAATTCTCTTAGCAATCCTAGCCGTACAACGCTCTGGCGACACTATGAATTACATCCTCTACGCCGTACCTTTTTTCTTTGTGCTGATCGCCCTGGAACTGCTGGCCGATCACTGGCGCGGGGTCAGCAGTTACCGTCTGGCCGACGCCATCAACAGCCTCAGCGCCGGTGTGCTGTCGACCACCGCGGGCCTGCTGACCCGGGTGGTCGGTCTGTTCGTCTACACCCTGGCCTGGCAGCAGCTGGCGCTGCTCGAACTGTCCGCCGAACCACTCTGGGTCTGGCTGCTGGCCTTCGTCTTCTACGACTTCTGCTACTACTGGAACCACCGCCTTGGGCATGAGCGCAATGTGCTGTGGGCGGCCCATTCGGTGCATCACCAGAGCGAGGATTACAACCTCTCCACCGCCCTGCGCCAGACCAGCACCGGCTTTATCTTCGGCTGGATCTTCTACCTGCCCATGGCCCTGGTCGGGGTGCCGCCGCTGGTGTTTCTGACGGTGGCGGCGCTCAACCTGCTCTACCAGTTCTGGGTGCATACCCGGCATATTCCCAAGCTGGGCTGGTTCGAGTGGCTGTTTGTCTCGCCGTCCAACCACCGCGTGCACCATGCGCAGAATGCTACGTATATGGATCGCAATTACGGCGGCGTGTTCATTTTCTGGGACAGGTTGTTCGGCACCTTTCAGGAGGAGTTGGACGCCGAGCCGGTGATCTTCGGCGTGACCACGCCGCTGGCCAGCTGGAACCCGCTGTGGGCCAATGCGCAGTTCTATGTGGCCCTTTGGCGCGATGCGCTGCGCGCCGAGTCCTGGTGGGACAGGTTGCGTATCTGGTTTATGCCCACCGGCTGGCGGCCGGCCGATGTGGCGGCCAGGTACCCGCAGGTAAAGCCCGACCTCAGCCGGTTCGTTAAATTCGAAGTGCCGCTGAGCCGCGGCCAGCAGGCTTACGCCACCGTCCAGTTCAGTCTCTATGTGCTTGCCGGTACCGGTTTGCTGGCGCTGGCTGCCGAGCTGAGCACGACGGCACTGCTGCTGGGGCTGGTCTGGATGGCCGGCGGCCTGTACGTGATCGGCACCTGGCTGGAAAACCGCCCGACGGCCAGGCGTCTGGAGCTGTTGCGCCTGGCGTTCAATCTGCCGGCGGCCTGGCTGGCCCTGCAACTCGGCCTGCTGCCGGCGCAATCGCTGGTCTGGCCGCTGCTGCTGGGTTACAGCCTGCTCAGCCTGGTGGCGCTGTCCCGCACGCCGGGTGAGCCGCGCGCGGTAGCCGCCTGAGTCCGACGGGGTCAGGGGACGGCGTAGCGCGCTCGGGTGTCCTGCCGGCTGCACCGCCGTGGCGGTGCGCAAGGGGGTGTCCCGGCTGAAATAAAGGCGCTGGCCGAGGCGTGCCGCGCTATGCCGCGGATTTTTCCCCCGCTATTCTGGATCCGCTTGCGGCAAGCGGTCGCAGCGCTGTCGTGTGCCGTCATACTTTGGTCATAATGACCGCTTATAACTGTCACACTCGCCCGTCGACCCGGGCTCTGGAGTCTGCCGTGAGCTTTACCCCCGCCAATCGTCTGTTCCCCGCCACCCGCCTGCGGCGCAATCGCCGCGATGAGTTTTCCCGGCGGCTGGTGCGCGAGAATCGTTTGAGCGTCGATGACCTGATCCTGCCGGTATTCGTCCTCGATGGCGAAAACCGTCGCGAGGCCATTGCCTCGATGCCCGGCGTCGAGCGTCTGTCCATCGACCTGCTGCTGCAGGAAGCGGAGAAGTGGGTGGGCCTGGGCATTCCCGCCCTGGCGCTGTTCCCGGTGACGCCGCTGGAGAAAAAATCCCTGCTCGGCGAGGAGGCCTGGAACCCGGAGGGCATCGCTCAGCGCGCGATCCGCGCCCTGCGTGCACGCTTCCCGGAGCTGGGCATCATCAGCGACGTGGCCCTCGACCCCTTCACCACCCACGGCCAGGACGGCATCCTGGATGAGTCCGGCTATGTGCAGAACGACATCACCGTCGATGCCCTGGTCAAGCAGGCGCTGTCCCATGCCGCGGCCGGTGCCCAGGTGGTCGCTCCCTCGGACATGATGGACGGCCGCGTGCAGGCGATTCGCGAGGCCCTGGAACTGGCCGATCACGGCAACGTGCGGATCATGGCCTACTCGGCCAAGTACGCCAGCGCCTACTACGGCCCGTTCCGCGATGCGGTGGGCTCGGCCGCCAACCTGGGCAAGGCCAACAAGGCCAGCTACCAGATGGACCCGGCCAACGGCGACGAGGCGCTGCACGAGGTGGCCGCCGATCTGGCCGAAGGCGCGGACATGGTCATGGTCAAGCCGGGCATGCCCTATCTGGACATCCTCTGGCGGGTTAAGGCGGAATTCAAGGTGCCGACCTTTGTCTATCAGGTCAGTGGCGAGTACGCCATGCATATGGCGGCCATCCAGAACGGCTGGCTGGGCGAGGCGGTGATCCTCGAATCGCTGACCGCCTTCAAACGCGCGGGTGCCGATGGCATCCTGACTTATTTCGCCGTACGTGCGGCAGAACTGCTCAAACAGGGGCAATGACGCCCCCGGGACATTTGCGATGAACACCGAAGGACTCAGTAACAGCGAACTGCAGGACGCCCAGCCGGTCGTCGACGAGGCCGTGGCCGTGGTGGAGGCCCCGCCGGTCGAAAGCGTGGCCCCGGTGCCCGCGCCGGCACCCGCAGCGCCGGCCCCGGCGGTGATTCCGAACCTGGACGACAGCAGCCTGTATATCCACCGCGAGCTGTCCCAGCTGAAGTTCAATATCCGCGTGCTGGAGCAGGCGCTGGACGAGTCCTACCCGCTGCTGGAGCGCTTGAAGTTCCTGCTGATCTTCTCCAGCAACCTCGACGAGTTCTTCGAGATCCGCGTCGCCGGCCTGAAGAAGCAGATCAACTTCGCCCGCGAACAGGCCGGAGCCGACGGCCTGCAGCCGCATCAGGCCCTGGCGCGGGTGGCCGAGCTGGCGCACGAGCAGGTGGAGCGCCAGTACGCGATCCTCAACGACACCCTGTTTCCGGCACTGGCCAAGCACAACATCAACTTTATCCGCCGGCGTTTCTGGAACACCAAGCTCAAGGCCTGGGTGCGTCGCTACTTCCGCGACGAGATCGCGCCGATCATCACCCCCATCGGCCTGGACCCGACTCACCCCTTTCCGTTGCTGGTGAACAAGAGTCTGAACTTTATCGTCGAGCTGGAGGGCATCGACGCCTTCGGCCGCGATTCGGGGCTGGCGATTATTCCGGCCCCGCGTCTGTTGCCGCGGATCATCAAGGTCCCGGAAGAGGTCGGCGGTCCCGGCGACAACTATGTGTTCCTCTCCTCGATGATCCACGCCCATGCCGACGACCTGTTCCAGGGCATGAAGGTCAAGGGCTGCTACCAGTTCCGCCTGACCCGCAACGCCGACCTGTCGGTGGACACCGAGGATGTCGAAGACCTGGCCCGCGCCCTGCGCGGCGAACTGTTCTCGCGGCGTTACGGCGATGCGGTGCGCCTGGAGGTGGTGGATACTTGCCCGCGGCCGCTGCTCGATTACCTGCTCAAGCAGTTCAACCTGAGCGAGAGCGAGCTGTACCGGGTCAACGGCCCGGTCAACCTGACCCGGCTGTTCAGCATCACCGGCCTGGAAAGTCACCCGGAGCTGCAGTACACGCCGTTCACCCCGGTGATCCCCAAGCTGCTGCAGAACGCCGAGAACATCTTCAGCGTGGTCAGCAAGCAGGACATCCTCCTGCTGCATCCGTTCGAGTCCTTCACCCCGGTGGTCGATCTGCTGCGTCAGGCGGCGAAAGACCCCCATGTGCTGGCGATCAAGCAGACCCTGTACCGCAGCGGGGCCAACTCGGAAATCGTCGACGCCCTGGTGGAAGCCGCGCGCAACGGCAAAGAGGTCACCGCGGTGATCGAGTTGCGTGCGCGCTTCGACGAGGAGTCCAACCTGGCCCTGGCCAGCCGCCTGCAGGCCGCTGGCGCGGTGGTGATCTATGGCGTGGTGGGCTACAAGACCCACGCCAAGATGATGCTGATCCTGCGCCGCGAGAGTGGCGATATCGTCCGCTACGCGCACCTCGGCACCGGCAACTACCACGCCGGCAACGCCAGGCTGTACACCGACTACAGCCTGCTCACCGCCGACGTGGCGCTGTGCGAGGACGTCTCCAAGCTGTTCAGCCAGCTGATCGGCATGGGCAAGACCCTGCGCATGAAGAAGCTGCTGCACGCGCCCTTCACCCTGAAGAAGACCCTGCTCGATATGATCGCCAAGGAGACCGCCCTGGCGGCCGACGGCAAGCCGGCGCATATCATCGCCAAGTTCAACTCGCTGACCGATCCGAAGATCATCCGCGCGCTGTACAAGGCCAGCCAGACCGGGGTCAAGATCGACCTGGTGGTGCGCGGCATGTGCTGCCTGCGCCCGGGGATCGCCGGGGTGTCGCACAATATCCAGGTGCGCTCGATCATCGGCCGCTTCCTCGAGCACACTCGGGTGTTCTACTTCCTTAACGGCGGCGAGGAGAAGATCTACCTGTCCAGCGCCGACTGGATGGAGCGCAACCTCGACAAACGCGTCGAGACCTGCTTTCCGGTGGAAGGCAAAAAGCTGATTCTGCGAGTGAAGAAGGAGCTGGAGGTCTATCTGACCGACAACACCCACAGCTGGGTGCTGCAGTCGGACGGGCGCTACCTGCGCAGCAGCCCGACCGGCAATCAGAACCCGCGCAGCGCCCAGGCCGGGCTGCTGGACAAGCTGACGGTGCCGCTGGTCAGCGCCCGCTAAAAATGGCTGGGTTCTATTTCTAACGTCGCGTAGCGACGGCCCGTAGAGTGGCCGCCATGGATGGCTGGTCATAAGAAAGACGGCTGGCTACCCTCTGCCGTTTCCGGGGGAGGGCCGCTGAAGGGCGGCACAGGGGTGTGAGCGTCAGCGCACGCTGAGTTCGATACCGATGCGCTTGAGCCATTCCGCTTCCAGGGTGAAGTCCGCCTGGGTCAGCGGGTTGGCGGTCAGCCAGTCCTGCGGAAAGGCGATTTCCAGGCGCTGCTGGCTGGCCTTGAGCTGCACCTCGGGCATTTCCTGGCTGCCACGGATATGGTGGAACAGGATGGCGAAGCGCAGCAGCACGCACAGGCGCATCAGCTTGATGCCTTCCTCGCCGAAGGCGGCGAACTTGTCCTTGGGAATATTGCGTCGGTGGCCGCGCACCAACAGCGCGAGCATCTGCTGATCCTGGCGCGAGAAACCGGACAGATCGGAGTGCTCGACCAGATAGGCCCCGTGCTTGTGGTACTGGTAGTGGGCGATATCCAGGCCGACTTCATGCACCTTGGCCGCCCAGCTGAGCAGCTCACGGTGCCAGTCGTCGTTCAGCTCCCAGTCGTCCGCGACCTTGTCGAGGGCCGAGAGCGCCTTGCTTTCCACCCGGGCGGCCTGCTCCAGGTCGACGTGATAACGCTCCATCAGCGAGCTGAGGGTGCGTTCGCGCACGTCCTCATGTTGATGGCGGCCGAGCAGGTCGTAGAGTACGCCTTCGCGTAGCGCCCCTTCGGAGTGGCTCATGCGCTGGATATCGCAGGCATCGAAGATCGCTTCGAGAATTGCCAGGCCGGCGGGGAAGATACCGCGACGATCCGGCTTGATACCGTCGAGGTCGAGCTTGTCCACCTCGCCCAGCTTGAATACCTTGCGCTTGAGCCAGGCCAGGCCTTCGGCATTGACCTCGCCGGTGCCGAGGCCGGCGGCCTGGATGGTCAGGCCGATGGCCTTGATGGTGCCCGAGGCCCCCACCGCATCTTCCCAGCCGAGGCGGCGCAGGCCGTGCTCGATGCCCATGATTTCCAGGCGCGCCGCGGTGTAGGCCTGGGCGTAGCGCGCCGGGGTGATCTTGCCGTCCTTGAAGAAACGCTGGGTAAAGCTCACGCAACCCATCTGCAGGCTTTCGCGCAGCAGCGGCTCGAAGCGCTGGCCGATGACGAACTCGGTGCTGCCGCCGCCGATATCGGCGACCAGGCGTTTGCCCGGGGTGTCGGCGATGCTGTGGGAGACGCCGAGGTAGATCAGTCGCGCCTCTTCGCGCCCGGAGATGACTTCCACCGGGTGACCGAGAATGGCCTCGGCGCGCTGGATAAATACATCGCGGTTGCGCGCCTCGCGCAGGGCATTGGTGCCGACGATGCGCACCGCGCCTTCCGGCAGGCTGCTGGTCAGCTGGGCGAAGCGGCGCAGGCAGTCGAGGCCGCGCTGCATGGCTTCCTCGCTGAGCAGGCGGGCTTCGTCGATACCGGCGGCCAGCTGCACCTTGTCGCCGAGGCGCTCGAGGATGCGGATCTCGCCATGGTCGGCTTTGGCCAGCACCATGTGGAAGCTGTTGGAGCCCAGGTCGATGGCTGCAATCAAGGGGAAGGACTCGGCAGGGGTATGCGGCATGGCGGAGACATCTCGATGCGGAACCCGGCCATCCTGCCACGATAGCCCGGCCTCGCCAACGCATACTGATGTCGCAGGCCCTGCGCGCGTTCCTGGAAAAGCATGGACGCCCTGCTGCGGGCTGCGGCCAAAGCGTGGATGGCCCGTTCGTCGTGGGGGGGGGCGGG
>JBFJZW010000237.1:0-7645 GCA_041621875.1 Pseudomonas sp. | reverse complement strand
CTCGGTCGCTTCCGCGCCGGCCCTATCGGCATGGCGCAAAAGGAAGACGAACTGCAACTGACCCTGCGCTACAGCTTCTGATCACCACGAGGAAGACCCATGAACAAGCCATTCCGCTTCCGTTTCGCCGCCCTTGCCCTGACCATGAGCGCAGGTGTCGCCCAGGCCGACTCGGCCGTGATCGACAACTCGTTCTACCCCTACCAGGCCGAGAAGCCGGCCTTTGCCGGGCTCAGCGCCGGCCTGACCATCAACAAGACCAACGTCGCTCAGTTCAAGGACATCATCGATCCGGCCTTCTATGGCTTTATCGAGAAGGGCTGGCTGGACATGCAGGTCGGCGAGACCACCTCCTTCGACCTGCACCCCAACTATGTCGAGGCCACCCGTCAGGGTCAGGACAAGGTCAAGCTCGGTGCCAAGCCCGGCGAGATCGAAGGCTGGGTCGCCGGCCGGCCGTTCCCCCAGGAGCCGGACGCCAATGACCCGCGCGCCGGCGAGAAGCTGGCCTGGAACTACAAGTACGGCTACAACTGGGGCGACAGCGCGGCCATCTCGCCGTTCTACTGGAAGTACCGCGACCTGGACTCGGCCAAGGTCGAGCGCACCATCAAGTTCGACTTCCACTTCCTCAACTTCACCGGCCGGGTCAACCAGCAGCCGCTGCCGGCGATCACGCCGAACCCCTCGCAGCTGTTTCGCGGCATCTACGTCAAGGTCCTGGAACCCTATGACGTGCGCAACACCCAGTTGCTTATCCACCGCGCCGAGGACGATCTCAAGCGCGACAACTCCTGGCTCTATCTGGGCTTCCAGCGCCGCGTGCGCCGCCTGGCCACCGGCCAGGTGACCGACGCCTTCCTCGGCTCGGACCTGATGATCGAGGATTTCGAGGGTTACAACGGGCGCATCTCCGACATGAACTGGAGCTACAAGGGCACCAAGTTCCTGCTGATGCCCTTCTACAACCACAACGACCTGACCCTGGACAGCGAAACCCACAAGGACAGCGACGGTTACCAGGTGGTGGCCTTCGCCGGCCAGGGCGGCTGTTTCCCCAACATCACCTGGCAGCTGCGCAAGGTCTACGAGGTAGAGTCGGCACCGGTCGAAGGCAGCCACCCGCTGTCCAAGCGCGTGCACTACGTGGATGCGCAGACCTTCACCGTACCGCGGACCATTTCCTATGACCGCAAGGGCAGCCTGTGGAAGACCTTCACCATCGGCCAGGCCCACCCCGATCATCACCTGGCGAAGAACAAGGGCAGCGGCGTGTCGATCGACGACAGCTTCAGCATGATCGACGTGCAGGCCATGCACTGCACCACCGGCCAGTTCAAGGGTCAGGTCGACCCGGCAATGAGCAAGCCGGAAATGTTCAGCGTGCAGCACATGCGCGCGACCGGTAACTGACAGACCGTCACCCGCAACCGCCCGGCAGCACGCCGGGCGGTTTGCACACCACCCCGAATTCAACCCAGGCGGCGTCCGCACGGCACGGCACGGCAACGCTTGCCCGTGCATTCACCGCCTGCCCAGATCTTCAGTACGGATCCAATGCCATGCCCCACAGCGCCAGACCCAGACCAGGGACAAACCAATCAACAACTGCTGTTGCTGACCGACAGCCGGACCAACATCCGCTACGCCAGCCCTGCGCTCCTCCACGCAGCCATCACTAGCAGGTTCAAGGACTGCCCAACCGTCTAACCGCGCTGCACGCGCCGCACCAGCGAACGCAGGTCATCCAGCGCCGGTACGCTGGCCAGGGCAACCAGCAGCAGGGCCAGGGGGATGGTGGCGCTATAACCCAGGCGGTTGAAACCGAAGGCCCCGGCCAGCCCGCCGAGAAAGAAATACAGGCCCAGCAGGGTGAGCACCTGCAGCCGTTGCCGGTCGGCCATGACGCCCAGCTGATGGCCGGTCTTGCGCCGGTTCCAGTAGAACAGCTTGCCCAGTTCGATGCCGATATCGGTGACGATGCCGGTGATATGGGTGGTGCGGATTTCCGCCCGCGACAACTTGGTGATCAGGGCATTCTGCAGGCCCATGATGAAGCACAGCAGCATCACCGTCAGCGGCACGAACAGGCCCTCGATGCTCGCCAGGGTCGCACCGAGAAAGCCGAAGCACAGCAGCAGAAAGGCCTCGAACAACAGCGGCAAGGCGTTCACGCTGTGCATCCGCCGCCGCCGGGCATAGCTGACCATCATGGTCGAGCAGATGGCTCCAAGCAGGAACGACAGCACCCCGCCCAGGCCGCTCAGCACCAGGGGATAAGCCCCCAGGGCGATATTGTCGGCCATCGCCGAGACGATCCCGGTCATATGCGAGGTGTACTGCTGCACCGCGAGAAAACCGCCGGCATTGATCGCCCCGGCGACAAAGGCCAGGGCAAAACCCAGGTGACGGTTGGCGATGGCAGTGCGCCTGCGCCCGGTCAGGCGGCGGGCATAGCGGATGGGCATAGGACACCTGCGTGGCGAAGTGGCGCGAGAGACTCAGAAATGAATCTCTGCACCTTTGATGCCGAGTTGCCGCAACTCCTCGATCAGCATGTTCAGGTCGGCGAAGGACTCCACCTGCTCCTGGCCGTCGACCAGAAAGAAGCTGGTGCCCGCACCCTTCTTGAACAGCACGATCCATTCCTGGGTATTGGCCGGGTTGACGATGACATGGGTATCGAAGAACACCCCGGCGGCCTGCTTGCTCTTGACTTCTTCACGTTGCATCGGCGTACCTCCTTACTCAACCGTTACGCTCTTGGCCAGGTTGCGCGGCTGGTCGACGTCGGTGCCCTTGAGCACGGCGACATAGTAGGACAGCAGCTGCAGCGGGATGGTGTAGAGGATTGGTGCCAGCAGGTCGTGGATATGCGGCATGTTCACCACGTGGGTGCCCTCGCCATTGCGCATACCGGCCTGCTCGTCGGCAAACACCAGCAGCTCGCCGCCACGGGCACGGACTTCCTGCAGGTTGGATTTGAGCTTTTCCAGCAGCTCGTTGTTGGGTGCCACGGTGACCACCGGCATATCGCTGTCCACCAGCGCCAATGGGCCGTGCTTAAGCTCGCCGGCCGGGTAGGCTTCGGCATGGATATAGGAAATTTCCTTGAGCTTGAGCGCCCCTTCCATGGCCACCGGGTACTGCGCGCCACGCCCGAGGAACAGCGCATGGTGTTTTTCCGCGAACAGCTCGGAGACCTTCTCCACCACCGCGTCCATGGCCAAGGCTTCGTCCAGACGGGTCGGCAGGCGGCGCAGCTCATCCACCAGCTCGGCCTCCAGGGTCTTGTTCAGACTGCCATGCACCTGACCGAGGGCCAGGGTCAGCAGCATCAGCGCCACCAGCTGGGTGGTGAAGGCCTTGGTCGAGGCCACGCCGATTTCCGGGCCGGCCTGGGTCAGCAGGCACAGGTCGGATTCACGCACCAGGGAACTGATACCGACGTTGCAGATCGCCAGGCTGGCCAGGTAGCCGCCCTGCTCCGGGCTCAGCGCCTTGGCGTTGCGCAGCGCGGCCAGGGTGTCGGCGGTTTCCCCGGACTGGGAGATGCTGACAAACAGGGTGTCCGCCTGCACCACCACCTTGCGGTAGCGGAACTCGCTGGCCACCTCGATCTGGCAGGGAATCCCGGCCAGTTCTTCCAGCCAGTAACGGGCCACCATACCGGCGTGGTAACTGGTGCCGCAGGCGACGATCTGCACGTTACGCACCTTGGCGAACAGCTCGGCGGCCTTCGGACCGAACGCCTGGACCAGCACCTGGTTGCTACCCAGACGACCCTCCAGGGTGCGCTGCACCACCTTGGGCTGCTCGAAGATTTCCTTGAGCATAAAGTGGCGGTACTCGCCCTTGTCGGCGGCTTCCGCACCTTCGTGGTACTGCACGCTTTCGCGCAGCACCGGCTGGCCGGAGGCGTCCCAGATCTGCACGCTGTCGCGCTGGATCTCGGCGATATCGCCTTCTTCCAGGTACATAAAGCGGTCGGTAACCTGACGCAGGGCCAGCTGGTCGGAGGCGAGGAAGTTCTCGCCCAGGCCCAGGCCGATCACCAGTGGGCTGCCGCTACGGGCGGCGAGCAGACGATCCGGCTGCTTGGCGCTGATCACCGCCAGGCCGTAAGCACCGTGCAGCTGCTTGACCGCTTCTTTCAGAGCATCGGCCAGGTCGGCGTGACTCCTGAGGGTGTATTCGAGCAGGTGGACGATGGTTTCGGTGTCGGTGTCGGAGCTGAACACATAACCCAGGCCCTTGAGTCGAATGCGCAACTCTTCATGGTTTTCGATAATGCCGTTGTGCACCACCGCCAGCTCCTGGCCAGAGAAATGCGGGTGGGCATTGCGCTCGCTCGGCGCGCCATGGGTGGCCCAGCGGGTGTGGGCGATACCCAGACGGCCAGCCAGGGGTTGCTCGCTCAGGGCACTCTGCAGCTCGGCGACCTTGCCCACCCGGCGGCTGCGCTGCAGCTCGCCCTGGTCATTCAGCAACGCCACGCCGGCGCTGTCATAGCCGCGGTATTCCAGGCGCTTGAGGCCTTCAACCAGCACGGCAGTAATATTGCGTTCGGCGACTGCGCCTACGATTCCACACATGGTCATCTTCTCCTTAAGAGGCTTCGAGCGGCGCGAGAATCAGCTGGATACCTCGCGCGCGTAATTGTTCGGCCGCCTGGTCATCCAGGCGCTCGTCGGTTATCAGGGTATGGATGCCGCTCCAGGGCAGCTCCAGGTTGGGAATCTTGCGGCCGATCTTGTCGCTCTCGACCATCACCACCACTTCGCGGGCCACATCCGCCATTACCCGACTCAAGCCGAGCAGTTCGTTAAAGGTGGTGGTGCCGCGCGCCAGGTCGATGCCATCGGCACCGATAAACAGCTGGTCGAAATCGTAGGAACGCAGCACCTGCTCGGCGACCTGGCCCTGAAACGACTCGGAATGCGGGTCCCAGGTGCCGCCGGTCATCAGCAGCACCGGCTCATGCTCCAGCTCGCTGATGGCGCGGGCCACATTGAGCGAGTTGGTCATCACCACCAGGCCGGGCTTGTGACCGAGCTGGGGGATCATCGCTGCGGTGGTGGTACCGCTGTCGATAATGATCCGCGCGTGTTCGCGAATACGCGCCACACCGGCGCGGGCGATGGCCTGCTTGTACTGGGAGATCGGCTGGATATCGCTGATCAGCTCCTGGGGCATGGGTACCGCGCCGCCGTAGCGACGCAGCAGCAGGCCGCTCTTTTCCAAAGCGGCGAGGTCCTTGCGAATGGTCACTTCGGAGGTGGCGAAGGCTTTCGACAACTCGTCCACGCTCACCTCACCCTGCTCGGCGAGCAGGGCAAGAATGGTATGGCGACGTTGCGGAGTGTTGCGTTTCGACATGCTAAGTTTCGATTCGAAAGATAATGGCGCGAATCAAAACCTAATGAAGCTTTTTCGTCAAGCCTGAAAGCGACCAAAGGCCGTAGGATGGGTTGAGCGCAGCGATACCCATGCTGCTTGAGCGATGGGTTACGCCGCTACGCGACTAACCCATCCTACGTCCACCGTCACTTCTTGGTCGGACGCTTCCAGCCTTCGATAGTGCGCTGCTTGGCGCGGCCCACGGCCAGGGTGTTGGCCGGCACGTCACTGGTAATCACCGAACCGGCACCGGTGGTGGCCCCATCGCCCAGGGTTACGGGGGCGACCAGGGCGCTGTTGGAGCCGATAAACACGTCTTCGCCGAGCACCGTCCTGAACTTGTTGGCACCATCATAATTACAAGTAATGGTTCCAGCCCCGATATTGCTGCGCGCGCCGATTTCGGCGTCGCCCAGGTAGCTCAGATGGCCGGCCTTGGCCCCCTCGCCCAGCACGGCGTTTTTCAGTTCGACAAAGTTACCCACATGGGCGCGGGCACCGAGCAGCGAACCCGGACGCAGTCGGGCAAACGGGCCGCAGTCGGCACCCTCGCCCACTTCGGCCCCTTCCAGATGGCTGTTGGCTTTGACGATCGCGCCTTTGCGCAGGATCGAATTCTTGATCACGCAGTTCGGCCCGATCGAAACAAAGTCTTCGATGACAACCTGGCCTTCGAGGATCACGTTGATATCGATAGATACGTCGCGGCCCACAGTCACTTCGCCACGTAGGTCGAAACGCGCCGGGTCGATCAGGGTCACGCCCTGCAGCATCAACCGGCGGGCGGCGCGGTATTGATAGTGGCGTTCGAGCTGCGCCAGCTGGATACGGTCGTTGGCACCCAGCACTTCCATCTCGTCGGCCGCCTGCTCGGTGGCCACCACCAGGCCATCGGCCACCGCCATGGCAATCACGTCAGTCAGGTAGTACTCGCCCTGGGCGTTGCTGTTGGATAAACGCCCCAGCCAGTCGCCCAGTTTTTTCCCCGGCACGGCGAGGATGCCGGTGTTGCCTTCTCTGATCAGCCGCTGCTCGGTGCTGGCGTCCTTGTGCTCGACGATGGCTTTCACCGTGCCGGTCTCATCGCGAACGATGCGGCCGTAGCCTGTCGGATCGTTAAGGTTCACCGTGAGCAACCCGAGCTGCTGCTCGCTGACCTGCAGCAGCAGGCGCTGCAGGGTCTCCACTTCGATCAGCGGCACGTCGCCATAGAGAATCAGCACGCGCTCGGCGGAAAGCGCCGGCAGGGCCTGGGCCACCGCATGGCCGGTGCCCAGTTGCTCGCTCTGCAGCACGAAGTTCAGGTCATCGGCCGCCAGGCGCTCGCGCACCCGCTCCGCGCCATGGCCGATCACCACATGAATACCCTGCGGCTTGAGCTGGCGCGCCGTGTCGATAACGTGACCGAGCATGGCTTTGCCGGCAACCGGGTGCAGGACTTTCGGTAAGGCCGAGCGCATGCGGGTGCCCTGGCCGGCGGCGAGAATCACGATATCGAGGGACATAAGAGCAGATCCTAAGCGATCCCGGAGCGGTGGCTGCTATCAGCACAAGCGCCGGGCAATAAACGACAGGCAAGAAAAAGGGTAGCCAAGGCTACCCTTTTACTCGTTTGCGATGAAGCGCCGGAATTAACCGCCGAACTTCTTGCGCAACTGCTGGACGGTACGCAGCTGAGCCGCGACCTCGGCCAGATGAGCAGCCGCGGAGCCGTAATCGAACTCGGCGCCTTGCTCATGCAGCGCTTTCTCGGCAGCCTGGAGGGCTAACTGAGCAGCAGCTTCATCGATATCGGCAGCACGCTGCACGGTATCGGCGAGGACTTTCACCACACTCGGCTGAACTTCCAGGAAGCCACCGGAGATGTAGAACACCTCGGCTTCGCCGCCCTGTTTGATCAGACGAATCGGACCCGGCTTGAGGTCGGTGATCAGCGGCGCGTGGCCTGGAGCGATACCGATATCACCCAGGTTGCCGTGCGCAATCACCATCTCGACCAGACCGGAGAAGATCTCGCCTTCTGCGCTGACGATGTCGCAATGGACTGTCATAGCCATGTCTAACCTCACGTATCGATCTGCTTACAGACTAACAGCTTGCAAACAGACCGTAAGCGCCCGTTGCCGGGCGCACGGGTGATTACAGTTTCTTCGCTTTCTCAACAGCTTCTTCGATGCTGCCAACCATGTAGAACGCCTGCTCTGGCAAGTGATCGTAATCACCTTTCAGAATGCCGCTGAAGCCG
>JBFJZW010000236.1:0-7721 GCA_041621875.1 Pseudomonas sp. | reverse complement strand
CAGGGTCACTTTCAGGCCAGCCTTGCGTAGTTCGCTATTTTCAACCATGGTCTGCTTTCTCACGGAAGCGGCTTCGCAGCTTCCTTTATTGCGGGTATGATCCTGGTTTATATTGCCCAGCCAAGATAGTGGAAGTCGCCCACCGATGCAAAAAACCAAGCTCCTGCTGACCAGCCTTACCCTTACAGGGCTATTCGCACTCGCCGGTTGTTCATTCCCCGGGGTTTATAAAATCGACATCCAACAGGGCAATGTCGTTACGCAAGACATGATAGACCAGTTGCGCCCGGGAATGACCCGCCGGCAAGTGCGGTTTATCATGGGCAACCCGCTGCTGACCGACACCTTCCACACCAACCGCTGGGACTATCTGTACAGCATCCAGCCCGGTGGCGGACAGCGCCTGCAGGAGCGCATCAGCGTCAACTTCAGCGCCGACGATCAACTGGTGGGCCTATCCGGCGACTTTATGCCGGGCGTCAGCCGTGATCAGGCCATCCTCGGCGAAGACAGCGGCGTGACCACAGCACCCGCCACGTCGCGTCCGGCAGTCGAAGAGAAGCCAGCCCCCGGATCGTTACTGGAACAGATCCAGCGCGAAGTCGACAGCGTGCAGAGCGTCCCGGTACCGACCCCGGAACCGCTGGAAACCAACCCGCAGTAACGCCAACACAGAAAAAAGCCCGGACATTTCCGGGCTTTTTTCTGTGTGGCAAAACGCTCGCTACCCCTCTTCGTCGCCCGCCTTGGCTTTGGCCGCCTTGGCCGCGCGTTGCTTGCGCACTTCTTTGGGGTCGGCGATCAGCGGACGATAGATCTCCACCCGCTCGCCGTCTTCCAGCACCCGCTCATCAGGCTTGGCGACCGCCTTGCCAAAGATTCCCAGCGGGCTGCTCTGTAAATCCAGGTCTGGGAAATGCGCCTGCATCCCCGATTGCAACGCCGCCTGGCGCACCGTGGTGCCGTGAGGCAGGCTCAGACGCAGCAACTTCTGCTTATCGGCCAGGGCATAGACCACTTCGACCACGATGTTCTGCTTATCCATATAGCTGCTTGGCCCTTTGACAGAAGGCATCGACCAGGGTGTTGGTCGCCTGATTGAACAGCGGCCCGAGGGTGGCGCGCACCAGCGGGCCGGCATAATCGAAGGTCAGATCCAGGCTGATCTTGCAGGCCGTATCGCCGAGGGCCTTGAACTCCCAATGCCCGTGAAGCTGACTAAAGGGGCCCTCGGCCAGACTCAGCCTGATCATCTGTCCCGGCACCAGGGTGTTGACCGTAACGAAACGCTGGCTCAGGCCGCCCTTGGCCACCGCCAGACTGGCGCGCATATGGGTCTCGCTGACCTCCAGCACCTCGCTGGCCGAACACCAGGGCAGGAACTGCGGATAGCTGGCGACATCGTTGACCAGATCGAAAAGCGCCTGGGCCGGATAAGGCAATAAAGCCGAACGCTGAATATGGGTACTCATAACGCTATGGTTTCACTCAGGTAGCAGGCTGTCACTTGCTCAGCTCCGCAATAAATACGATCAATACGCCGACAGGGGCGACAACACGCACCAGCCAGTACAGCAGATTGAACAACAGGGGATTCTTGATCGCCAGCTCGTCGCGCACCGCCTCGCGGTTCATCGCCCAACCGGCGAACAGGGCAAAGGCCAGGCCACCCAGGGGCAGCAGGATGCGACTGGTCAGGTAATCGATGCTGTCGAAGAAGTTGCGCCCGCCCTCGGCACCCCACTGGTAGAGGTGGAAACCGTCCTCGGCAAAGACGAAGAACTTGGCCTCAGCACCAATATTGAACGACAGCACGGTACCCATGCCGACCACCCAGCAGAACAGCGCCAGCACACTGGTTACCAGCGCCCGGCTGCGCCCGCTGCGTTCGACAAAGTAAGCCACCGCCGGCTCGAGCATGGAGATCGACGAACTCCAGGCGGCTATCGCCACCAGCACGAAGAACACCAAGCCCACGATCTGACCGAAGGCGATGGTGCCGAAGGCGATGGGCAGGGTCACGAACATCAACCCCGGTCCGCCACCCGGCTCCAGGCCTGCGGCGAAAACGATGGGGAACAGGGCCAGGCCGGCCGTCAGGGCCACCAGGGTATCGAGCAGGCCAACGGCGATGACCGTGCTGCCGATCGAGGCCTTCTTCGGCATATAGGAGCCATAGACCATGATCGAGCCCACACCGACGCTGAGGGTGAAGAAGGCATGGCCCATGGCCGCGAGAATACCGTCCTGCACCTTGCTCGGGTCGAAGTGGAAGAGGAAATCGAAGCCCTGCATAAAATGGCCGGTGGTCAGGCTGTAGCCGAGCAGCACCAGCAACAGCACGAACAGCAGCGGCATCATGATCCGCAGGCTGCGCTCCAGACCGGCCACCACACCCTTGCCGATGACGATGGCGGTCACCAGCATAAACAGGCTGTGCCACAGGGTCAGCCGCCAGGGATCGCTGGTCAAACCACCGAAGGCTGCTCCCGCTCCCTCGGCACTGATCCCGCGGAAATCGCCACGGCCCATACCGAAGATGTAATCCAGCGACCAGCCGGCCACCACACTGTAAAAGGACAGAATCAGCAAGGCCGCCACCAGCCCGACCAGCGCCGCCAGCGACCAGTGCCTGGATGCGCCCGCTTCGAGCGCCAGACTCTTCATGGCGTTGACCGGGCTCTGCCGGCCGCGGCGACCGATCAGAGTTTCCGCCAGCATGATCGGCACCCCGACCAGCACGATGCACAGCAGGTACATGGCCACGAAGGCCCCACCGCCGTACATCCCGGTCATATAGGGGAACTTCCAGATATTGCCCAGGCCGACCGCCGAGCCGGTCGCGGCAAGAATAAACACCCACCGGCTGGCCCAGGCACCGTGTATCGAGACCTTGTCGTTCGCCATGTTCGGCTAGCCCGCTCTGCTTGCAAAAGAGCGCGCATTGTCGGGGATTACCCGAAACGGCTCAAGCGCAGCCGAAATAGCCAGTAGCCATGACGGACGCAATCCCGCGTTTTGCCCCACTCAGCACATGGCGCCCGCGCCAGTGACTCCCTATAATGCGCGCCCTATGGCTAAACAAAAGAAACATCCGCAAGGCACCATCGCCCAGAACAAGAAGGCGATGCACGACTACTTCGTCGAATCCAGGTTCGAGGCGGGCCTGGTCCTGGCCGGCTGGGAAGTGAAGAGTCTGCGCGCCGGCAAGGCCCAGTTGGTCGACAGCTACGTGCTGCTCAAGGACGACGAAGCCTGGCTCATGGGCTGCCACATCACCCCCCTGAAGACGGCCAGCACCCACGTGATCGCCGACCCGACGCGCACCCGCAAACTGCTGCTGAACAAACGCGAACTGGACAAGCTGTTCAGTGCCGTACAGCAGAAGGGCTATGCCTGCGTGGCGTTGTCGATCTACTGGAAAGCGCACTTGATCAAGTGCGAGATCGCCCTGGCCAAGGGCAAGAAGGACTTCGACAAGCGCCACACCGAGAAGGAACGCGACGCCGACCGCGAAGTGCAGCGGGCTATGCGCAGCAAAGGCAAAGACGACTGAACAGGTTATGCACTACAAAAAACGCCCCGCTGATGCGGGGCGTTGTTGTTTCAGCGGCTCGCTTAGCGCAACTCAGTAAAAGCCAGCTTAACGCCCAGCCCCACCAGCACGGTGCCCATCAGCCGATCGAACCAGTGGCCCATGCGCGCGAAGCCGGCGCGTACCCGCTGGTGGCTGAACAGCTGTGCGACCAGGCAGAACCACAACGCGGTCGCCACGGCCAGGTAAACCCCGTAGCCCGCCTGCACCGGCAGTGGCGTATGCGGGTTGATCACCACGGTAAACAGCGAGAGGAAGAACAGCGTGGCCTTGGGGTTCAGACCATTGGTCACAAAGCCGGCAACAAAGGCAGCTCGAGGCGAACGCACACCCTCGCCCAGGCTCAGCTCGGCCTCGTCCGGACGGGCCGGCTTGGCGCGCAGCGCCTTGATGCCGATATACAGCAGATAGGCGGCGGCCAGCCACTTCAGGGCATTGAACAGCACGATCGACTGCGACACGATCAGGCCGATGCCCAGCAGCGAATAGGCCACATGGATAAAGATCCCGCAGCCCACGCCTATTGCACTGAAGATGCCGGCACGCCGTCCATGGGCGACACTTTCGCGCACCACAATGGCGAAATCCGGCCCTGGACTGGCCACCGCCAGCAAGTGGATCAGGGCCACAGCTAAAAATTCAGTCCAGTACATGGGGCGTCTCCCGCGTCGAAATGATTCTGCTAGGCTCGCCACCATACTCCCAGCCCAGACTTACAGGATAGATACAGCTGATGAGCAACAGTCCCCGTGCGGTATTTCTCGACCACAGCTCCCTCGACCTGGGCGACCTCGATCTCTCGGGCCTGGAACAGTGCTTTGCCGAACTGCAGCTCTACCCGCAGAGCAGCAAGGCCGAGGCCATCGAACGCCTGCAGGGCGCTCAGGTGGCTATCAGCAACAAGGTGCCCCTCGACGCCGAGGTATTTGCCGCCTGCCCCGACCTCAGGCTGGTACTGGTCGCCGCCACCGGCACCAACCCCTTCGACCTGGCTGCCGCCCGCGCCCACGGCGTGGCCGTGTGCAACTGCCAGGGCTACGGTACGCCATCGGTGGCGCAACACACCCTGATGCTGCTGCTCGCCCTGGCCACCCGCCTGCCCGACTACCAGGCGGATGTACGCGCCGGCCGCTGGCAGCAGGCGTCGCAGTTCTGCCTGCTCGACCACCCGATCATCGAGCTGCATGGCAAGACCCTCGGCCTGCTCGGCCACGGCGAGCTGGGCAGCGCGGTGGCCAGGCTGGCCGAAGCCTTCGGTATGCGCGTGCTGCTCGGCCAGCTGCCAGGCCGGCCGCCACGGGCCGATCGCCTGCCGCTGGATGAGCTGCTGCCGCAGGTCGACGCCCTGACCCTGCATTGCCCGCTGAACCGCGACACCCTGAATCTGATCGGTGCCCACGAACTCAGCCTGATGAAACCCACCGCCTTTGTCATCAATACCGCCCGCGGCGGCCTGGTCAACGAACAGGCCCTGGCCGACGCCCTGCGCGCCGGCCATCTGGGCGGCGCAGCCACCGATGTGCTGACCCACGAGCCGCCGCGGGACGACAACCCATTGCTCGCCGCCGATATCCCGCGCCTGATCATCACCCCGCACAGCGCCTGGGGCAGCCGCGAGGCCCGCCAGCGCATCGTCGCGCAGATAAGCGAAAACGCCCGGGCCTACTTCGCTGGAGCGCCCATACGCGTTGTCGACTAGCGGGCCGTTTCAACGCGGTTTGCGCTGAAACGGCAACAGCCCCTAAGCTACGCGACTTTTTTCGAGGAGCACCCATGGACCCGCGAAGCGAAGTACTGCTGCGCCAGGCCGAACTGTTCGAGGGCCCGCTATTACTTGCCGGCCTGCCGGCCGACGACCTGCTCGGCCAGCTGCCCGAAGCCCATGGCTGGAGCTGGCACGCCGGCGAACAGAGCCTGCTTGAGACGCGCTTTGCCGGACGCTGCCACTTTGGCACCCAGCCTGGCGAGCGCGATTTCCAGGCAGCCGTGCTGTTTCTGCCCAAATCCCGCGAACTGAGCGAATACCTGCTCAATGCCCTGGCGGCACGCCTGGACGGGCGCGAGCTGTTTCTGGTCGGCGAAAAACGCGCCGGCATCGAGCGCGCCGCCAAGCACCTGACTGCCTTCGGCCAGGCGCGCAAGCTCGACAGCGCCCGCCATTGCCAGCTCTGGCAGGTACGGGTGAGCCAGGCACCGACGGTGCCGGATCTGCACAGCCTGGCGCAACGCTATCAACTGCCGCTCAGCGACGGGCCACTAACGGTGATCAGCCTGCCCGGGGTCTTCAGCCACGGCCGCCTGGATGTCGGCAGCGCCCTGCTGCTGGAGCATCTGGACAACCTGCCAAGCGGACATCTGCTGGACTTCGGCTGTGGGGCCGGAGTGCTGGGCGCGACCCTGAAACGGCGCTACCCGGACAGCCAGATCACCCTATTGGATGTCGACGCCTTTGCCGTCGAGAGCAGCCGCCTGACCCTGGCCGCCAACGGCCTACAGGCCGAGGTAATCAGCGGCGACGGCATCGATGCCGCCCCCACGGGCCTGAGCGCCATCCTCAGCAACCCGCCCTTCCATCAAGGCGTGCATACCCACTACCAGGCCACCGAACACCTGCTGCGCCAGGCCAGCCGGCATCTGCAGACCAAGGGCGAACTGCGCCTGGTGGCCAACAGCTTTCTCAAATACCCGCCACTGATCGAGCAACACCTCGGCCCCTGCCAGACCCTGGCCGATGCCAAGGGCTTTCGCATCTACCGCGCGGTAAAAAACTGACTTGCCCATTACCCACCTAGCGGGCAGAATGCGCCCGTCCTAGGGGAGTAGTCTCCCGCGAGCGCCAGCTCGCCCGGCACCCGTCAACATACTTGCTCCGCAGAGCATGGCGCGTGCGACCCAAGGCCCACTCAGAGGGGCCTGCGGTTTGACCAGACCTATGACACGCACACCTTACCCGGGGCGGGAAGGCTGTACGTGTCATAGCCGTGTCGACCCGCCCCTTTAGGAAAGCCTGATGCTCGAATCCCTGTTTGTTCCCACCTTTATCGTTGCCCTGGCCGAAATCGGCGACAAGACGCAGCTGCTCGCCCTGCTGCTGGCGGCGCGCTTTCGCAAACCCTGGCCGATCATCAGCGGCATCGTGGTCGCCACCCTGGCCAACCACTTCCTCGCCGGCGCGATGGGCAACTGGGTCGCTGGTTTCTTCTCCCCCGCCACCCTGAGCTGGGTGCTCGCCGCCAGCTTTGTCGCAGTGGCCCTGTGGACCCTGATCCCCGACCAGCTGGATGACGGCGAGAGCTCCAGCTTCAAGCGCTACGGCCCGTTCCTGACCACCCTGATTGCCTTCTTCCTCGCGGAAATGGGCGACAAGACCCAGGTCGCCACCGTGATGCTGGCGGCGCAATACCCGCATTTCCTGCTGGTGGTACTCGGCACCACCCTGGGCATGTTGATCGCCAACGTGCCGGTGGTGCTGGCCGGCAACTTCGCCGCCGAGCGCCTGCCCCTGACCCTGATTCGCCGCCTGGCCGCCGTGGCCTTTGCGGTCCTGGCCCTGTATGCCGGCTATCAGGCACTGGTCTTCAGCGGCCTGGCATGACAATAGCCTGACGCCACACCACTGGCGTTTCGGCCAATAGGATTCCCCCCTGACGCTGCTAAAGTGCGCCGAATGTTGCTCACCATAGTCAGCCGTCAGGGAGGCAGGCATGTCGCTGGATGACCGGAAAAAGGTGGTACGCCACCATATCGATCTGTCGTGGAACAAGGGCCGCCTGGCCTTGGCGGAACAGCTGCACAGCAGGGACTTTCTCTACAAAAGCTCCTTTATCGGCCGCCCGCTCAGCAGCCCGGCCTTCACCCAGATGGTGCTCGACATCCGTCACGCCATGCCCGACCTGCAGGTGGTCATCGAGGAGTGCATTGCCGAAGACCATAAGGTGGTCACCTGGAGCACCCTGATCGGTACCATCCAGAAACCCGCCCTGGGTTACCCGCCGAGCGACAAGATCCTGAGCATCTCGGCCATGGCCTTCTGGACCCTCAATCCGGCCAACGAAATCCAGGAAATCTGCACCATGTTCGATATGGAGAGCTTCCGCTCGCAGCTCGGCCTGGCCACCCAGCCCTT
>JBFJZW010000235.1:0-7731 GCA_041621875.1 Pseudomonas sp. | reverse complement strand
GGCGGCAGCTTCCTCAAACTCGACCCCGGCGGCGTCACCCTGAGCGGCGCGACGATCAAGATCAATTCGGGTGGTGGGCCGGGTAAAGGCACGGGGATTGGCATTCTGCCGCCGGTGATTCCGTGGGCGGCGGATGAGGATAGCGCCGGCAATCTCCTCGACTTGGCGCTGTTAAACGTCTTACCCAGCCTGTTTCTGCGTAGCAGCCGGCTCGGTGCCCCCTTGATCCGTATGTGCGGCAAACAATCCAATGGCACCTGCACGATGGAGGTTTGCCCATGCCTGAATGGCTGAACGTTTTCCTCGAAAAACCAGCACAGCCACTGAAAGAGGCGATGCAACCCGGGCATAGTTCGCTGTGCTTCATCATCGATAGCATTCGCCAGCCGCGGGCAAAGACTGAGCTGTATGGTTTGCCAGGCACACTGTTAATCGAGGCGCTGTTTAGTAACACCGAATTTGCCGATTTACTTGAGCACAGCCCACTCTGGGTGGTGACCCAAGCAGACAGTGAAGCGGCCCAGCTGGCGGCACATTTGTGCGTGGACCAGCGCAGCGGCATCGCCATTGGTGTTGCGGACACCGAGGCGGGGTTACGCCAGGCCCGTCATCTGCTCAAGGTAAAAGACGCGGGGGGCTTCAGCCTAGCCCGTTACTACGATCCCGCCGTCTGGGCGGGTTGTGCCCTGGCTGCTGGCGAGCAGGCCGCTACGCTATACGGCCCCTGGCAGGCAGTGTATAGCCCGGCGGCCCAAGGGCGCGGCACGGATGACCTCTGGCTCGGTTGGTCAAACCAAAGTCCTGAGCCCCTTGCCGTCGTCACTCCCCCCCTGGCCATGACCGCCGATATGTTGGCCGCCAGCGAGAGCCTGCGCTGGTGCTATTGGGTCTATCAGCACCCGGCTCAATTCCAGACACCTGACATTCAGCAGTGGCCACAATTGATCGCCAACTTAAATGTCCTGACCGAACATGGCTTGCTGGAAACTCGACATCTGCTGTCTCTGGCGCAACTCGCCAGCGGCCCAGCCTTGTCCGCCCGCCCGGAGGTTGTGGCCATTTTCGCCAAAGGGCTGCCACAGCATCGAGCAGCCGCAGAACTGCGGAACCTCGCTGCGAACTGATGTGCAGCGCCTCACCGAACAAGGAATGTGATCCATGAGCAACACCTACACCGTGCGAGCCGGCGACACCCTCAGCGAGATCGCTCAGCGCCATGCCAGCAGCGTGGCAGAGCTCCGCCAACTCAACCCCTTTATCCGTACCAGTGACCACATTCAGCCCGGTTGGAACCTTAGCCTGCCTGCTAAGCCCCAGCAGCCTGTCCGGCCGGCTCCGACAAGTGAGGCGGGTGCAACTACGCCCCCCACGTCGTCCGCAGCTACGACCGGCAATGTGCTGCAACTTGATCCTCACGCTGTTCCCGCGCCGGCTTCCCAGGAGTCCTTTTGCAACGATAAGTCACCGCCGTGCAACCCACGCTACGCCGACATACTGTACGAAACCGGCCAGCGCAAATTCTGGCTGCTACGCCAGCAGACCCTGGATGCGGTGTGGGAGGCTGCGGACTCACTGGGGCAGAAGGTCGTGCTCGGTGATACCGACACGCGCTTGAAGGGTCTGGACGACAGTGGCCTGCTCGATTACTTCCTTGAGCCGAAACTGAGCAACTTCTTGGTAGGCGAGGAAAAGACTCGGTTTGAAGAGATCGAAACCTACGACCCCGATCTTGAGGCCAACGCCGAAGAGGCGGAGCTATTTCGCGCAGCGCTGAACGGCATGAGCCCGATCGACCGCGTGGATCAGACCGCCTACGAGCGCGAACAACTGGCCGAGGGTCAGCGCCTGATTCGCCTGCGCGCGGAGAAGCGAAAACTGGAAGCCAAAGCCCAGCGCGTGGCTGAGGAACAGGGTTATACCCTCGAAAACGGGCAGCTCTTCACCCCGGAAGCCATGCAGGCACGAGGCATCGTCCAGACTTATCTGGCCGAACGCGATAAGTTGTTAGCCATGGATCTGCCGACCTTCCCGGCAGACGAAATCATCAAACTGCTGACCGACAACAATGAAAAGCAGCAGCAGGCGCTCGAGAGCTGTGACAGCGAATGCTTCATCCGCCTGGACGAGCTGCTCAAATGGCGCAGGGACCACGAAAAGCAGCTCAGTTATTCGAGCTATATCCAAGCCATCCTGCAGGCCTCCGAGTACGGCCTGGCGTTACCGGAGTACGCGCTGCTGAGCACTGTCGGCGGCGATATTCAGCAAGGTGTCAATGAATTCAAGAAATACCTCGGCGCGCTCAGAGCCCAGCGCATCGTAGAGACGGAAATTGAAAAGAAACATCACGACTGGATCATCGCCACGGGCAAGGAAGCACCGGCACCAGGCGGCCTGTGTGAAAACGAGCGTACGCAGTGGTTCGCACTGAAGCAGCAACTGGACGACCTCGAGCAACAAGCCAAAAGCAACGTTGCGGCCATGCGTCCAACCCGC
Organism: Pseudomonas sp.; assembly: GCA_041621875.1. Classification (GTDB taxonomy): domain Bacteria; phylum Pseudomonadota; class Gammaproteobacteria; order Pseudomonadales; family Pseudomonadaceae; genus Aquipseudomonas. The sequence goes on along the minus strand of JBFJZW010000235.1, from coordinate 5,238 downwards.
CATCTGCTGTGGAAGCCCGAAGAGTTTCAGCCTCGGCCGCTGGAACGCTTGGTGCGCAGTGATTTCCCCCTGCGCGAATTCAGTCTGGCCAAGACTCAGCAGCGTCTCAACCACCTGAGTGTGGGTGAGTTGTTCCGCCTGCTGGGTGAAGATGCCGCGCAGATTATCAAGGCGGACCTACGGGCGCTGCCTGGCAAGGTCAAGGACGCCAGTGAGGGCGAAGGACGCAGCCTCGATGCAACGGATACCTTCGGCTATTGGCTGCAACAGCAGGACGCCTACCCGATTGACGATCAGGGGCCTTGGTTTACCGAGGCCGGCGAGTTCGAACCGTCGCGCTTCAAGGCCGATCTGGATAAGCAGAAGCTCAAAGTCGACAGCCTGGAAGACCCCACCGCCCTGACGGACTGGGGCAACTATCTCAAGCAGATGGTCTTCGAGAATAGCGCCCGCAAGCGCCTGCGCCTGTTCGACCACAGCCCTCAGGCCCGGCTGATCCGCTGCCTGACCCCGCCACAATCGAGTATCTATTTCAACGCCTCGGCCAAAGCCCCGGATATCGGCAGCGCGCCGGACTTTAAGGCCTCGCTAGACCTGACCCTGGACATCAACCTGGCCCGCGGCGAGGTGGATATCGGCGAGTTTGAATACCCACCGCGCGCCCAGGCTATCAACAAGCCGCTGTTGCTGAGCTACTACGACTACCAAGACAATATCCAGCAACTCAACATCGGTAGCTTCTCGCTCTATGCCGCACTCAAGGCCTGGGGCTTTGCCGGTGCCTCACTGTTACTGGCGGGCAAGCTGAGCTTCAGTCCCAAGCTGCCAGAGCGACAGTTGAGCCTGGACCCAAGCCGGGACGCCGAACGTGGCGCGGGCGGAGTCGACTATGGCCTCGCCAGCGGCAAGCTGGAGCTATTTGCCGGAGTGCAGGCCGGCTTTCAGTTCAGCGGCGAACTCAGTTGGGCTCCGCCCAAGGCGCTGACCCAGCTACACACCGCACCAATACCTGGCCAGATTCTGGATGACGGCTGGTGCACCTTGGCCGGCTTAGGCGCGAACCTCTCCGGCGGCGTTGGTGTGGGCCTGAAAGGCGACTTCAGCCTGGGCTTGCAGAACCAGCAACTGGTGCTGCGTATGAAGGCCACGGTCTTCGCCGGGCCGGGCGTGGATGGGGAATTCAGCTTCGTGGTGGGTTACCAGGCCATCGGTTGGCTGCTGCATCTGTTCAGCAGCGAGCTGAACAAAAACCAGTACCGCCCGCTGCGCTGGGTAACCCCGGAGGCCTTCGACTACCTCTACGGCCTCAACGCCATGGCCGTGGTCGGCATCAATATCCAGACCCTGTTCCTCGCCGGCCACGACGTGGTTATGCGCACCTACCAGGCCCTGACCGCAGGCCGGCGTGCGGGGCCTGTGGCCTTTACCATTGTGCGCGACAAGAATCAGGAAGAGATGCGCCAGTGGGCAGTCAATGTAATCCCCGAAGCGCTGGGGGCGCTGCTGCATACCCTGTTGGCCGAGCCCCAGGCGTTTACCATCACCAAGACTCAGGTTGGCGGCGACGGGAAGGCGGAAACTCAGGAAGAACCTTTCACCGAAGTGCAGGCCTATCTATTCCAGCAACAGGCCATCGAACAGTTACTGCGCTGGATTGTCAGTGCGGCACAGCGACACAACACCCTGGCCGCCGCGCAACGGCAGTTCGAGGAGACCGTAACGCGTATGAAGACCGGCAAAGCCAAACCGGCCAATCCCGGGCAGGTGTACTGCGAGAACCTGGGCCGGATGAATAATTTTATGGATAAGCCAGTATTGCGTCATGAAGAACGCGAAAGTGACCGTATGCGTGCTCGCTACCGAGAACATGTCGAATTACTGGGTGCACCCATGGCCGACAGTTGCAAGCCCTGGAGTAACGCCCTGCATAAGGGGCTGCGCTATGCCCCCTCCACCCCGTACTAAGGAGCGACGATGAACTTTCTGCTTAAAGTAGCGCTGGTGGCCCTCTGCTCATTGGCGAGCAGCGCCTGGGCACAACTCACACCGGAGCAGCAGGCCGCCAAGGAGAAGGGGTTAGTTCTGTACCAGCAAAGCGACTGGTATGACTCCCAGCCGCTATTACGCATTGCAGCCGAAGCCGGCGATGGTGAAGCACAGTACTTCTTGGCCGAGACATTACGCTTGAGTAATCGCTATATAACCGCCGAGGCGCAGAAGTGGTATGAGGCCGCCGCTGAACAAGGCGAGGTCTATGCCATGTTGCGGTTGTCCGGCAAAGGCGACGACCTGTGTGTGGCGATGGGCAACTGCCCGGCGGATCAGAAAACGCCCTATGAGTGGCTGATGCTGGCACGGAAAACAGCCAGTGCCCGCGCCGCGCAGGGCGATGCTGCAGCGATGTACCAGATGAACAGTGCGACCGCTGAACTGGAGTGGCTGGAAAAGGCTGCAGAAGCGGGACATGGCGAGGCGCAATGGTTGTTGGCCAATCGTTACAAAGAGGGGCGCGGCACGTTCCTTTGGCCAGGTAGCCGTGAGGAAGCTGTAGATAAATGGTTTAAAGATTCCGCCGAAAGCGGTTATCCACCAGGGATGATGGCTTATGTCGCTCGACTTTATAAACACGGTGACTACCAGGGTTATTTCGATTGGAATAAGAAGGCGGCCGAAACAGGATATATCCATGGGGTATATGGTTTTGCTCTTAATCTTTTAGATAAAGATAATATTTTTAATATTACGCCGGACCCGGTTAAAAGTTATGGATTGATGTCGTTGCTCGCCGCTCTGAATGGAGGGGGTGGTACACAACTGAGTGCACAGGAAGAACTCGAAGAAATAGCCCAATTAATGACCCCCGAGCAAATCAAACAAGCAGAGGCCTTCGCCAACGAATGGCAAAGGACTCACCCGCCGCTGTCCTATTTCGTCAATAAGTACGGGTTCTAAGTTTTGATCCTCACCTGTCGATTCTATGAACCAGTTCAACCTGACAAAACCGGGCCTTGCGTTCCAATGCCCGGTCACAAGCAGCACTTCGCCATTACAACGGTGGTTACCGTTGCCATTCACGCTTTCAAGGAGGAAATCCGCGTGCCTAAACGCTATTACGCCCTCGCTCTTCTCGCAGCCCTGAACCTCACCGCCTGCAGCGGCAACTACAAGTTCAGCGACGACGAATACCGCCCCCTGGGCGAACCGCAAGCTCAAACCCGCGGCAACTGACCGCAAGGAGTTAACAACCATGGAACTGGTCTTCGATGTGGTCAGTGCACAGCAGTTCGTGCCAGGTCTATTGACCACCAAAACCTTCAAGCAGGCCGGCGGCATTATTGGCCGGGCGGAGGAGTGCGACTGGGTGATTCCGGATCGCAAGCGCGTGCTGTCCAGCCGGCATGCCGAGGTGAGCTATCGCGATGGCTCGTTCTTTCTCACCGACACCAGCAGCAACGGCATTCAGCTCAAAGACAGCGGTGCCAGCCTGCGCAAGGGCCAGGCGCAGCGTATCGAGCACGGCAGCGTGTATTGCTTCGGCGACTTCGAGATTCGTGCGCGGCTGATTCAGGACCCGGCGCTGTTTGCTGGCGATATCGGCCGTGCGCAGCCGGCCGGCAGCATCATCCCGGATGACGCCTTTCTCGACCTCGACCCGCTGACCGCCCTCGATCAGCAGGAGCGTGTCTACGCCCAGGTCGATGATCTGACCGCGATTCTGCACCCGCATAACGTCCAGGCGCAGCAGCGCGACTATGCGCAGATTGATGAAGAGAATCTGCTGGTACCCGAGCTGGTAATGCCGACGCCCGAGCCGCAGCCCAAGCCGGTGCCTGCCCCAGTACGCCTGCCACCGACCTTCTGGGAAAAATTCGGCGACGCCCTCGGAGTCAAGCTCGATGACCTCGACGACGAGGCCCGCGAAGCCCTGGCCCTGCACAGCGCCAAGCTGCTCAAGCAGAGCGTCGGCAGCCTGCAGCAGGCCTTGCGTACCCGCAGCGAGCTGAAGAACGAGCTGCGCCTGGCCCTGACCACGGTGCAGAGCGCCGGCAACAACCCGCTCAAGCACAGCGCCGACAGCAGCGAAGCGCTGACCGCCCTGCTGCGTGGCGGCAAGCCCGGCGCGCTGTCCGCCGAGCAGACCATCAGCCGCAGCTTCCGTGATCTGCAAGCGCACCAGGTGGCGCTGCTCGCAGCCAGCCGCGCGGCGCTCAAGGGCATGTTCGAGCAACTGTCGCCGGAGCAGCTGAGCCTGCGTTTCGAGCGCGAAGGCCGCAAGCCGCTGATCGCCACCGCCGGCAGCCGCTGGCGCGCTTACCGTCGTATGCACAGTGCCCTGGAACAGAACGACGACTGGAGCGACCGCCTGTTCGCCCGCGACTTCGCCCACACCTACGAAGAACAGGTTCGCCTGATCGCCACCCTCAACAACGACGTTCAAGGATGATCTCCATGCACCGTTTCACCTGCCTGGCCCTGTTGGCCGCCCTGCTCAGCCTGACTGGCTGCTCGGCGCTTTCGCCCTTTTCGGATATGACCAAGCTCGACCTGACCCTCAACGGCAGCGACGAGCTCAACCCGGACCTCAATGGCCGCCCTTCGCCGATCGTCCTGCGCCTGATCGAACTCAAGCACCCGGTGGCCTTCGAAAGCGCCGATTTTTTCTCGCTCTACCAGCGCCCGAAAGAAGCCCTGTCACCGGACATGGTGGTGCTCGAAGAGCTGGAGCTACGTCCGGGCGAGCAGCGCGAAATGAAGCTGTCGGTACAGCCGGGCAGCCGTTATGTCGGCGTGCTGGCGGCCTACCGCGACCTGCCGGAAAGCAACTGGCGCGTGGTGATTCCGTTGCAGGAGCAGGCGCGCAACAGCAGCGTGCTGACCCTCGGTGCCCTGGGCATCAAGGCCCAGGATGACGCCAGCAAGGAAGGGAAATAAGCCATGGCCATGCATAAAGTGGTCTGGCAGGAAGGCATGTTGCTGCGCCCGCAGCACTTCCAGCAGAACGACCGTTACTACGACTACCAGCTGAAAACCCGCACGCAGAAGCTCGACAGCTATGCCTGGGGCTTTTTCGAGCTGGAGATCGACCGCCAGTTCCTCAATATGGGCAAGCTGGTGGTGAGCAAGGCCAGCGGCATCCTGCCCGATGGCACCCTGTTCGACATCGGCGCCGAGCGCGAGCCGCTGGCCCTGGACGTGCCGCCGAACACCGGCAACACACCGGTGTACCTGGCCCTGCCG
>JBFJZW010000234.1:0-7742 GCA_041621875.1 Pseudomonas sp. | reverse complement strand
GGCTTTTTCGAGCTGGAGATCGACCGCCAGTTCCTCAACATGGGCAAGCTGGTGGTGAGCAAGGCCAGCGGCATTCTGCCCGATGGCACCCTGTTCGATATCGGCGCCGAGCGCGAGCCGCTGGCCCTCGACGTGCCGCCGAACACCGGCAACACCCCGGTGTACCTGGCCCTGCCGCTGGTCACCGGCAACCATATCGAGAGCCGCCGCCCGGAGCAGCAGGACGTACTGGCGCGCTTCACCGCGTTCGACGAGGAAGTTGCCGACTCCAACGCCGGCGACAGCGCCTCCAGCCAGGTCAGCTGCGGCCGCCCGGACTTCCGCCTGCTGCTCGGCGAGCAACAGAGCGATCAGGCCTACGTCAAACTGCAGCTGTGCGACGTGCTCGACACCACCCCGGACGGGGTGATCAGCCTCGATCCGGAATTTATCCCCACCTACGTCAACTTCCAGGCTTCCGGCTATCTGCTCAGCTGCCTCAAGGAAGTGATCAGCATGCTCGCCCACCGTGGCGACATTCTTGCCGAGCGTATTCGCGCCACCGGCAAGGTCGGCGGGGCGGAGGTCGGCGACTTCATGATGCTGCAACTGATCAACCGCTTCGAGCCGGTGCTGCGCCATTACCTGGGAATCGAGCAGGTGCACCCGGAGCAGATCTACCGCGAGTTGCTCGGCCTGCTCGGTGAGCTGGCGACCTTCTCCAGCGAGATCAAACGCCCGCGCCTGGACGGCCGCTACCTGCACAGCGACCAGGGCCTGAGCTTCCGCAAGCTGATGGATGCGATCCGCCAGGTGCTGTCGATGGTGCTCGAACAGCACGCCATCGAGATGCTCCTGCAGCAGCGTCAGTACGGCATTCAGGTGTCGCCGCTGCACGACCACAAGCTGCTCGCCACCTCCACCTTCGTCCTCGCCGCCAGCGCCCAGTGCGACTCCGAAGAGCTGCGCAATCGCCTGCCGGCGCACCTCAAGGTCGGCCCGGTGGAGCAGATCCGCCAGCTGGTCAACCTGCACCTGCCGGGGATCAAGGTCAAACCCATGCCCGTGGCACCGCGGCAGATCCCGTTCCACTCGGGCAAGACCTACTTCGCCCTGGAACTGGGCACCGAGGAACTGGCGCAGCTGGAACGCTCCGGCGGCTTCGCTTTCCACGTGTCCGGCGAGTTCTCCGGGCTTGAGATGAAATTCTGGGCGATCAGGAACTGACGATGACTACCAAGGAAATGGAATACGGCCAGGACGACAAGACCGTCATCCTCAACCGCAAGGGCGATGCCCCGGCGCACAGCCCGCTGACCGACTTCGCCGCGCCGCCGAAATTCGAGCAGCTGGAAGAGCGGATGATCTACGCCGCCCGTCTGCGCCCGGCGGAAACCTTCAATATCAGCCTCAACCCGCTGGTCGCCGCAGCCGCCACCCTGCTTTCGGAAGTGGTGCGCCTCAAGCACAGCTTCGACAGCGAGGACATGCACGCGCTGAACCAGCGCCTGGCCAGCGCCATCAAGTTGTTCGAGCACCGCGCCCTGCACGAAGGTGCCGAAAGCAGCCAGGTGATGGCCGCCCGTTACGTGCTCTGCACCGTGGTCGACGAGGCCGTGGTAACCACGCCCTGGGGCAACGAGAGCGAGTGGTCGCAGATGAGTCTGCTGTCCTCCTTCCACAACGAAACCTTCGGCGGCGAGAAGTTCTTCCAGCTGCTCGAGCGTCTGTCGCGCAACCCGGTCAAACACCTGCCGATGCTCGAGCTGATGTACCTGTGCCTGTCCCTCGGTTTCGAGGGCAAGTACCGGGTATTGCCGCGCGGCATGCTCGAACTGGAAGCGGTGCGCGACAGCCTGTACCGGCAGATCCGCCAGATGCGCGGCGATGTGCCGCGCGAAGTTTCGCCGCACTGGCAGGGCCTGAAGGACACCCGCCGGCGTCTGGTGCGCATCGTACCCTGGTGGCTGGTGGCGTTGTTCACCCTGGTCTGCCTGGCCGTGATGTACGGCGGTTTCGCCTGGGTATTGGGCGAACAGCGCGAGACCATTTTGCAGCCGTATGAGCAACTCGACCCGTCCGCGGGTGTCAGCATGGATGATCTGAAATGAAGAGCTTTTTCGGCAAGTTAGCCGCCTTTTTCCGCAAGACCTGGGTCTGGAGCCTGTGCCTGGTATTGGTCCTGGCGCTGCTGGTGTGGTTCGCCGGCCCGCTGCTGGCGGTCAACGATTACAAGTTCTGGGAGTCAGCCACCAGCCGCCTGCTGACCATCAGCGGGCTGTTTCTGATCTGGGGCCTGGCCATGGTCTTTGCCAGCTGGAAGGCCACCGCGCGCAAGAAGGCCGAGGAAGACGACGCCGATGCCCAGGAGCGCCTGCGCCGCGAAGGCCTGATCAACGAAGAGCAGATCGAACTGCGCCAGCGCTTCAAGCAGGCGCTGCACACCCTCAAGCGTTCCAGCCTGTACCGCGGCCGTAGCGAGAAGTGGCGCAACGAGCTGCCCTGGTACCTGCTGCTCGGCCCCCAGGGCAGCGGCAAGACCAGCCTGCTGGACTTCTCCGGCCTGGACTTCCCGCTTAACCGCGGCGAGCAGCAGCGCCTGACCAAGGACGTATCCGGCACCCGTTACGCCGACTGGTATTTCGCCGATCACGCGGTACTGATCGACACCGCCGGGCGCTATCTGAATCAACCCGACCCGGCCATCGACAGCCGCGCCTGGGACTTCCTTCTCGGCCTGCTGCGCCAGCGCCGCGCCCGTCCGCTGAATGGCGTGCTGGTCAATATCCCGGTGGAGATGCTCCAGGGCGGTAGCGAGATCGAGCTGGAAAACCTGGCCCGCCAAACCCGCCAGCGCCTGCAGGATATCCATCAGCGCCTGGGTGCCGATGTCCCGGTGTACCTGGTGCTGAGCAAAGCCGACAAGGTGCTGGGCTTCGACGAGTTCTTCGACCAGCTGTCGCGCGAGGAAAGCGATCAGGTGCTCGGCGCGAGCTTCCGCAAGGAACAGAACGCCACCGACGTGCAGGTGATACGCCAGGAGTTCGAAGAGCTGCTGCGTCGCCTCAACAGCCAGGTGATCCTGCGCATGCACCAGGAGCGCGACACCCAGCGCCGCGGCCGTATCCTCGATTTTCCCCATCAGCTCGGCCTGATCGGCGAGCGCCTGTGCCTGTTCAGCGAACTGGCCTTCAGCGGCAACCGCTATCAGCGCGCCAGCCAGCTGCGCGGCTTCTACCTGACCAGCGCGCCGGAGCTGAACAACCAGCTCGACCCGAGCACCAGCGGCATCGGCCGCAACCTCGGCCTGGCCAGCAGCGCCCTGCCGACCTTCCGCACGGGCCGTGCACGCTTTATCAACCACCTGCTGAGTCGGGTGATCTTCCCGGAAGCGGATCTGGCCGGCCTCGACCAGAAGGAAGTACGGCGTATCGACTGGGGTCAGCGCGCCATGTACGCCACCGCGCTGGTAGTGCTTGGGGTGTTCGGCGTGGTCTGGGCCAGCGGTTTCTCCGGCAACCACGCACGCCTCGAGCAACTGCGCGAAATCGCCCAGCAACTGACCCAGCAACACGGCAGCCTGGGCGCGCAGGACGATGCCCTGCAAACCCTCAAGGCGCTGGACAGCAGCTATGCCGCGACCCAGGTGTTCCCGCCGGTGGATGAGGTGTCCTACCTGCAGCGCGGCGGTCTGTATCAGGGTAAAGAGGTCGACCCGAGCCTGCAGCGCGCCTACCGCGCCGAGCTGGAAAACCTGCTGCTGCCGCGCGTCGGTCGCCAGCTGGAAGCCCAGGTACGGGCCAACCTGGGTGACCGTGAGCGCCTGCTCAACAGCCTGCGCGCCTACCTGATGCTCAACCTCGAAGAACGTCGCGACCAGGCCTTCCTGGAGGAATGGCTGGCCGCCGACTGGTCGCTGCGCTACGCCGGCAACAGCGTCGGCCAGCGTGGCCTCAATCAGCACTTCGAGCGCCTGCTGTCCGAGTCGTTCGCGCCCTACTCGCTCAATGCCCCGCTGGTGGCCCAGGCGCGCCAGGTGCTGCGCAGCGAGTCGCTGGCGACCGTGGTCTATCGCATGCTCCGCGAACAGGCGCGCAGCCTGCCGGACTATCGCCTGAGCCAGAAACTCGGCCCGCAAGGCGCGTTGTTCGCCGGTAGCGACTACACAATTCCGGGTTTCTACACCCAGGTCGGCTACCAGAAAACCTTCACCGCCAAGGGTGCCGACCTGGTGCGCGAGTTGCTGCGCGACAACTGGGTACTCGGCGAAGGCGACACCCTCAGCAGCAACGACCTCGGCCGTCTGCTGGTGGAAATGGAGCAACTGTACTTCCGCGACTACGCCAACTACTGGGGCGAAGCCCTGGCTCAGTTGACCCTGGAACCGATCGGCAACGCCGGTCAGGGTGCCTTGCAACTGGCCGGCCTCACCGCGGCCAACTCGCCGCTGCTGCAACTGCTGGTGGAAGTGCGCGACAACACCCGCTTCAAGGGCATGGCCGAAGCCGCGGACAGCGCGGGTGAAGCCGCCGAGGCACTGGAAGGTGCCAAGGGCAAGCTGGGTAAAGTCGCCAAGCTCGCCGGTGCCGCCGCCGAACAGGCGCAGGCGGCAATGCTGAAAAACCTGCCGGACACCGCCCGGAAAACCCTGGAGCGTCGCTTCGAACCGCTGCACCGCTTGCTCGACGACAACGGCGGGGCCGGCCCGGAACTGGCGATGACCCTGCAGGCGCTGGATGCCCTGCAACTGCAACTGGCCAGCCTGGCCCACGCCAGCGCCCCGGAACAGGCGGCGTTCGAACTGGCCAAGGCGCGCATGAGCGGCAAACGCGATGCCATCAACCAGCTGCGCAGCAACGCCGCGCGCCTGCCGCAGCCGGTCGGCAACTGGCTCGGCCTGCTCGCCGAAGACAGCTGGATGCTGGTGCTGGGCGATGCCTATCACTACCTCAACCAGCGCTATAAGAGCGAGCTGTACGCCGCCTATAACGGTTCGCTGAAACAGCGCTATCCGTTCAGCGCGCACAGCGAGAGCGACGTGGCGATTGCCGACTTCCGCGAGTTCTTCAAGGCCCAGGGCATCGCCGAGCGCTTCTTCGACGGCTACCTCAAGCCCTTCGTCAGCGGCAGCGCCGGCCAGTACCAACTGCGCCGCGTGGATGGCCGCGGCCTGCCACTGTCGCGCGAATTCCTGCTGCAGATGAGCCATGTGCAAACCATCCGCCGCAGCTTCTTCGCCGAGAACCCCAACGAGCCGAAGGTGCTGTTCAAGCTCGAACCCTACTCGCTGGATTCCAGCCTCGGCCGCGCCAACTTCCGCTTCGGCAGCGAGCAGATGGAATACCGCCACGGGCCGATCGTGCAGACCGCCTTCAGCTGGCCGGCCGAAGGCAACGAAGGCCGTACCAGCCTGGTGGTCGAAGAGCTCGGCGGGCGCAAGGTCGGCATCGAGAAGAACACCGGCCCCTGGTCGCTGTTCCGCCTGCTCGACCTGATGAGCGTGGACTACCACAGCGGCCGCGACGTGCTGATGCTCAAGGCCGACCTCGGCGGCCTGCACGCCAACTACCTGCTGCACAGTCAGCGCTCGCCGAACCCCTTCGACATCAGTCTGCTGCGCGGCTTCAAGCTGCCGGCCAAGCTCTGATGGCAGAAGTGGCCAACGCCTGGCGCAGCGCCGCGCGCACCGACACCGGCAAGGTGCGTGCGCGCAACGAGGATGCCTTTCTGGCGCAGCCGGAGCAGGGCCTGTGGGTGGTCGCCGACGGCATGGGCGGGCACCAGAACGGGGCCCTGGCCAGCCGCCTGATCGTCGAGTACCTGGCCGAGCCCAGCGAGGGTGACCTGCAGCAGCGCCTGACCGAGCTGCGCAAGCGCCTGCACGACCTCAATCGCCGCCTCGGCCAGGAGCTGACGGTGACCGCCGCGCAACCGGACCCGGTGATCGGCAGTACCGTGGTGGCGTTGCTGATCGAGGACGATCGCGCAGCCTGCATCTGGGCCGGCGACAGCCGCTGCTACCTGTGGCGCGGCAGCCGCCTGTATCAGCTCAGCCGCGATCACTCGCTGCTGCAGCAGCTGATCGACGAACAGCAGCTGAGCCCGGCCGAAGCCGCCCGTCACCCGGCGGCCCACGCCCTGACCCGCGCCATTGGGGCCAGCGAGGAGCTGAAGCTGGAAATACTCGAACTGGATGTGCTGCCCGGCGATGCCTTTCTGCTGTGCAGCGACGGCCTCTATCAGGGCCTGTCCGCCGACGCACTGGGGGCCGCACTCAACCTGCCGTCACCGTTGCTGGCGCTCAACCGGCTGTTCCAGCAGGCCCTCGATGGGCCGGCGCGGGACAACCTGAGCGCGGTGGTGATCCGCCGATGAGGAGCCGAGGATGAGTGAAAGTCTGCTCGACGACAGCGCGGCTATCAGCAGCGAAGCCAGCGACCTGACCTATTTCGCCTTCGCCGCCACTGCCGCCAGACCGACGCCCAAGGCCACCGCGCAAACGCCGCGGCCGGTGCTCAGCGAACTGCCGGAAGTACTCGCTGGCCGCTACAGGATCGAACGCCTGATCGGCGTCGGCGGCATGGGCGCGGTGTATCGCGCCCGTGACCTGTTGCGCGAGCAGTTCGGCGACCCCGAGCCTTATGTGGCGCTGAAAACCCTCAGCGACGACTTCGCCGAATACCCCGACGCCAACTCGCTGATGTACAGCGAGTTCGCCCTTACCGCGCGGCTCAACCATCCCCATGTGGTGCGGCTGTTCAGCTTCGAGGTGGACGTGCCGAGCCAGCGCGCCTTCCTGATCCTCGAACTGCTCAAGGGCCTGACCCTGGACCAGCTGCTGGCGGAACGGCCCACGGGTTTGCCCTGGTCCGAGCTGCAGGGGATCGCCCTGCCGCTGCTCGAGGCCCTGAGCTATTCGCACAGCCTCGGCGTGCTGCACGGCGACCTCAAACCGAGCAATGTGATGCTCGCCGAAGACGGCCTGCGCCTGTTCGATTATGGTCTCGGCCAGCCGGTGGAAGGCCTGCTGCCCGGCCTGCCACGGCTGTGCCGCAACCGCTTCAGCGCCTGGACGCCGCGCTACGCCGCCCTGGAACTGCTCGACGGCGCGCCGCTTAGCGCCGCCGCCGATATCTATGCCCTGGCCTGCGTGCTGTATGAACTGGCCAGCGGCCGCCACCCGTTCCACCGCCTTAGCGCCAAACAGGCCAAGGCCATGGAACTGGATAAGCAGCTGCAACGCCCGGAGCAACTGCCGGCGCACTGCTGGCCCGCCCTGCGCGCCGCCCTGGCCTTCGACGAGGCGCAGCGCAGCAGGGACTGCACCGAGCTGCTGAGGGTGTTTCGCCGGCCGCCACCCGGGCGCTGGCAACGCTGGCTGGGTCTTGGCCAGTAGCCATACGCGGCATCAATGGATGATCTTTTAACAAGGAAACAAGCATGTTCAACCCGGCCAATGAAACCCACTTCAGCCTGCATATCCAGGGCCTCGAACACGACCTGCAAGTGCTCGAGTTCAGCGGCCGCGAGGCGATCAGCCAACCCTATCGCTTCGAGCTGGAGCTGATCAGCGAAAACCCGCAGCTCGACCTGCAGAGCCTGCTGCATCAACCGGCCTTTCTCGCCTTCAGCCCCGACGGCCTGGGGATTCACGGGCTGATCTACCGGGTCGCCCAGGGTGAGGCCGGCAAGCGCCTGACCCGCTACACGATCTCCCTGGTGCCGCAGCTCAGCTACCTGACCCACCGCAGCAACCAGCGCAT
>JBFJZW010000233.1:0-7747 GCA_041621875.1 Pseudomonas sp. | reverse complement strand
TCTGTTCTTCCAGGCGCTTCTTGAATTCCTCGATCAGCTTGTCCAGGCCGCCGAGGGATTCGATCTTGGCGCGTTCCTCATCGGTCAGCGAGCGTTCGAATTCCTTGCGCAGCCACTCATCGGGGATCAAGGCCTCGATGTGCTGGTTAAGATTTTCCAGGCCCTTGAAGTAGGCCCCGAAGGCGCGGTCGAACTTGTCGAAATGGCGCTCGTCCTTGACCAGAATCGCCCGCGAAAGGAAGTAGAACTCGTCCATATCGGCGAACACCACGTTGTGTTTCAACGCGTTGATCAGGTCGAGCAGCTCACGTACCGACACCGGTACTTTGGCCGCGCGCATTTCATTAAATAGGTTGAGCAGCATGGCAGTTGTCTCCCGATTACCCGTAGGGTGGATGACGCTCTTTTCATCCACCGGGCCTATACGGCATAGGCGGTGGGCAAGGTGGAAAGCGCTTCGCGGTTTTCCACCCTACGGCGCGATCAGCGGCTGGCGCGGCGGCTCATAAACGCCAGGCGCTCGAGCAGCTGCACATCCTGCTCGTTCTTTACCAAGGCACCTGCCAGCGGCGGGATGGCCTTGGTCGGATCACGTTCGCGCAGCACGGCTTCGCCGATGTTGTCGGCCATCAGCAGTTTGAGCCAGTCGACCAGTTCGCTGGTGGACGGCTTCTTCTTCAGGCCCGGGACCTTGCGCACATCGAAGAACACATCCAGCGCTTCGGCGACCAGATCCTTCTTGATGTTGGGGTAGTGCACATCGACGATCTTCTGCAGGGTGCTGCGATCCGGGAAGGCGATGTAGTGGAAGAAGCAGCGGCGCAGGAAGGCGTCCGGCAGTTCTTTCTCGTTGTTCGAGGTGATGATGATGATCGGGCGTTTTTTCGCCTTGATCGTCTCGTCGGTCTCGTAAACGTAGAACTCCATCTTGTCGAGTTCTTGCAGCAGGTCGTTGGGGAACTCGATATCGGCCTTGTCGATCTCGTCGATCAGCAGGATCACCCGCTCATCGGATTCGAAGGCTTCCCACAGCTTGCCCTTCTTGATGTAGTTGCGTACGTCGTGGACTTTGTCCGAGTCCAGCTGCGAATCACGCAGACGGCTGACCGCGTCGTACTCGTAGAGACCCTGGTGGGCCTTGGTGGTGGACTTGATATGCCAGGTGATCAGCTTGGCACCGAAGGACTCGGCCAGCTGCTCGGCCAGCATGGTCTTACCGGTGCCCGGCTCGCCCTTGACCAGCAACGGACGCTCCAGGGTGATGGCGGCATTGACCGCGAGCTTGAGGTCGTCGGTGGCGACGTAGGACTGGGTGCCTTCGAACTTCATCGGTAAATCCTCGAACGGTAACGCGCAGGGCCATACCCGCGGGTTCAGTATTTGAAAAGTTCGACTATAACGCGCGAGCCGGGCCACTGTGAACGTAGACGGCTTATTCAGTCACTGAATGGCGGGTCACGTAATGGCTGTCACCGCGCTGGACGGCTGCACACGAGCGTCTTAGGCTGAGACTTTTTTACCCACCCACGCACAAGGACACCGCCATGAGCCGCATCTATGCAGATAACGCGCAATCCATTGGCAACACACCGCTGGTGATGATCAACCGCCTGGGGCCCAAAGGCGTCACCATTCTGGCCAAGATCGAAGGGCGCAACCCGGCCTATTCGGTGAAGTGCCGCATCGGTGCGAGCATGGTCTGGGATGCGGAAGAGCGCGGCGTGCTCAAGCCCGGCATGACCATAGTCGAACCGACCTCGGGCAACACCGGTATCGGCCTGGCTTTCGTCGCCGCGGCCCGTGGCTACAAGTTGCTGCTGACCATGCCAGCGTCCATGAGCCTGGAGCGGCGCAAGGTACTCAAGGCCCTGGGTGCCGAGCTGGTGCTGACCGAGCCGGCCAAGGGCATGAAGGGGGCTATCGAGAAGGCTGCGGAAATCGCCGCCTCCGACAGCAACACCTACTTTATGCCGCAGCAGTTCGATAATCCGGCCAACCCGGCGATCCATGAAAAGACCACCGGCCCGGAAATCTGGAACGATACCGACGGCGCGGTCGATGTGCTGGTGGCGGGCGTCGGTACTGGCGGCACCATTACTGGGGTGTCGCGTTATATCAAGCAAACCTGTGGCAAACCGATCCTCTCGGTCGCGGTGGAGCCGCTGGGCTCGCCGGTGATCAGCCAGACCCTGGCCGGCGACGAGGTCAAGCCCAACCCGCACAAGATCCAGGGCATTGGCGCAGGCTTTGTACCGAGCAATCTGGATCTGGCCATGGTCGACCGGGTCGAGCTGGTGACCGACGAGGACGCCAAGGCCATCGCCCAGCGCCTGATGCGCGAGGAGGGGATTCTCTGCGGTATCTCCTGCGGCGCAGCCATGGCCGCGGCCCTGCGCATCGCCGTCGAGCCGGGCATGCAGGGCAAGACCATCGTGGTGATCCTGCCGGACTCCGGCGAGCGCTACCTGTCGAGCATGCTGTTCAGCGATATGTTTACCGAGCAGGAGCTGCAGCAGTAAGGATCGCTCCGATCTGCTGCGCGTCGGCGATACTGCGTTGAAGATGGCTTCGGGCTGCTCATTTACAACACGTAAACTCCGCGCCCTCAGCCATCTTCGCCTTGTCTCGCTCTAGCTCACGAGATCGGGCCTGGAGACTTGATAAAAAAGCCGCCTTAGGGCGGCTTTTTTGTGGGCGTGGGTTTTGTGTCCGTCAGGCTAGTGCTTTGGCCGGGCTACTCGGCCGCACCACCAGCCACAGCGCGATCATGATCAATACGCCGCCATACAGGTAGGCCCAGGACAGTGGTTCGTCGAGCAGCAACCAGCCCCAGAGCACGCCAAAGGGCGGGATCAGAAAGGTGGTGGTCGAGGCCTTGATCGGGCCAATATCGCTGAGCAGGCGGAAATACAGGACATAGGCAAAGGCGGTGCAGATAAGCCCCAGGCTCGCCAGGGACAGCCACACGTCCAGGCCGCCCCAGTCGGCCGGTGGCTGCAGGGCCAGAGCGCCGGTGAACAAGGGCAGCAGGAACAGGCTGGCACCACAGAGGCTGGCGAAGGCGGTCAGGCGGTTGTCCAGACCGCCCTGTTGGCCGATCCAGCGGCGGGTGAGGAAGCCGGCAAAGCCATAGCAGGTGGTCGCCACCAGGCAGGCTGCCGCACCCAGCAGCAGCTCCAGGTCAAATTCGACCGGCCCGGTGCGGGTCAGTACTGCCACACCAAACAGACCGATGGCCACGCCGGCGGCCTTGCTCAGGGTCAGCGCCTCGGCGAAGAACAGCATGCCGATCAGCACTCCCATCATCGGGGTCGTGGCGTTCAGAATCGACGAGTAGCCCGCCGGCAGCACCAGGGCGGCCATGCAGTACATGGCCGAGGGCAGGCCGGCATTGATCACGCCCAGCACCAGGCACTGTTTGAGTTTGCCGCGAAAATCCCAGCTGACCCGCATCAGCAGCAAAATCGCGAGCAGGCCGAGCATGCCGAAGCTGGCGCGGAAGAAGGCCGTCGGCATGCTGCCAAGCACCGGCGCGACAATGCGCATAAACAGAAAGCTTGCGCCCCAGATGGCAGCCAGCAAGAGCAGACGCAGCAGGTCGGCAAGTCGCACGACAGACTCCATAGCGATTGAGAAGGCCGCGCAGTGTTGCCTGGCCGGGGCATCAAGGCAATTCGAATAACGCTTTCAAAAAGCGGTTGGCCAATATTTCGCCGCAGATAAGGCCCGTTACGGTCTTTACCGGCTTTTACTTGCCGCCGCCACTGGCTAAGCTCGCTGGGTGCTCCGTCTTTCTTCGCGTAGAGGTTCGTTCATGCCGCAGCAATGGCCCGCTGGTGCTATCGCCCAGCTTATCCTCGATGGTTTTGACGATTATCGTGAGCAGTTTCGCCAGATCACCAATGGTGCGCGGGTGCGTTTCGAGCAGGCGCAGTGGCAGGAGATCCAGCAGGCCTCGGCGGCCCGTATCGCCCTTTATGAAGAGTGCGTCGGCGCGGTCAGCGCAGGCCTGCGCCAGACCTATACCGTCGAGGTGCTGCTGGATGTGGTGCAGTGGCCCCTGGTCAAGTCGGCCTATATCGCCCTGATCGACCCGCGCTACGACGACGAACTGGCGGAAACCTGGTTCAACTCGATCTTCTGCAGCCTGTTCAGCCATGACCAGATCAATGACGGTTGCATGTTTATCCACACCACGCGGCCATCCCTGCGCGGTAACGTGCGAGCTCCACAGACCCGGGTCTACGAGCCCCTGGGCAATATGGAGCAGGCCCTGCGTCAGGTGTTCGAGGATTTCAGCTTCGAGGTGGGCTATGAGGACCTGGAGCGCGATCTGCGGCGTTTGCTCAAACAGCTGCACGCCAGCCTGCCGGACTGGGTATGCAAGGACCCGGAGCTGCGTATCGAGCTGTTCGCCTCGCGGCTGTATCGCAACAAGGGGGCCTATCTGGTCGGGCGCATCTACACTCGCGACGAGCAATGGCCGCTGGTGATTCCACTGCTGCACCGCGAAGGCCAGGGTATCCAGATCGATGCGCTGATCACCGACGAGGCTGAGGTGTCGATCATCTTCTCCTTCACCCGCTCCTATTTCATGGTGCGGGTCGGCTATCCGGCGGAGTTCGTCAGCTTTCTCAAGCGCATTCTGCCGGGCAAGCATATCGCCGAGCTGTACACCTCGATCGGCTTCTACAAACATGGCAAGTCGGAATTCTACCGCGCCCTGATCAACCACCTGGCCACCACCGACGACAAGTTCATCATGGCCCCCGGGGTGCGCGGCATGGTGATGAGCGTGTTCACCCTGCCGGGTTTCAATACCGTGTTCAAGATCATCAAGGACCGCTTCTCGCCGTCGAAAAACGTCGACCGCGGCACGGTGATCGAGAAGTACCGCCTGGTGAAAACCGTCGACCGGGTCGGGCGCATGGCCGATACCCAGGAGTTCGCCGATTTTCGCTTTCCCTTGTCCAAGTTCGAGCCCGAGTGTCTGGCCGAGCTGCTGGAGGTGGCACCCTCCACCGTGGTGGTGGAGGGCGATACGGTGCTGGTGCGCCACTGCTGGACCGAGCGACGCATGACCCCGCTGAACATGTATGTCGAAAGCGCCAGCGAGGCTCAGGTGCGTGAGGCGCTGGACGATTACGGCCTGGCAATCAAGCAGCTGGCGGCGGCGAATATCTTCCCCGGCGATATGCTGCTGAAGAACTTCGGCGTGACCCGCCACGGTCGGGTGGTGTTCTACGACTACGACGAGATCTGCTTTCTCACCGAGGCCAATTTCCGGCGTATTCCGCCGCCGCGTTATCCCGAGGACGAAATGGCTTGCGAACCCTGGTATTCGGTGGCTCCGCTGGATGTGTTCCCCGAAGAGTTTCCGCCCTTCCTGTTCGCCGATATGAAGCAGCGCAAGCTGTTCAGCCTGTTGCATGGCGAACTGTATGACGCCGACTACTGGAAAAGCCTGCAGGAGGCGATCCGTGCCGGCAAGGTGATCGACGTTTTCCCTTACAGGCGCAAGGCCGAACAGGCCGACAAGGAGTATTGAACCGCCTGCGGGCAGCGTTGCAAGGCTCAAATAGGATGCCTGCCTGGGCGGCATTTCTTGCAGATTGAGCTAGGCTCAGATCAGGCGCACATGCGCTTTATCGTAGTCCTTGGCAGGAGGGTGTCCCATGATCGCCAAGTTGCAAAGTGTCTTGCATGACCTGCTGGTTGCGCTCGGCCTGCTTGACCGGCCGACGCTGCAACCTGTTCCCGTGCGTGACGATAAAGCCGGCCGGCAACCGCCTCGGCGGCGTTGATCGACCTGGTTGCACAGGCGTCGCGCAGGGCAGGTTCGCTGCTGTTTGCTAACTGTTGGTATGGCTGATTGCCGTGCCCGGTTTCGCTGCTTTCCATGAAATCCCACAGCGCCTGGCGGCGACTGCTGTAGTCTGCGGCTCGGTCAGGTCGTCGCTGACGAACGGCCCCGGTAAACGCACCTGGGCGACAGTCGTTGTCAGGCAGAAATCTACTGGGCACGCGCTAGCGCAATGCTGGCGTTGTGCTAGACATAGCAAGGCAGTACAAGAACACCACCAGCTCCGACAGGGATAGCTCTATGCGCCAGAATCTTCCGGTAACTCAGCGGGAAACGACTTTTGCCCAGAATGAACGACTGATTTCCACCACCGATCTGAACAGCATCATCACCTACTGCAACGATGCCTTTGTCGCGATCAGCGGCTTTACTCGCGAAGAATTGATTGGTCAGCCGCATAACCTGGTGCGCCATCCCGATATGCCATCTGCGGTATTCGGCCATATGTGGGAGGTGATCAAGCAGGGCAAACCCTGGATGGGCATCGTCAAGAATCGTTCGAAAAATGGCGATTTCTACTGGGTCAGTGCCTATGTCACGCCTATCTACGAGAATGGCCGGGTAGCAGGTTATGAGTCGGTGCGTTCCTTGCCGAGCGAGCAGCAGAAGCGCCGTGCCGAAAAGCTCTATGCACGCTTGCGCGAGGGCAAGCCGCCAGTGCCCAGGCTGGAGTCTTGGACACTGGGTGTTATGCAGTCATGGCCACTGATTCTCAGCGGCCTGAGCATTCTCGGAGCCCAGCCCCTGCTCGAGGGACCCTGGTTGTCGGGCTTTATCGCCGCGGTGCTGTTTGCCCTGGGTGCTTACCAGCTCTATGACAAGCGTCGCTTGATCCGCGCGACCCTGGCGGAGCATCCGAAGGCCTTTACCAGTGCTCTGGTCGCGCTGACCTATAGCGACAATCGCGGGGCCCAGGCGCTGCTCGATATGGCCATGATCAGTGAAGATGCACGCCTGCAGACCGCCCTGACACGGATCGAGGATGCCGGGGAGAGCGTCAAGACGCATGCGAGCAAGTCCGCCGGGCTGTCGCGCTCCAACGCCGAGATGCTCGATCAGCAGCGCAGTGAAACCGATCAGTCGGCCACCGCGATCAATCAGATGGCCGCAACTATCCAGGAGGTGACGCATAACGTGCAGAACACCTCCCATGCCGCCGAAGAGGCCGACCGCCTTGCCAAACAGGGTTTGCAACTGGCCAGCGGCAGCCTGGAGTCCATGCAGCATATGGCCAAGGCCGTGGTGGATATTGGCCAGGCGGTCAATGATCTGGCCAACTCCACTCAATCAATTGGCAGCGTGGCGGATGTCATCACCTCGATTGCCGAACAGACCAACTTACTGGCGCTCAACGCGGCGATCGAGGCCGCACGGGCGGGCGAGCAGGGCCGCGGTTTTGCCGTGGTGGCTGACGAGGTGCGTTCGCTGGCATCGCGCACCCGGCAGTCGACTGAACAGATCCACCAGATCATCGCCTCGTTACGGGCCGGGGCCGAGCGCGCGGTGGTGACTGCCGGCAAAGGCGAAACCATCTCCCGTGAAAGTGTCGAGAGCGTCGAGGCGGTGCGTACCGCCCTGGATGGCATCAGCGAGGCCGTCAGCCGGATTACCGGCATGAGCCAGCAGATGGCCGCCGCTTCCGAGCAGCAAAGCCATGTGGCCGAGGATATCAGCCGGCAGATCACCCAGATTGCCCAGCTCTCCGACCGCAGTGCCGAGCAGGCTCACCAGGGTGCCGCTATTGGTCAGGAGCTGGAGGGGATGGCCGATTATCTGCATAGCCTGGCAGAACGGTTCAATCGTTAAACCGCCAGTCGGTGCTGTATCACGACAGGCTCTAGCCGTTTTGACAGACCCTGGTTTGACGGCCTAGAGGGACGCGGG
>JBFJZW010000232.1:0-7858 GCA_041621875.1 Pseudomonas sp. | reverse complement strand
TCGCCGTTGATCAGCAGGCTCAGGCGGTTGCCTGCGCGCCAGGGAAACCTCATAGGCGGATCTCCACCGCCAGCGGCAGGTGGTCGGACAGGTGCGACCAGGGCCGGGTCGAGAGTATCCGCGGTTCATGGCTGCTGGCGTTGCGCACGTAGATGCGGTCCAGGCGCAGCAGCGGCCAGCGCGCCGGAAAACTCCGGGCGACCCTGCCATGGGCCCGCTCGAATACTTCATGCAGACCGACCTCGCCCTCCAGCAGGCGCGTGGCGCGCAGCCGCCAGTCATTGAAGTCCCCGGCCACCACCACTGGTGCCTTGGCCGGCAAGCTGTCGAGCAACTCGCAGAGCAGCTGCAGTTGCTGCTGGCGGTGCTGCTCGCGCAGCCCCAGGTGCACGCAGATGGCGTGCAACTGGCGTTGCGCGGGCAGCTGCAGGACGCAGTGGAGCAGGCCGCGGCACTCCGGGCCGGCGATCGAGATGTCGATGTTACGCTCGCTGACGATGGGGAATTTCGACAGCAGGGCGTTGCCGTGGTCGCCGTCCGGGTAGACCGCATTACGACCATAGGCGAAGTCGTTCCACATGCTGTCGGCGAGAAACTCGTACTGCGGCGTCGGCGGCCAGTTGTGCAAGCGCCGCGAGTGGCGTGCATGGGTTCCCTGCACCTCTTGCAGGAACACCACTTCCGCCGAGACCTTGCGCACCGCATCGCGCAGCTCATGGAGGATGAAGCGGCGGTTGAACAGGGTGAAACCCTTGTGCGTGTTCACCGTCAGGATCCGCAGGCTGTGCACCGGCTCGGCGTGTTCCAGGGGTTGCCCGCCACTGCCTGGCCTTGCGCTATCGGTTTTCACATGTCTGCTCCTGGTTGCGCGTCCGGCGGGCGACTCCGTTCGAACAGCAACAGCGTCCGGTCGCCGGCCTGACCATCGCGTCACGGCTCAATGCTCATCTGCTCGCCGCTGGGCACGTGCCAGGCCACGTCTTTGCCCCCAGTGCTTCAGTGTAGGTGCCAGTCGGCCAGGTCGCTCGGCTCATCAGGCCTTGGACGTGTTGTGCCCGCGTCAGCGGTCAGGCCAGCCCACGGCATTATCGCGAGCCGGCGATCTACGGCTGAGGCCCGCGGGCGTGCAGACCGCGTGTGCCAGGGCAAAGCGCAGTGGTGCACAAGGCATACCTTGCGCGCTAAGCTGCGGCACTATCGTGCCGCGTGCAAGGAGCCGCCATGCAATTGATCGGAATGCTCGACTCGCCCTACGTCCGCCGTGTGGCGATCTCCCTGCAGTTGCTTGAGCTGCGCTTCGAGCACCGGGCGCTCTCGGTATTCAGCACCTTTGATGAGTTCCAGCGGATCAACCCGCTGGTCAAGGCACCGACGCTGATCTGCGACGACGGCACCGTGCTGATGGAATCCGGGTTGATTCTCGACTACGCCGAAACCCTGGCCGCTCCCAGAAGCCTGATGCCAAGGGGGCTGGCGGACAGAGTGCGGGCGCTGCGCATCATCGGCCTGGCGCTGGCCGCCTGCGAGAAAAGCGTGCAGGTGGTCTACGAGCACAATCTGCGACCGCAGGAGAAGCTGCACCAGCCCTGGCTGGATCGGGTGATCGGCCAGCTGCGAGCGGCCTGCCAGGCGCTGCAGGATGAGTGGGCGGGGCGGGTGCCCGAGCTGAGCGAGGCGACTATCGACCAGGCCGCATTGACCACGGCGGTGGCCTGGCAGTTCACGGTGCAGATGCTGCCCGAACTGATCGAACCGGCGCAGTATCCGGCGTTGGCCGAGCTCTCGGCCCGCGCCGAGCGCCTGCCGTCCTTTCGCGCCGCGCCCCATGGTCTCGGCATCTGCAGCGCCTCGGGCTGATCCGCGGCGGGATAAAGGCGTCGCCATGGGACAGGAGTGCCGGAAGGCGGTTGAGGGTATGAGAGTGCCTGTTCTCGACCCGGAGCTGGCTGTGAGAACCGGCAGAAACCAGCCAGGAGCAGCCTTTCGAAATTTTTGGCCGATGCCGGGATGGCACTACCGGAACCGGCACATCTCGCCAAAGTTGCGGAAACTGGTTCGAATGATGTCACTACAAACTTAGCTTGCTGCTGTCTGTCGTACGACCGGGCCGCCCCGTCAATGGCTGCGTAGCCCTGCATTCTGGATGTCATCGATCCACGCCTCCGGAGCGGCAGTTCGGCCAAGCAGTCTTGCCCCGACCAACCAGCAAACAGGAGCAGCATATGGACACTGGATGGGCCGGGACCGGGGCGATTCAGCCTGCCTTATTTGGCTGCCACCACCGCAGGGGCGTTCCAGCCACCACCCAAGGCCTTGAAGGCGGCGACTGCTGCGCGGGCTGATTCCGTCTGCGCCTGGGCGCGGGTATCGGTGACTCGCAGCAAGCTTTCATCGGCATTCAAGACCTCGATCAGGCTGACAGCCCCTTTCTGATAGGCCATAAACGAAGCGTCGCGCGCTTGGCCGAGCGAGTCGACGCCCCTGGCAAGTAGGGCCGCCTGCTGCTCGCGGTTGACCAGGGCCGAGAAGGCGTTTTCCACATCCTCGGTGGCGCGCAGCACGGCCAGTCGATAGGCCGCCAGCAGCTCGGCCTCCTGGCCCTTGGCCAGGTCGATCTGCGCGTTGATACGGGCGAAATCGAACAGACGCCAGCGCAGACCGAGCACGCCGGCGGTCTGGCTGGCGGCGTTACCGAACAGGTTGCCGCTGGCCACCGAGGTCGCGCTGCCAATCAGCCCACTGAGGGAGAGCTTGGGGTAGTACTCGGCGATGGCGACGCCGATGCGTGCGTTGGCGGCGGCCAGTTGGCGTTCGGCCGCAAGCAGATCGGGGCGGCGTCTGAGCAGCTCACTCGGCGATCCCATGGCCGCAATCTGCGGCGCGGCCGGTATGGCGACGACCTCGGCCAGTTCCGTGCGGTGTGTGCCGGGCGGCGTGCCCAGCATCACATCCAGTGCGTTCATGGCCGAGGCCAGGGCCGTATCGAGGACGGGGACGGATGCCTGAACCTGGGCGAGTGCCCCTTCAGCCTGATGAACCTGGAGTTCGGCAGCCAACCCCTTGCTATAAAGAAGATTGACCCTCGCCAGTAGTTCCTGCTGGGTCTGTACCTGCTTGTGGGCAATGTCGAGACGAGCTTGCAGCCCGCGGATGCTGATGTAAATGTCTGCGGTCTGCGCCGCCACAGCCAATCGTGTGGCGCTCGCCCCGGCGTCGCTCGCCTGGTACTCGGCCAACGCCGCTTCGCGTCCACGGCGCAGGCCACCGAACAGGTCCAGTTCCCAGCTCGCGCCAAGATTGGCTTCATAGGCATTGCCGTAGCGGTCGAAATCGGCTGTCGAGTTCAGCACTTGCCCCAGCGGCGTTTCAACCGACTGCTGGGCCCTGGCCGCTTGACCGCTGATGTTGCCCGCGGGCAACAAGGCGGCATTCGCCGCCCCGAGTACCGCACGGGCCTGAGCGACACGGGCAGCCGCCTGTGACAGGTCGAGGTTCTGCTCCAGCGCAAGGGCTACGAAACGCGTCAGTTGCGGGTCGCCGAAACCTGTCCACCAGGCGATAAGCTCGGCATTGGCAGTGGCTTGCCGTTGCTCGACTGCCGTCTGACCCAGGTAGCGCTCCAGCAGGGGCGGGTCGGGGTGGATGTAGTCGGGGCCGACGGCGCAGCCTGCCGTGAGGCTGGCGCTGATAAGCAGGGCAAGGATGCGCTTGGTTGGCATGGGCATTTTCTTCCTGGGCGGAGTGGGAATTCAACAGATAGTGACCATAATACATTTTGGTCACTTGTTGTCCATATCCCGACTGCTCTGTAGGCTATGCCCCATGAACAAGACACCCTCTCCCAAAGTTACAGCTCGTGGTCCGGTGGATCATGAGGTGCGCGACCAGATCGTGACCGCGGCTACCGAGCACTTCAGCCGCTATGGCTACGAAAAGACCACGGTCTCCGATCTGGCCAAGGCCATCGGCTTCTCCAAGGCCTATATCTACAAATTCTTCGAGTCCAAACAGGCCATCGGCGAGGCGATCTGCGCCAATTGTCTGCGCCAGATCGAGACCGAGGTCAGGGCTGCCGTCGATGAGGTCGAGCGCCCGCCGGAGAAGCTACGGCGGATGTTCAAGGCGCTGGTCGAGTCGAGCCTGCGCCTGTTCTTTCAGGACCGTAAACTCTTCGAAATCGCCGCTTCGGCGGCGACCGAAAACTGGCAGGCGGCGCGCGCCTATGACGGGCGCATTCAGGAACTACTCCAGGATATCTTGCAGCAAGGCCGGCAAAACGGAGACTTTGAACGCAAGACGCCCCTCGATGAAGCAGTGATGGCGATCCACCTGGTCATGCGCCCCTACCTCAACCCTCTGCTGCTGCAGCACGGCCTCGATTACACCGACGAGGCACCGCTCCTGCTATCCAGTCTGATACTGCGCAGTTTGTCGCCATAGCGTTTGTGACTATTGACTAAATTGGTCACTAGAATCAAAGTGTGAGTCCCGACCATTTCGCATATGGGACTCTCATGCACCGGCACCGCTTCGTTTTACCTACCCTTATCTGCGTATTGCCGTTTGCGCTGGTCGCGTGCGGCGACAAAGCGCAAACCGATCCACGTACCGAAGCGCCGCTGGTGCGGGCCGCTGTCGTGCAAGCCGCAATCCCGGCATCACGTTCCTTTAGCGGCACCGTAGCGGCGCGAGTGCAGAGTGACCTGGGCTTTCGCGTCAGCGGCAAGGTGCTGGAGCGACTTGTGGATACAGGGCAGAGCGTCAAGCGCGGCCAGCCGCTGATGCGTATCGACCCCGTGGATCTGAAACTTGCCGCCCATGCCCAGCGCGAAGCGGTGGCCGCTGCACGAGCGCGGGCGCAGCAAGCGGGTGATGATGAAGCGCGCTATCGCGACCTACGCGGAACCGGCTCGATATCGGCGTCGGCCTACGATCAGTTCAAGGCGGCGGCGGATGCTGCAAAAGCCCAGCTCCGTGCAGCCCAGGCCCAGGCGGAAGTAGCCCTTAATGCGACCCGTTATGCCGAGTTGCTGGCAGATGCCGACGGCATTGTGATGGACACCCTGGTCGAACCCGGCCAGGTCGTCAGTGCCGGCCAGGTCGTGGTGCGCCTGGCGCATGCCGGCCCCCGTGAAGCGCTTATCCAGTTGCCGGAAACCCTGCGTCCGGCGATTGGTTCTGCCGCCCAGGCCATGCTCTTCGGTAATGGCGTCGTGGCCGTCCCGGCCACACTGCGGCAACTCTCGGATGTCGCGGATAGCCAGACCCGCACCTTTGAGGCGCGCTATGTACTGGAAGGGGCGTTGGCCAATGCGCCCCTGGGTACCACGGTCACCCTGCAGATCCCGGACGGGCATGTCCCAAACGGGCATGTCCCCGACGGGCACGTCCCGAACGGGCATGCTTCCGCGCAAGGCGGCTTGCAGGTGCCGATCGGCGCGCTCTACGACGCCGGCAAGGGCCCCGGCGTATGGCTCATCCAGGGCGAGCCGGCGCAGGTTCACTGGCAGCCGGTGGTGGTTCAGTCCCTTGATGATGAACACGCGCGCATCAGCGCTCAGTTCCAGCAAGGCGAGCGGATCGTTGCGCTCGGCGTGCACCTGCTGCGCGAAGGTCAGCAGGTACGGCTGGCTGGCCAACCTGTCATCGCGGCGGTCGAGGGAGTCCGGCCATGAGCGAAGGTCGTTTCAACCTGTCGGCGCTTGCCGTACGCGAGCGCTCCATCACCCTGTTTTTGGTCTGTCTGATCTCGCTGGCGGGGCTCGTCGCCTTCTTCCAGTTGGGGAGGGCGGAGGACCCGGCGTTCACGGTCAAGGTGATGACCATCGTCACCGCCTGGCCCGGTGCCACTGCCCAGGAAATGCAGGACCAGGTCGCGGAAAAGATCGAAAAGCGTCTGCAGGAGCTGCGCTGGTATGACCGCTCCGAGACCTATACCAGGCCCGGCCTGGCCTTCACGACCTTGAGCCTGCTCGACACCACGCCGCCTGCGCAGGTGCCGGAGCAGTTCTATCAGGCGCGCAAGAAAATCAGCGACGAGGCCAAGACGCTGCCGGCCGGCGTGATCGGCCCGCTGGTCAACGACGAATACTCGGACGTCACCTTCGCCCTGTTTGCGCTCAAGGCCAAGGGCGAGCCGCAGCGTTTGCTGGTGCGCGACGCCGATACGCTGCGTCAGCGCTTGCTGCATGTGCCGGGTGTGAAGAAGGTCAACATCATCGGCGAGCAGGCCGAGCGCATCTTTATCGAGTTCTCCCATGAGCGTCTGGCCACCCTGGGCATTGGCCCCCAGGAGGTGTTCGCCGCGCTCAATGGGCAGAACGCCCTGACGCCGGCGGGCTCCGTGGAAACCAACGGGCCAGAGGTGTTTCTGCGTCTGGACGGTGCCTTCGATGAACTGCAGAAGATTCGCGACACGCCGGTGATCGCCCAGGGCCGAACCCTGAAACTGTCGGATGTCGCCACGGTCAAGCGCGGCTATGAAGACCCGGCGACCTTCCTGATTCGTAATGGCGGTGAGCCGGCCTTGTTGCTGGGCATCGTCATGCGCGAAGGTTGGAATGGTCTCGACCTGGGCAAGGCGCTGAGCGGCGAAGTGAGCGCGATTAACGCCGAGTTGCCGCTGGGCATGAGCCTGACCAAGGTCACCGATCAGGCTGTCAATATCAGCGCTTCGGTCGATGAATTTATGGTCAAGTTCTTCGTCGCCCTGCTGGTGGTCATGCTGGTGAGCTTTATCAGCATGGGCTGGCGGGTGGGCGTCGTGGTTGCCGCGGCCGTGCCGCTGACCCTGGCGATGGTGTTCATGGTCATGGCCGCAACCGGTAAGAACTTCGACCGCATTACCCTGGGCTCGCTGATCCTGGCGCTGGGACTGCTGGTGGACGACGCCATTATTGCCATCGAGATGATGGTGGTGAAGATGGAGGAGGGCTACAGCCGCATTCAGGCCTCCGCTTACGCCTGGAGCCACACCGCTGCGCCGATGCTGTCCGGCACCCTGGTCACCGCCGTGGGCTTTATGCCCAATGGATTCGCCCGTTCCACTGCGGGTGAGTACACCAGCAATATGTTCTGGATCGTCGGCATTGCGCTGATCGCTTCGTGGCTGGTCGCCGTGCTGTTCACTCCCTATTTCGGAGTCAAGTTGCTGCCCAACATCAAGAAGGTCGAGGGCGGCCATGCTGCGATCTACGATACGCCACGCTACAACCGCTTTCGCCAATTGCTGGGCCGCGTCATCGCGCACAAGTGGCTGGTCGCCGGCTCGGTGGTTGGGCTTTTTGTGGTGGCCGTGCTCGGTATGGGCCTGGTCAAGAAGCAGTTCTTTCCGATCTCCGACCGCCCGGAAGTGTTGGTCGAGGTGCAGATGCCCTATGGCACCTCCATCACCCAGACCAGCGCCGCCACAGAGAAGGTAGAGGCCTGGCTGGCCGAGCAGGAAGAAGCTCGGATCGTCACGGCTTACATCGGCCAGGGCGCGCCACGCTTCTTTATGGCCATGGGGCCGGAGCTGCCGGATCCGTCATTCGCCAAGATAGTTATCCGTACCGATAACCAGGACGAGCGCGAGGCGCTGAAACATCGGCTGCGCCAGGCAATTGCCGAGGGACTGGCCAATGAGGCGCGCGTACGCGTCACCCAGCTGGTGTTCGGCCCCTATTCGCCGTTCCCGGTCGCCTACCGGGTCACCGGCCCGAACCCGGACAAGTTGCGTGAAATTGCCGCCGAGGTGCAGCAGGTCTTAGACGCCAGCCCGATGATGCGCACGGTCAACACCGACTGGGGCACGCGCGTGCCAATGCTGCACTTCAGCCTGCAACAGGATCGCCTGCAGGCCGTGGGGCTGACCTCCAGC
>JBFJZW010000231.1:0-7948 GCA_041621875.1 Pseudomonas sp. | reverse complement strand
CGAGTAGAGCGTCGTGCTCTTCCCCGAGCCGGTCGGGCCCGTAACCACGATCATGCCGTAGGGCTCCGCCGCCGCCGCGAGGAGCCGCTCCCGGTTGCGCGGACATAGTGCGGTCTATCACTGAAAGCTGAGCAGCTTCTTGCGCAGTGCTGCGCAAGAAGCTGCCAACCCACCCCAAAACCACTAAAATCAGCGGATAGATCAATCTACCCACAGACTTATCCACAGAAGACTGCGCAACAAGTGGCGCAGTGGCCGTTCACGTCGATTTCCCTGGCGCAGGCCACTAGCTCGGCATCAGATGAATCGTCTCGCCGCGCAGACGTACGTCAATTGCCTGACCGGCCTCAAGGCCATAACGCTGCGCCACATGGCGCGGCACGTTCATGCTCAGGCGTTCCGCGCCGGCCAGCAGTGTCACCCGGTATTGCTCGCCCAACGACAGCAGGCGCTCGATGCGCACCGCCACACGGTTATCCAGAGGCGTGCCCGGACGCTGATTGAGCGGCATCAGCAGCACCCCCGAGGTCGGCATCACCCAGGCCACCTGTTGCCCCACCGCCAGCTGCGGCTGGGCGCGGACCTTGAGACGGTAATCGCCCCAGGCCAGCAGACTGTGATCGCCAGCATGCCCCAGCAGCCGGCCGCTAGACATATTGCGCATGCCCAGCAAGCGCGCCACCTCGGCCGTGGCCGGAGCCTGCATCAGACGATCCGGGGTGTCGACCTGCAGGGTCTGGCCGGCCGCCAGAATGCACATGCGGTCGGCCAGCAGCGTGGCTTCGTCCAGATCATGGGTGACCAGCAGCACCGGCATCCGCAGCTCCTCGCGCAGCTCGGCCAGCTCGCCATACAGGGCCTCGCGGGTGCTGCGGTCCACTGCGGAAAAGGGCTCGTCGAGCAGCAACACCTTGGGCTCGCGGGCCAGGGCCCTGGCCACCGCCACCCGCTGCTGCTGGCCACCGGACAGCTGATGGGGCAGGCGCTCGCCCAGGTCGTGCAGGTGCACCCGCTCCAGCCAGGCCTGGGCCCGCGCCATGCGTTTGGCCGGCGGATAATCCAGCAGCGCCTCGGCGACGTTGTGCCGGGCGCTGAGATGGGGAAACAGGGCGAAATGCTGAAACACCATGCCGACCCGCCGGTGCATGGTCGGCACGGCGATGCCACGCCCGCTGTCGAACCAGGTTTCGCCGCCGCAACGGATGCTGCCGTGAGCCGGTCGATACAGGCCGGCAATGCTGCGCAGCAGGGTCGACTTGCCGCTACCGGAAGGTCCGACCAGGGCCAGCACTTCTCCGGGCGCACAGCTGAGCTGGGCCGCCAGCGGAATCGGGCTGCTCTGCTGCAGGTCGAGATGCAGGCCCTCAGTCATGGCGCTGCCTCGCTGCCAGGCGCGAGGTGGCGAAGTAGGACAAGCCGATGGCGCACAGGGAAATCAGCAACAGCACTGCCGACATCAGCCCGGCGGCCTGGTCGTCGAAGGCCTGCACCCGGTCATAGATGGCAATCGCGATGGTACGGGTCTCCCCCGGGATGCTGCCGCCGACCATCAGTACCACACCGAACTCGCCCAGGGTGTGGGCGAAGGTCAGTACCAGGGCCGAGAGAATTCCCGGCCAGGCCAGCGGCAACTCGATGCGCCGCAGCACCCGCCAGGGCGACAGGCCGCAGCAGCGCGCCGCCTCGCGCACGTCCCGCGGGACGGCCTCGAAGGCGCGCTGCATGGGCTGAATGGCGAAGGGTAGATTGAACAGCAGCGAGGCCACCAGCAAGCCGGCGAAGGAAAAGGTCAACTGGCTACCGAACAACGCCTGATAGGCCTGACCGATGGGCGAGTTGCCGCCCATGACCACCAGCAGATAAAAGCCCAGCACGGTCGGCGGCAGCACCAGCGGCAACGCCAGCAGCGCCTCCACCAGGCTCTTGCCGCGAAACTGGCTCCAGGCCAGCTTGCGCCCGATCCAGATGCCCACGGGCAAGAGGATCAGCATGGTGCACAGGGCCAGTTCCAGGGACAGCAGCAGCGCGGGCCAATCCATTGCGTCCTCCCCTACCCGGCCTCAGGCATGTCGAAGCCGTATTTGCTCATGATCGCCCGGGCGGCCGGCTGCTGCAGGTAGTGGTAGAACGCCTGGGCGCTGGCGCTGGCACCTTTGAGCAGAACCATGCGCTGACGCAGCGGCTGATGCCAGGCCGAGGGGATCAGGACAAATTCGCCACGCTCGGCTACCCCCGGCGCAAGTGCCAGGGAATAGGCGACTATGCCGCCCTGGGCATTGCCCGAGGTGGCGAACTGCGCCGCCTGGGCGATGTTCTCGCCAAGCACCAGCTTGCCCTGCAGCGCGTCCCACAAACCCGCATACTGCAAGGCTTGTTCAGCCGCGCGACCGTAGGGCGCATGCTCCGGGTTGGCGATGGCGAACTTCTTGATCTGCCCCTCCGCCAATGCGGCCTTCAGGCCCTGAAGCTCCTCACCGACAGTTAACGACGACCCCTTGGGTGCCATCAAAGCGATGCGCCCAAGACCGTAGAGCACCCCCTCGTCGAGGGCTTTACCCGCGGCGGCCAGTTGCTGCACATAGGCCTCATCGGCACTGAGAAACAACTGGAAGGGGGCACCTTGGCTGATCTGCCGGTAGAGATTGCCGCTCGAACCAAAGACCAGGCGCAGCGAATGACCGCTGTCCTTCTGGTAACGCGCGGCGATCTCCTGCAACGCGAACTGCATGTTCGAGGCTGCGGCGACGTTCGCCGTTTCTGCCAGCGACATGATCGGGACGAGGCTGCACATCAGCAGCAAAGCGCGTAGCGGTTTACGTGGATCGAACATCATCGGGCGAGCTCCTCAACAAGCGCTATATCCTTCCATATATAACGAAATGCCGTCCAGCAAAACCTGCCTATGCGCTTGAGGCCTTAAGGCGTCGAAGAGACCGGGCTGGCGAGCAAATCGCCGAGGTCGGCAAAGCCGTCCTGCACCGCGGCCAGCGCTTGCTCGCAGAGGTGCCGGTAACGCTGCAGCACCTGCTCGCCCATGGCGGTCAACTGCGTGCCGCCGCCGTGTTTGCCGCCGGCCAGGGTGGTGACCAGCGGCTCCCGGAAACTGCGGTTCATGGTTTCCACCAGCAGCCAGGCGCGCCGGTAGGACATACCCAGAGCCCGCGCCGCGGCGCTGATCGAGCCATGCAGGGCAATGGCCTCGAGTAGATCGGCCTTGCCCGGGCCAATGGCGATATCGCTGCCGTTATGCAGGCGAATTTTCACCTCGAGACGCTGCATCGCCTTGCTCCCTTCCCCGCCCGTCAAAGCCGAGCTTACTCCAGCGCCGCATCGACCAGCTGCTGCGCCTCGCCGAAGATGCGTTGCAGGTGCGCCTCGTCGCGGAAGCTCTCGGCGTAGATCTTGTAGATGTCTTCGGTGCCCGATGGCCGCGCGGCGAACCAGCCGCCCTCGCTGATCACCTTGATCCCGCCGATGGCCGCGCCATTGCCCGGTGCCTTGTCCAGCACCTGGGTGATGGTGTCACCAGCCAGTTCGCGGCTCTCGATCTGCGCGGGCGAGAGTTGGCCCAGGGCTTTCTTCTGCGCAGGCGTAGCGGGCGCGTCGACACGGTCGGCATAAATCGCGCCAAATTCATCGCTCAGACCCTGGTACAGCTCGCCAGGGTCGCGCCCGGTCACTGCTGTCATCTCGGCGGCCAGCAGGGCCAGGGCGATGCCGTCCTTGTCGGTGGTCCAGACCCGGCCATCGCGGCGCAGGAAGGTCGCCCCGGCGCTTTCCTCGCCGCCAAAGCCCAGGGATCCATCGAACAGGCCGCCGGCAAACCACTTGAAGCCCACTGGCACCTCCTGCAGCGGCCGGCCCAGGCGCGCAGCGACGCGATTGATCATGGCGCTGCTGACCAGGGTCTTGCCCACCGCCGCGCTGGCGCTCCACTGCGGGCGATGCTGGAACAGGTAATCAATGGCCACGCTGAGGAAATGGTTGGCCGGCAGCAGGCCGACGCTCGGTGCGACGATGCCGTGGCGGTCGTAGTCGGTATCGCAGGCGAAGGCGATGTCGTAGCCGTTTTTCAGGCCGATCAGGCGCTGCATGGCATGGCTGGAGGATGGGTCCATGCGGATCTGTCCGTCCCAGTCCAGACTCATAAAGGCGAACTGCGGATCGATAATCTCGCTCACCACATCCAGATTGAGGCCGTACTGCTCGGCGATCCGCCCCCAGTAATGCACGCCGGCACCGCCCAGCGGATCGACGCCCAGGCGCAGACCGGCCGCGCGGATCGGGGCGAAGTCGATGACGCTGCCCAGATCATTCACATAGCTGCCGAGGTAATCGTACTCCTGCACATTGGCCGCCTGCCGCGCCTGCGCCAGGGGCATGCGCTTGACCTCGCGCAGGCCGCCTTCGAGCAGCGCATTGGCGCGGTTCTGCACCCAGCTGGTGATGTCGCTGTCCGCCGGGCCGCCGTTAGTCGGGTTGTACTTGAAGCCGCCGCTGTCCGGCGGGTTGTGCGAGGGGGTGATGACGATGCCGTCGGCAAGACCCGAGCTACGGCCCTGGTTGTACACCAGGATGGCCTGGCTGATCGCCGGCGTCGGGGTGAACTCACCGCCGGCCGAGATCATGGTCTGCACGCCATTGGCGGCCAGCACTTCCAGGGCGCTGTCCAGCGCCGGCTGCGACAGCGCATGGGTATCGGCACCGATAAACAGCGGGCCGCTGATGCCCTGGGCTACCCGGTAATCACAGATCGCCTGGCTGATGGCCAGCACATGCCAGCGATTGAAACTGCCCTGCAAGGAACAGCCGCGATGCCCGGACGTGCCGAAGGCCACGCGCTGGGCGGCCTGGGTTGGATCGGGCTGCAGCTCGTCATAGGCTGCCAGCAGTCCGGCAATATCGGTCAGCATCGAGGCGGGTGCCGGCTGCCCGGCCAGAGGATGGATACGCGCGCTCACAAATAACTCCCTGAGTGATGGCAGCCGGTCGTCTTCAACAGCCTGCCGAGTCCACAAAGTGTGCAAGCTTAACAGGCCCTCGCGGCCAGGGCGCACCCAGGCTATCCTTTGCGACCCTTTACCCCTCGCCAGGAATCACCGATGAAAGCCCAGCTCGAAGAACTGATCGGCAAAATAAGCTCGGGCTGCATGCTGCCGGAAGAAGTCGCCCGAATCGCCGATGAAGCGGCCCAGGCCTACGCCGACCCGCAGGCCTTCCTCGCCGCCAACCCGGACATCAACTACGACGACAGCTTCCCCATCCCCCTCGGCGAATGGGTGGTGGTCGGCAGCCTGCCGGAAACCGTGCTGTTCCAGGCCGACAGCTATGACGCGCTGTTTCAGCAGATCGTCGACTCCTTCGGCCCCGACGTCAGCTTCGTGCTCAAGCCCAAGCAG
This sequence comes from Pseudomonas sp., assembly GCA_041621875.1. Classification (GTDB taxonomy): domain Bacteria; phylum Pseudomonadota; class Gammaproteobacteria; order Pseudomonadales; family Pseudomonadaceae; genus Aquipseudomonas. The sequence goes on along the minus strand of JBFJZW010000231.1, from coordinate 2,549 downwards.
CTGGCCAAGACCGAACCGCTCAAGGCGCTGAACCGCATCCAGGTGCAACTCAGCAGCCTGTCGCCAGAGACCCAGGGCTATGTACTGCTGGATTTCAGCGAGCCTTTGGACGACGCGCTGCAGGCGGTGCTGGTGTACAGCAGCGACCTGCCGCGGGTGATGGAGCTGGCCGTGGAAGTCGGCATCTACGCCGCACCGGCCTACGAGGCGATGAAGGCCGCCCAGGCCGAATAAGACCAGCTGATCGCGCCCCTGCTCTGCAGGGGCATGCCGCAGGCGACACCGAGTAAGCCGCAGAGAGTTACCACGCCAGCATGCGGGCCCCGCTTTCGCCAAGGGCAGATTGCCAGTACCCGGCGGAACTCCTCCCCAAGGGTTCGATCCAACCTAGTGACTGTCGCGACAGCCCGACGCCTACTTCACGCAGCTATGCGGGAATGCTCGATTTATAAGCACTTGTAGGGTGCTATCAGCGTGCCGAGTGTCCACTTCTAGCGAACATGCCTGACGGAAGCCGGCTGCTGCAGGCATTTTTCCACAACGGCCCATACCTACTACCGCCATTACCCTGAATTATTGGCACGCCGACTCTTTAGAGCACCCTATACGCCAGTGTGCCGAGTTTGCTCGAACACGCTGCAACTCGCCCTGCTGGTTCGTTCGAGGATCGCATCTTGAAAACAACCACCCTCATCTGCGCCGTTACCCTGGCCCTGTATAGCGTCACCAGCTCCTTCGCCTTCGCGACCAGCGCCACGGCGCTGCCACTCACGGCCGAGGATGCCAATGACGCCAGCCTGCGCGGCGACGTCGGCCCCAAGCAACGCAATACCGCGGTACTGCGCGTGCAGATCCTGCTCGATCGCGCGCGCTTCTTTCCCGGCGAGGTCGACGCCAGTTTCGGCTCCAATACCCGGGCCGCCATCAGCGGCTTTCAGAAACACAACGGCCTGACCGCCAGCGGTGCCATGGACGAGCCCACCTGGGCAGCGCTGAATAGCGATCCAGAGCCTGTGCTGGTGACCTATACCATCACCGAAGCCGATATCGCCGGCCCCTTTATCCAGATTCCGCCCGACATGATGGACAAGGCCACGCTCCCAACCCTGGGTTACCGCAACCCGGTGGAAGCGCTCGGCGAGAAATTCCACGCCAGCCCCGCGCTGCTGGCCGAACTCAACCCGGGCAAGGATCTGGGCCGCGCCGGCGAGGCGATAGTGGTACCCAACCTGGCATCGGCAGCGCCCCTGGCCAAGGCCGCCCGGGTGGTGGTCGACAAGTCCGACTCGACCGTTACCCTGTTCGATGCCACGGATGCCGTTATCGCGCAATTCCCCGCCTCCACCGGCAGCGGACGCGATCCGCTGCCGCTTGGCGAGTGGAAGATTCTCGGCGTGGCAAGAAACCCCGAGTTCAAATACAACCCCAAGCTGTTCTGGGACGCCAACCCCGCCCATGCCAAGGCCACCATCGCGCCCGGGCCGAATAACCCCGTGGGCGTTGCCTGGGTTGCCCTGTCCAAGCCCCATTACGGCATCCACGGCACCCCCGAACCATCGAAGATCGGCAAGACCCAATCCCACGGTTGTATTCGCCTGACCAACTGGAATGTCGAAGCCATGGGCCACTCGGTCTCGCCTGGACTACCCGCCCTTTTGCAAGAGTAGGCGGCTCATGAAAAGCATTCTGATATTCGTGGTCGGTGCCTTGGTTGGCGCTGCGGGGCTGTTCTATGCCCTGCACAACGATCGGCTGACTGCGCCTGTGGCGCTCGCCCCAGCCGCCCTCGAACCCTTGCCCTATGGGGCCGTGACTGTCGCGGTCACGACGCCGGAGCCGAGCGCGCAGACGGTAGAACGGGTTGTCGGTGCAGACGCGCCTCCAGGGGAAACCCGGGTCGAACACTCGCCCCCCCCTGAACCGCCCACTGCGCCCGGTGCGCTGGAGCAGAGCAACGCCCCCGACCCGTTCGCCGAAACCCTGCCGACGCATCCCGGCGGGCTGCTGATTCCCGTGGCAGGTATTACCCCGACGCAACTGCAGGACACCTTCCACGACATGCGCGGCACCGCGCGCAGCCACGAGGCGATCGACATCATGGCTGCGCTGAAGACCCCAGTGTTCGCGGTCGATGACGGCACCCTGGTGAAACTCTTCGACAGCAAGCCCGGCGGCCTCACCCTCTATCAATACGACCCGAGTTCTACCTTCGCTTACTACTATGCGCACCTGGATGGCTACGCCGCCGGCCTGGTGGAAGGCCAGGCGATCAAGCGTGGCGACCTGCTCGGCTACGTCGGCGTCACCGGCAACGCCGACCCGCTTGCCCCGCACCTGCATTTTGCGGTGTTCGTCCTCGGCCCCGAAAAGCGCTGGTGGAAAGGCACCGCGATCAACCCCTATCCACTGTTCGCACGCTAACAGCGCCCTACAGAGTTCCGCGCAGCGCCTTTTCGAACAACTGGCTGTACTGCGCCGCGCTAAAGGCAATCGGGTTGGTGCCCGCCGAGGGGTCGACCTCGGCCATCTGCCCGACCTGTTCGATGCGT
>JBFJZW010000230.1:0-7983 GCA_041621875.1 Pseudomonas sp. | reverse complement strand
TGCGCGACGTTAAAAATGGCTCCCGGCCATTTTTTATGGCCTGTCATCTATCACAGCCATCCTTCGGACCATCATGCGTGGCGTTAAAAACGTCTTCCAGATATTTTTATGCCTGAAATTCAAGACGTTAGCAGCAAGACGCAGAACTTAAGTATTCGCACTTACATTAAATTTAACTTTAATTTCAAATACTTAGGTTTGACAGCCGAAAACCATCGGCCCAGAATTTGGTGCTAACTCCCCTGCAAGGCAGACGCAGATATGAAAGGCGACAAGAAAGTCATCCAGCATCTGAACAAGATCCTCGGTAACGAGCTGGTCGCGATCAATCAGTACTTCCTGCATGCCCGCATGTACGAAGACTGGGGCCTGAAAAAGCTCGGCGAGCATGAGTACCACGAGTCCATCGACGAGATGAAGCATGCGGACAAGCTGATCAAACGCATCCTCTTCCTCGAAGGCCTGCCGAACGTGCAAGACCTCGGCAAGCTGCTGATCGGTGAAAGCACCCAGGAAATGCTTGAGTGCGACCTGAAGATCGAACACAAGGCCCATATCGACCTGAAGGCGGCGATTGCCTACTGCGAGAGCATCGGTGACTACGCCAGCCGCGAACTGCTCGAAGAGATCCTCTGCTCGGAAGAAGACCACATCGACTGGCTGGAAACCCAACTGAGCCTGATCGAGAAAGTCGGCCTGCAGAATTACCTGCAATCGCAGATGGACGAATAAACGCCAAACACCGCGCCATAAACGACAAACCCCGCACTTGGCGGGGTTTGTTGTTTATGCGCAGCCAGCTTAGGCGTCAGCTTTCTGCACGGCGTCCTTGATCAGGGTCTGCAGCTCACCCTTGTCGAACATTTCCGCCAGGATGTCGCTGCCGCCGACCAGCTCGCCACCGACCCACAGCTGCGGGAAGGTTGGCCAGTTGGCGTACTTGGGCAGATTGGCGCGGATTTCCGGGTTCTGCAGGATGTCGACATAGGCGAATTTTTCGCCGCAGGCCATGACGACCTGGGCCGCTTTGGAGGAAAAGCCGCACTGCGGAGCGTTCGGCGAGCCTTTCATGTACAGCAGAACGGTGTTGTTGGCGATCTGCTCTTTGATGGTTTCGATGATATCCATTGGGCACCTCAGGACTTAACTTCCCGACTCACGGGTCGGCACTGTGGCGGCATTGTAACCAAAAGCCGAGCGCAATGCTCGGCCTTGCCACAGCCGCAATTATCCTGCGGCATCTCAGGCCGCCGCCACCTGCACCGGCACCCCATTAAGCGCCGCATTACCGGACAGCGCATCGAGCTGACGCTCGTCGGTCAGGTCATTGGCGCTGGCACCCGGTTGAGCGCTGGCAATGGTCATCTGCACCCCCGGACGGGCATGGCCCCAGCCGTGGGGCAGGCTGACCACGCCGGCCATCATTTCGTCGCTGGCCGCCACTTCCACCTCGATAGTGCCGACCCGCGAACGCACCCGCACCAACTGGCCATCGACCAGACCGCGCTGCTCCAGGTCCTGTGGATTCATCAACAACTGATGGCGCGGCTTGCCCTTTACCAGGCGGTGGTAGTTGTGCATCCAGGAATTGTTGCTGCGCACATGACGACGGCCGATCAGCAGCAATTCGTCAGCAGCGGGCTGCGGCTGCGCGGCAAAGCGCGGCAGATCACTCAGGAGCAAGGCGGGAGCGGCCTGCACCTGCTGATCGGGTGTGCGCAAACGTGCGGCCAGATTGGGCTTGAGCGCACCCAGATCGATACCGTGGGGATGTTCTAGCAAGGTGGCGAGGGACAGCTTGTGCTCAGACTTGTCGCCATAGCGGCCCATGCGCAGGCCCAGATCGACCATCTGCGCCGGTTCCATGGTCGGCTTCAGCTCGACGCCGAGCTTGCCGGCGAAGGCCTTGGCCAGGCCGACGAAGATCTCCCAGTCGTGCAGCGCACCGGCCGGCTTTTCCAGCACCGGCAGGTTGAAGCGGGCGACATTGCGCACGGCGAAGCTATTGAAAGTCATGTCGTAGTGGTCATGCTCCAGCGGCCCGGTGGGCGGCAGGATCAGGTCGGCATAGCGGGTGGTTTCATTGATATAGGGGTCGATGCTGAGCATAAACTCCAGGCCGTCCAGGGCCTGCTCCAGCTGGCGGCCGTTGGGGGTCGACAACACCGGGTTGCCGGCCACCGTGACCAGGGCGCGGATCTGCCCTTCACCCTCGGTGAGCATTTCTTCGGCCAGGGTCGCCACCGGCAGTTCGCCGCCGTATTCCGGCAGGCCGGAGACACGGCTGCGCCAGCGGTCGAAGTGGGTGCCGGAACTGCCGGTGGTCAGGTCTATCGCCGCCTCAGTGCACAGCGCCCCGCCCTCGCGGTCGAGGTTGCCGGTAACCAGATTGATCAGCTGGATCAACCAATGACAGAGGGTGCCGAAGGCCTGGGTCGACACGCCCATGCGGCCATAGCACACCGCCTTGTCGGCGGCGGCGAAGTCGCGGGCCAGCTGGCGGATCTGCTCGGCCGGCACGCCGCAACGCGCGCTCATGGCCTCAGCGGTAAAGCCGGCGATGGCCTGACGCGCCTGGTCCAGGCCGGCAACCGGCAGGTGGCTGGCACGCCCCAGATTTTCCTCGAACAGGGTATTGAGCAGGCCGAACAGCAGCGCGGCATCCTGCCCGGGACGGACAAATACATGCTGATCGGCGATGGCCGCGGTCTCGCTGCGCCTCGGGTCGACCACCACCACCTTGCCGCCACGGGCCTTGATCGCCTTCAGGCGCTTTTCCACATCCGGCACGGTCATGATGCTGCCGTTGGAGGCCAGCGGATTGCCGCCGAGAATCAGCATAAAGTCGGTGTGGTCGATATCGCAGATCGGCAGCAGCATGCCGTGGCCGTACATCTGCAGGCTGACCAGGTGATGGGGCAGCTGGTCCACCGAAGTGGCAGAGAAGCGGCTATGGGTCTTCAGCAGGCCGAGAAAGTAATTGCTATGGGTCAACAGCCCGTAGTTATGCACGCTGGGGTTGCCATGATAGGTGGCTACGGCATTGGCCCCATGACGGGTCTGGATATCGGCGAGCCGCTCGGCGACCAGTTCGAAGGCCTCTTGCCAGTCGATGGCCTGCCACTCGCTGCCGACACGGCGCATGGGCTGTCGCAAACGATCGGGGTCGTTCTGGATATCCTGCAAAGCCACGGCCTTGGGGCAGATATGGCCACGGCTGAAGCTGTCCTGGGCGTCGCCCTTGATCGAGCGGATCTGGGTCGAGCCGTCATCTTGCTGCTCGGTTTCGATGGTCAGGCCACAGATGGCCTCGCACAGGTGGCACGCACGGTGGTGGAGGGTCTTGCTCATGACCTGGCCTCATATTCTTGTTGTGACTGGAGCGACGGCTCGTCGTATCAAGACTATGGCGGCTGGAAGGAAAGTCTACTAGTAGGGTTCGTCTTATGAATCGACAGGCATCATGCCTGCCGATTCAACGCAGCGCGCAATCCTCAGTGCCAAGGCGATCTGCATATCACTGATCGCCTGCAGCGGCTTAGCGGATAGCGGTGACAGTGCCTTTGTTACCGGTCACTTTTACGCTCACGGTTTTGTATACGAAGTAGTCCTGCACATTCACTTCGTAACGCGGGGCGACGATCACGTCGGCACCCGAGGCCTTGACTGCCTTGTAGGCAGCTGCGGATTTGGCGGAAGCCACCGGGTCAAGACCCAGGGCAAAACCACCCTCGCCACCACCATAGGTCACGCCATCGGCGAACTGGGTATCACCACCCAGCTTGAACACATTGAACAGAATGTTCACCGACGACTCACCGGAGATGGTTTCGCCCACTTTCACGTCGGCCTTCAGATTAGTGCCTACGGTACCGTTGAGCGGTACAGCAGGTTGACTGATGTTCTGGCTGGCACAGCCAGTCAGCAGAGCGAAGGCAGAAATAGCGGCGATAGATGCAAGATGTTTCATTTGAAACTCCGTTTCACAACATTCCATGGATACCCCGTTGCGGGGCAATGCATTGCCTCGAAAAGGCGCGGGCATCCTAAGTGCCAGCCCTGATGGGTTCAACAACAGATGTCATTTTTATGACATCTCTCACAAAGAAATAGGAAAAGGCTTACAGCGCGCCCGGCTCGCGTGAACGCGTGGCCAGTTTGTGCCTGCTCGCCATTTCCTTATAAGATCGCGCCTTCCCCGTTTCGTCGCATGGTGCGGCCTCCAAGCCGCAGGTTCTGCCGTTTTTCTTAATTCACCCTGGCCCTTGAACCTGCGCCCCTGCTGTCAAAAGGTAGTTAACGATGAGCGCAAGACACTTTCTCTCGCTGATGGATTGCACACCGGATGAACTGGTGAGCCTGATCCGCCGCGGCATGGAGCTCAAGGACTTGCGCAATCGCGGCGTGCTGTTCGAACCGCTGAAGAACCGCGTACTGGGGATGATCTTCGAAAAAGCCTCGACCCGTACCCGCCTGTCGTTCGAAGCCGGGATGATCCAGCTCGGCGGTCAGGCCATTTTCCTTTCGCCGCGCGACACCCAGCTGGGCCGTGGCGAACCGATCGGCGATGCGGCCATCGTCATGTCGCGCATGCTCGACGCGGTGATGATCCGCACCTTCGCCCACAGCAACCTGACTGAATTTGCCGCCCACTCGCGGGTGCCGGTGATCAACGGCCTGTCCGACGACTTGCACCCCTGTCAGTTGCTGGCCGACATGCAGACCTACCTGGAACTGCGCGGCAACATCAAGGGCAAAACCGTGGTCTGGATCGGCGACGGCAACAACATGTGCAACTCCTATATAGAAGCGGCCATGCAGTTCGACTTCCAGCTGCGCGTGGCCTGCCCCGAAGGCTACGAGCCCAACGCCGCCCTGTTGGCCCAGGCGGGCGAGCGCGTACAGATTCTGCGTGACCCGCGCGCCGCGGTGGCCGGTGCCCACCTGGTAAGCACCGATGTATGGGCCTCCATGGGCCAGGAAGACGAAGCCGCCGAGCGCCTCAAGCTGTTCCAGCCCTACCAGGTCAACCGTGCCCTGCTCGACACCGCCGCAGAAGACGTGCTGTTCCTGCACTGCCTGCCGGCCCATCGCGGCGAAGAAATCAGCGAGGACCTGCTCGACGATCCACGCTCGGCGGCCTGGGACCAGGCGGAAAACCGTCTGCATGCGCAGAAGGCCCTGCTCGAATTCCTCGTCGAACCGGCGTACCACCACGCATGAGCCAGCCCTTGCTGCTGAACCTGCGCGACCTGAGCTGCGGCTTTCACGAACACAAGGTGGTGCACGACCTCAATCTGCACCTCAATGCCGGCGATATCGGCTGCCTGCTCGGCCCTTCCGGCTGCGGCAAGACCACTACCCTGCGCGCCATCGCCGGCTTCGAGCCGGTGCTGGAAGGCGAGATCCAGCTGGCCGACCAGGTCATCTCCAAGGCCGGTTTCACCCTGGCCCCGGAAAAGCGCCGGATCGGTATGGTATTCCAGGATTACGCCCTGTTCCCGCACCTGAGCGTGGCGGAAAACGTCGCCTTCGGCATCCGCAAACAGCCCGACTGCGAGCGCGTCACCGCCGAGCTGCTGGAACTGGTCAAGCTCGGCCACCTGGGCAAACGCTACCCCCACGAGCTGTCCGGCGGCCAGCAGCAGCGTGTGGCCCTGGCCCGTGCCCTGGCCCCGGAACCGCAGTTGCTGCTGCTCGACGAACCCTTCTCCAACCTCGACGGCGAACTGCGCCGTCGCCTGAGCCATGAGGTCCGCGATATTCTCAAGGCCCGCGGCACCAGCGCCATCCTGGTCACCCATGATCAGGAAGAAGCCTTTGCCGTGAGCGACCATGTCGGGGTCTTTCATGAAGGCAAACTGCAGCAGTGGGATACACCCTTCAACCTCTACCACGAGCCGCTGACGCCCTTTGTCGCCAGTTTTATCGGCCAGGGTTACTTTATCCGTGGCCAGCTGCTCAGCCCGGATGCGGTGCAGACCGAGCTGGGCCTGATCCGCGGCAACCGCGCCTATACCTGGCCCACCGGCAGCGCCGTGGATGTGTTGCTGCGCCCGGACGATATCGTCTACGACCCGGACAGCGCGCAGAAGGCCCTGATCGTCGGCAAGACCTTTCTCGGTGCGGCGACCCTCTACCGCCTGCAGCTGTCCACTGGTAGCCAGCTGGAGTCGATCTTCCCCAGCCACGCCGACCACATGCCCGGCGAGGAAGTCGGCATCCGCGTGGCCGCCGACCATCTGGTGGTGTTCCCCGCCCCCGGCAGCATCGCCGCCCAGGTCAACCTGGGCGACTCCGGCGTGCGCCGCTACAGCAGCGATAGCTGACTGTTCAATTTCACGGCAGCGCCAATGCCGCTGGCTCGGGCGTTCAGCCCTGCCCCCTATCCTCGCTCAAGCACAACCGGCCGCTGGCCATCAGCACCGCCTGGCCGGCGATCTTGACCCGCTCACCCTCCAGCCGGCAGTGCAGCTCGCCGCCCCGGGCCGAACACTGGTAGGCGCTGAGTTCGTGCTTGCCCAGACGCTCAGCCCAATAAGGGGTAAGGATGCAATGGGTCGAGCCGGTGACCGGGTCTTCATCGATGCCTATGCCGGGGGCGAAGTAGCGCGAGACGAAATCGTGGCGCTCGCCCGCCGCGCTGATCAGCAGCCCCAGCCCGGGCAGCCCGGCCACGGCGGCAAGATCCGGCTGACAGGCCCGCACCGCCGCCTCCGTGGGCAGTATCGCCATTAATTCCTGAACCCCCTGGCTGCCAGGCAGGGCCAGCACCGCCTGCACCTGTGTACCCAGCGCCTGCTCGACCTGCTCGCGCTCCTCCCAGGGCACGGCCTTGCGCACGGGGAAATCCAGCACCAGCCGATCGCCCTCGCGGCTAACCCGTAACGCGCCGGACAGACAGCTGAACTCGATGCACTCGCCCGGCTCGCCGTAGAGCTCGAACAGCACATAAGCGCAGGCCAGGGTCGCATGCCCGCACAGCGGCACCTCGGCGGCCGGGGTAAACCAGCGGATGTGCCAGGCCGCGCCCTCCTTCACCACGAAGGCGGTTTCCGCCAGGTTGTGCTCGGCGGCAATCTGCTGCATCAAGGCCTTATCAAGCCAGCCGTCCAGGCGATAGACCATGGCCGGGTTACCGGCGAAGGGGCGGTCGGCAAAGGCGTCGACCTGATGGAACTCGAGCTGCATGGGTGAAACTCCCTATTCGTTGTTGCCACCAGCATGCCGCAGCCCCAGCCCTGCTCGCCCCTTACAGGCAGGCGCAATTACGCCGGTACAGCTGCACCGTCTCAAGGCGCGGCGCGCAGGGCGGGTGCATCAATTCATCGCAAAAGGTTCTTAAAAACGCGCTAATCCACGTTAAATCAGTCACTTGTGAACCTTGGCACGCCACCTGCTAAGACCATCCCCGGTCAGCACAACGGCGTGTCTGCCACACATCCGACAACGACGTCATAGCACCCCCTCCCTGATGGAGATGTGGGCGCTGTGGCGTTTTTTTTTGCGTTTTTTAGCTCACTTTAGGAAGACCGCTATGCGCATGATGAAACTGACCCTGCTGTCCCTGGCCGTAGCCAGCAGCACCCTCAGCCACGCCGCCCGCGCCGATGAGGCATTCAGCAACCTGTTCACCCAGGGCAAGCCGATCCTCGATGCCCGCTACCGCTATGAACACGTCGACCAGGACAACGCCCTGAACAATGCCAACGCGCAGACCCTGCGCACCCGCGTCGGCTTCCAGAGCGGCAAGTGGTACGGTCTCTCGGCGCTGATCGAGGCCGATAACGTCAGCCGCATCGGCGACGCCAGCTACAACAGCACGCGCAATGGCCAGAGTGATTATTCGGTGGTCGCCGACCCGGACGGCAGCGAGGTCAACCAGGCCCTGCTGCGCTATGACCACAAATACGGCAGCGCGGTGCTCGGTCGCCAGCGCATCAACCTGGACAACCAGCGCTTCGTCGGCGGCGTGGCCTGGCG
>JBFJZW010000229.1:0-8056 GCA_041621875.1 Pseudomonas sp. | reverse complement strand
GCGACGTCTACCTCGGTGCGCCGGTGGCCACCCCGCTCGACCCGCGCCATCGCCTGGTCACCACCAAGTACAACCCGGCGCGCACCTGGACCGCCGAGAACTCCGTGGGCATCGGCGGCGCTTATATGTGCGTGTATGGCATGGAAGGCCCCGGCGGTTATCAATTCGTCGGCCGCACCCTGCAGATGTGGAACCGCTACCGCGAGGTCGCGGCATTCGACGGCAAGCCCTGGCTGCTGCGCTTCTTCGACCAGATCCGCTTCTACCCAGTAAGCGCCGACGAGCTCACGCGTATCCGTCGCGACTTCCCCCTGGGCCGTTATGACTTGCGCATCGAGCATAGCGAATTGCACCTGGCCGATTACCAGGCCTTTCTCGACCGCGAAGCCGAGGGCATCGAGGCCTTCCGCAACCAGCAGCGCGCCGCCTTCGACGCCGAACGCCAGCGCTGGATCGCCTCCGGCCAGGCGCACTACGAGAGCGAGGAAGTCGCCGCCGATCTCGGCGAAGACGCCCCCCTCGGGGCCGGCCTGCACAGCATCGACAGCCATATCGCCGGCAACCTCTGGCAGGTGCAGGTGACGGCAGGCAGCAGGGTCAAGGCCGGCGATGTGCTGGTGATTCTGGAGTCGATGAAGATGGAAATCCCCCTGCTCGCCCCGCTAGACGGCGTGGTCAGCGAGGTTCGCGTACAGCCCGGCTCGCCGATACGCGCCGGCCAGCGCGTGGTGGTTTTGCAAGAAGCATAAAACCGTAGGGTGCGCCGTGCGCACCATTGATTACCGCGGTGCGCACGGCGCACCCTACGAGGAAGCCAATATGACCCACGAATTCGATCTACGCCTCGATGCACTAAAAGCCGCCTACCTGGCCGGCAGCACCACCCCGCGCCAGCTGATCACAGTCCTGCGCGACCAGGCCGCGGCACTTAATCCCGAGTTCAATCTGTTTATCCATCTACTGAGCGAAGCGGAGCTGGAACCCTACCTCGCCGCGCTGGACGGCAAGTCGGCGAAAGATCTGCCGCTTTACGGTGTGCCCTTCGCCATCAAGGACAATATCGACCTGGCCGGTATCCCCACCACCGCGGCCTGCCCGGCCTTTGCCTACAGGCCCCAGCAGAGCGCGACCCTGGTCGAACAGCTGCTCGCCCTGGGGGCCGTGCCGCTGGGCAAGACCAACCTCGACCAGTTCGCCACCGGCCTCAACGGCACCCGCTCGCCCTACGGGGCCTGCCGCAACTCGGTGCACCCGAATTACCCGTCCGGCGGCTCCAGCGCCGGCTCGTCCCTGGCGGTGGCGCTGGGCGTGGCCAGCTTCGCCCTGGGCACCGATACCGCTGGCAGCGGCCGAGTGCCGGCCGCGCTGAACAACCTGGTCGGCCTGAAAGCCAGCAAGGGCCTGCTCTCCACCGCCGGCGTGGTGCCGGCCTGCCGCAGCCTGGACTGCGTGACCTACTTCACCGCCACGGCCAGCGAGGCCAGCCAGTTGCTGGCCCTGACCGCCAAGCTCGACCCGCGCGACGAATACAGCCGGGCCAACCCGCTGTGGAACGATGGCAGCGCCTTTGGCGCACCCCGCCCAGGCTTTCGTTTCGGCGTGCCCAAACAGCTGGAGTTTCTTGGCTGCGCCGAGAGCCCGGCGCTGTTCGCCGCCAGCATCGAACGACTCAAGGCCCTGGGCGGCGAAGCGGTAGAAATCGACTTCGCACCCTTTCTCGAGGCCGCCCGCCTGCTCTATGAGGGGCCCTGGGTGGCCGAGCGTTACAGCGTCGCCGGCGCGTTGATCGAGGCTCAGCCCGATGCCGTGCTGCCGGTGATCCGCGCCGTACTGGAAAAGGCCCCGGGGACCACGGCCGTCGACGCCTTCCGCGCCCAGTACCGCCTGCAGGCGCTGAAAGCGATCTGCGACAGGATCATGGCCGATGTCGATTGCGTACTGACCCCGGCCTACCCACGCCCGGTGACCCTGGCCGAACTGCAGGCCGAACCGCTGGCGCGCAACGCCGACCTGGGCTACTACACCAACTTTATGAATATGCTCGACTACGCCGCCGTCGCTGTGCCGGCGGGGTTTATGGCCAACGGCCTGCCCTGGGGGGTGACCCTGTTCGGCCGCGCCTTTACCGACCAGTACCTGTTGAGCCTGGCCGCGGCCCTGCAGCGCCAACAGCAGCTGCCACTGGCTGGCGAGCGCCGCCTGCAGCCAGGCGCGCCGACCACCCTCGCGCGCAATGACCGCGCCCGCCTGGTGGTCTGCGGTGCCCATCTGGATGGCCTGCCGCTCAACTGGCAGCTCAAACAGCGCGGCGGCCGACTGGTCGAAGCCACCCACAGCTCGCCGGACTATCAGCTCTACGCCCTGGCTGGCGGCCCACCGCTGCGGCCCGGCATGCTGCGCGTTGCCGAAGGCGGCGTGGCCATCGCCGTGGAAGTCTGGGAACTGCCGAGCGCCGAGCTGGGTTCCTTCCTCACCGGCATCCCGGCCCCCCTGGGCCTGGGCAAGGTGCAGCTTGCAGACGGCAGCTGGGAAAGCGGCTTTATCTGCGACCCCTATGGGTTGGCCGGGGCCGTCGATATCAGCCACTTTGGCGGCTGGAAGGCCTATCTGCAGAGCAAGGCCTGAGGCACCTCGGCTGGGCACGACCAAGCACCTGGCTGGCCCTGGTGCGCACGGCGCACCCTACGGATAGCCGCTACCGATGGCAGTTGGGAAAGCGGCTTTATCTGCGAACCCTATGGGTTGGCCGGGGCAGTCGACATCAGCCACTTTGGTGGCTGGAAGGCCTATCTGCAGAGCAAGGCTCTGAGACGCGTAGGTTGGGCACGGTCAAACACCTGGCTGGCCTCGGTGCGCACGGCGCACCCTACGGATAGCCGCTACCGATGGCAGCTGGGAAAGCGGCTTTATCTGCGAACCCTATGGGCTAGCCGGGGCAGTCGATATCAGCCACTTTGGCGGCTGGAAGGCCTATCTGCAGAGCAAGGCCTGAGGCGCGTGACTGGGCACGTTCAAACACCTGGCTGGCCCTGGTGCGCACTGCGCCCCTACGGAGCGCTGGAACGCTGATAACTGAGGATGCGCCCCTTAAATGGCGCATCCGGGTTATCCAGATCATTGAGTGGGTCGGCCAGCTGCTGGTAGCCATGGCTACCCAGCTCGCGGCTGAAACGCGCGCCATTGCCACGACCGGGGTCGACTATCAGCACCCGGCAGCCGCGCGCGCCATGGCGGGCGATAAAGTCGGCGAGCAAGGCAGGATGGTCGCGCTCATAGAGCAGGTCGCTGCCGATAATCAGGTCGAACAGGCCCAGCTCCCGGTAGTACGCGGCCCAGTCGCAGTTCAGGTAGGTGATGGGTTGCAGCTCATTGAGCGCGGCATTGCGCAGGAGAAACTCGCCGGCCAGCGGATGGTGGTCGCTGGCGGTGATATCCGCGCCCAGGCGCTGCAGCAACAGGCTGGTCAGCCCCAGGCCGCAGCCCAGTTCGAGAATACGCAAGCCCTGCACCGCCATGCCGCTGAGGGTCTGCGCCAGTACCTCGCCGGCCGGCCACAGTTGGCCAAACAGCGGCCAGGTCGCCGAGGAGATGCCGGCCCGTTCGGCCAGGCCATCGTGATCGGCAAACTGCTGTCTATCGCGCAGGGAACACAGGTGGAAATCCTCTGCGCCGATACTCAGGGTTGAATACTTGATGCGATAGCCAGGGCTGACGCTGGACATGGGCGGCTCGGATGGCTGAAAAGGACCCGAACCAGACTGTGGTTAACGCCGCATAACCGAGCGCAGTCGTTATCACACAGCCTGACATTGGGGTGCTTCATTCGGGGGCAATTCAGCAAGGCGCAATGCCGGCCAGCGCATCACAAGTCACCAAGGAGACTCTTCGTGTGGGCGCACCATAGGCCTGCACTGCGCCCGGCAGCAAGCGTGGCCATGGGGGCCGCGATGAACGGCCCGCGCAATAGCGCCGACAGACGCCAATGGCCAGGGCTACAATGCGCTCAACTTCCTCCCGTAGACCCTTTGTATGTCACGTCCCGCCCCCGTTACCCGGCAACGCTCGCTGATTCTGCTGATCCTGCTATTGCTCGGCTGTGGTTTCCTCACCACGTCGCTGGTCAGCTACTACACCGCCCTGGACTCGATCCGTGCGGGAATTATCGACACCGAGCTGCCGCTGACCTCGGACAACGTCTATTCGGAAATCCAGAAGGACCTGGTCCGCCCCATCCTGATTTCCTCGATGATGTCCCGCGACACCTATATGCGTGACTGGATTCTGGCCGGCGAGCTGGATGCCGGGCAGATCACCCGCTACCTGCAGGAAGTGCAGGAGCATTACGGCACCGTCACCAGCTTTCTGGTCACCGAGCAGAGCCACACCTACTACCAGGCCAAGGGCGTGCTCAAGCAGGTCGAGGCCAGCGAGCCGCGCGACGCCTGGTATTTCCGCGTGCGCGATATGCAGGCCCCCTACGAGATCAATGTCGACGTCGACATGGCCAACGACGACCGCATGACCGTGTTTATCAACTACAAGGTGTTCGACTACCAGCAGCGCTTTATCGGCGCGACCGGCGTCGGCCTGACCGTGGATGCGGTGGTCAAGCTGATCGACACCTACCAGCAGCGCTACAACCGCAGCGTGTTCTTCGTCGATACCGAGGGCCGTATCGTCCTCACCGGAGCCAGCGGCGGCCCCATGGGAGCCAAGGTGGGCCAGTCGATCGGCGAACTGCCGGAGCTGGCCAACCTGATGGCGAAACTGCCGCTGCCCAGCAGTGGCAACTTCGAGTACCGGGAACAGGGCCGCGGCCACTTTCTCAATGTGCGCTTTATCCCCGAGCTGAACTGGTACCTGTTTGTCGACAAGCCGGAAAACGCCGCCCTGGACGAACTGCGCTACTCCCTGTACCTGAACCTGCTGATCTGTCTGCTGGTGACCCTGGTGGTGATCGGCCTGGTCAGCCTCGCCCTGCGCCGCTACCAGGCGCGCATCAGCGACCTGGCCACCACCGACCAGCTCACCGGGCTGCTCAACCGCCGCGGCTTCGACCTGCTGGCGATCCAGGCATTGCAGGAGGCGCGACGCAACAACAGCCCGCTCTGCGCGCTGCTGCTCGACCTCGACAACTTCAAGGCGCTCAACGACCAGCATGGCCATCTGGCCGGCGATGCGGTGCTATGCGGCTTTGCCGGCAACCTGCAGAACAACCTGCGCAAATCCGACATCATCTGCCGCTGGGGCGGCGAGGAATTTATCCTCCTGCTCAAGGACACCTCCCCCGAACAGGCGCGCGACCTGGGGGAGAAAATCCGCCAGCAGACCGAGCGTAACCGCGTGCTGCACAACGGTACCGACCTGCAGATCACCACCAGTATCGGCCTGGCCCACCTGCAGGCGGACGACGCCCTCGACCAGCTGATTGCCCGCGCCGACCGCGCCCTGTACCGGGCCAAACAGAGTGGCCGCAACCGCCTGTGCGAAGAAACCGCATGAGCCTCTCGCCCCAGCATTGCCCGCGCTGCGGCCAGGCCAACCAGTGCGCCCAGGCGGGCGCGAGCACGCCCGTCGAACACTGCTGGTGCTTTGACCTGAGCATCGCCCCCGCAGCGCTCGACAACCTGCCCGCCGAGGCCCGCGCGCGCATCTGCCTGTGCCCTCGCTGCGCTCGGGAACTGTCGCCGACGCAACCCGACCAGCCCACCGACTAGCCATGCGCCTGGATCGTTTTCTCGCCAACCTGCCGCACTGCAACCGCCAGGAAGCCCGCCAGCTGCTCGCCAGCGGCCGGGTGCAGGTGGACGGACAGATCCAGCGCGACGGCCGCAGCGAAGTCAGCCAATTCAGCCGCGTGCAACTGGACGACGAGCTGCTGCAGGCCGGCAAGGCCGCGCGCTACCTGATGCTGCACAAGCCGGTCGGCGTGGTCAGCGCCACCGAACACCCCGAGCACCGCACCGTGCTCGACCTGCTCGACGAGCCGGACAAACACCAGCTGCACCTGGCCGGCCGCCTGGACCTCAACACCAGCGGCCTGCTACTGCTCACCAACGACGGCCAGTGGTCGCGCCGGGCCACCGCCCCCACCGGGCAACAGCCCAAGGTCTACCTGGTGCACACCCAGGACGAAATCGACCCAGCCTGTGTCGAGGTGTTCGCCCGCGGCCTGTACTTCCAGTACGAAAACCTGACCACCCGCCCCGCCATCCTCGAACTGCTCGCACCGCGACACGCTCGCCTGACCCTCTTCGAAGGCCGCTACCATCAGGTCAAGCGCATGTTCGGTCACTTCCAGAACAAGGTGATCGGCCTGCACCGCGTCAGCATGGGCGCAATCCAGCTCGACGAACGCCTCTGCCCCGGGCAATACCGCGAATTGAGTGCGCTGGAGATCGCCAGTTTCGAGAAACGCTGACGTCAATTTCCCCCCAGGTCACATCGTTCGCAAGCTAACCGATAAACGGTAGTGCCCTAAGGGAATAAAGCCTTGCCAGCGTCAGGGTCCACTGCTTAAATCCAGCCATAAGGTCTTGATGTGACCGACGAGTCACAGATGACCATCCAAGCGTTCTTTCGGTTGCTTGCGCTCTGCGCGAAATGGGTTCCTGCCTGGTAACACGACATCCTCCGCCACCTTGAAAAAGGTCGGTGCGATGCTCTATTTCAGCCCTAACTGATTGAAAAATAAATACTTATAAAAATCTCCCAGCCTGACATTCGTTTGTCATGTCCAGGCGCTTTCCTGACTGTCCCTTATGCCCGGTTTAACGGCCCCCGCCGTTTTGCCACGCCCCGACTTGCGCCAGGAGAAAACGACATGAAGCCAGCCACCGCTGTCGTCGATGTTCACGGGATCTACAAGATCTACACGGAGTTCTACGCCAACCCGAGCGCGCGCAAGACCATTATCCTGGTCAACGGCTCACTCTCCACCACCGCCGCCTTCGCACAAACGGTCAAATACCTGCGCACCCAGTTCAATGTGGTGCTCTACGACCAGCCCTATGCCGGCCAGTCGAAGCCGCACAACCATCACCACCAGCCGATTACCAAGGAAGACGAGGCCAGCATCCTGCTCGAGCTGATCGAGCAGTTCCGTGCCGACCACCTGATGTCGTTCTCCTGGGGCGGCGTCGCCGCCATGCTGGCCCTGGCCCAGCGCCCGGCGCGTATCGAAAAGGCGGTGATCACCTCCTTCTCGCCACTGCTCAACGAGCCGATGGTCGACTACCTGGAAAAAGGCCTGGCCCATCTGCACGCCCTTGACGGCGACCAGCTCGGCCACCTGGTCAACAGCACCATCGGGCGCTACCTGCCGTCGCTGTTCAAGCGCTATAACTATCGCCATATCAGCAGCCTGGACAGCCACGAATACCGGCAGATGCATGCCCATGTGCACCAGGTGCTGCACCTCGACGCCCATTGCCAGATGCAGTGCCTGGCGGCCATCGATATCCCGGTGCTGTTCGTCAACGGCGAACACGACGCCTACACCTCGCCGGAAGACGTGCGCCTGTTCGCCGAGCACCTGCACGACTGCCAGTTCGTCACCATCGACAACGCCGGGCACTTCCTCGACATGGAGCACAAGGCTGCGTGGCTGCAGAGCCAGGCCGCGCTGCTGGGCTTCCTGCAGAGCAAGCCGCTGCGCCAGACCCACTACCGCCCACAGATGGACGTGCTGCACGCGCTGGCCGTATGACGCCTGCACACAACCCCCGCCCGCACCGCGATATTGCAGATAACCGCGGCGCGGGCTTCATTTCAGGCCGGACTTCCGGTATAAAGGCACCCGCTGCGGGCGTCGTATAGTGGTAATACCCTAGCTTCCCAAGCTAGAGCTGTGGGTTCGATTCCCATCGCCCGCTCCAGATGTCTAACGAAAAAGCCCTGCTGATGCAGGGCTTTTTCGTTTCTGCCGTTGCGCAGTGTTGAAAAAATGTCGGCTGGCGGGTTGAGGCGCAAAGCATCGGGATGGTTCGCGGCGGGATAGCGATCACCCAGGAAGTGACTAGACGCTGGTATGCCCAAAGGACAGGGAGAGAAAAGG
>JBFJZW010000228.1:0-8065 GCA_041621875.1 Pseudomonas sp. | reverse complement strand
TCAACGGCCCGGCCATGCTCAAGTTGGGGGTACCTATGAGGTCGGTCGGCTTACGGGTGAAATAAATGGGCTGATTGGCCTCGCGAGCAGCGGCCACCTTCTCCGGCCAACGGTCGAGCGGGTTGCGAACGGTGAGGTCAAGACGGCGACCCTCGATCAGTTGGGCGTACTTGAGCGGGGTGTACTGCTCCCAGTCGCCCCAAATAATGCTGTTTGGCTTGACGTCGGGCAGGCTGCTGAGCCGGGAGATATAGAGGCCCTTGGCTTCATCGCGCGGCTCCACCAGCTGGAAGCTGGTTTTCATGTCGCAGCCAATGTCCTCGAACTTGCTTGGCACGCTGGCGTCCAGCTCGCCGAACTGCGCATTGCGCCGCGCCAGCTCGACGCGGCTGAGGGCCGGGTAGAGGTTGTGCAGGTCGGCGGCCATATAGGGGTAGGTCGGCGTCATGATGCTGCACTGGCGATTGGTGATGCAGCGCAGGGCGCTTTTCAGTTGCTTGCTGCTGTAGATCGGGCTGACCTTGAGCTGGCCGATTTCGCCGGCGAAGGTTTGGCCGCAGTACAGCGAGGTGCCGCCTTGGCTGTAGAGCTGGTTCCAGAAGATCTGGGTGGCGGCCTTGGTCCCGGCGATCTGGTTTTGGCCGCTGGCCAGGGTGGGCAGGCTGAAGGTGGTTGCCAGGCAACCGAGGGCAATAATAACTGCACGCATACTGTGGCCCCATTGGCCGTTTTTTAGAACGGCCTGTTGTTTTTGTCAGACAATTTCAGTCTAGCAAGACCTGCGTCACAAAATAAACCCGAGCGTTTGCTTGGTTCTGCTTTGTGTAAGCCATGGCTTACACAAGCTACCGCCTATCGCCACTGTTGGTACGTTGGTGCAAGGGCTAATCTGCTGCCCATGGACGTCGCGCAGGAAGCGCAGATTAGCCAACAGGGACACATTGGAAGCTGCCAGGATGGCCGGCAGATCATGGATGTCAGGACTCAAGTCTGCAAAGCCCCGCACTCGCGGGGTTTTCTTTTTTGTGCTCAGCGCATCCGTACGCTTCACCCCTCTGGGGCTTGCGCGCAAAAACGCTCCTGACGTTTTTGTGGCTTGCCATCCATGGCAGCCACCCTTCGGGCCATCGCTGCGCGACGTTAAAAATTGCTCCAGGCAATTTTTTCTGGCATTCGCCAAATCGCACTACTCTCTCGGCCTGCCGAACCTATCGTGTGATCACGCTGAATACCGCACTGGCGCGGGCGATACGTGCGCCGGCCACGCTAAAGTAGCAATTGGCGAAGGCCAGGCGCTTGCCGACCTTCTGTACCTCGGTTTCGATCTCTATCCAGTCACCCAGACGTACCGCGCCGGCGTAATCGATGCTCAGGCTGGCGGTGACCATTGGCGTGGGCGGGTCTTCGGCGAACGCCGTGTTGTAGCCCAGGGCGATGTCGGCCAGGCTGCTCAGAACGCCGCCATGTACCAGGCCGCGGGCGTTGCAGTGCTTGGCCTCTGCGCGCAGGCCGATGCTCAGGCCGGCCGCGGACGGCTTGTTGTATATGGGCCCCAGCAGGTCGAGAAAAGGGCTGCTGCGAAACAGCGGAACAAAGTCGGCGGCGGGCATGGTCATCGCGGTGTGCTCCATCGGGCGGTACGGCGTATCAGCGTTCCGGCCGTTTCCGGCCAGGCCGCAGGGGGTGTTCAGGCCGTGCGTGGCTGGCTGGGTAACTGGGCGAACCAGTCCAGGGTTTCATCCCACAACTGCTGCGCGGCCGGGCGGAAGTAACCCATATGCCCGATGGCACCCAGGCCGCTGGCGTGGGAGTCGATGGTCCGGGCCTGGTAGGGCGCGCCGCGGTAGGCGGCCATAAAGGCATCGCGGGAGGCCGGCGGGGCCCACAGGTCGTCGAGGGCGTTGGCCGCGACGATCGGGGTGCCAACCTGGGCGAAGCGCTCGGCCAGGCCGGGCATCTGCGGGTCTTCGAAGAAGTAGCGCGGGTAGCGGCACCAGCGTTTCCACTGCCGGTACACGCCCAGTGGCAGGTCTTCACCCATGCCCAGGCGACTCCAGCCCAGATAGCCCTGAACATGGGTCATCAGCGGGCCGATCAGCCGCCACATGGCCAGCACCCTGATCTGCTCGGCCCTAGGCATCCAGCCATGCCAGCCGGCACCAGTGCCGAAGGTGTAGAAACCCTGTACTCGCCCGTGGTTGGGCAGCAGGCCGAAGGCATGCCCGCCGAAGGAGTGGCCGACCATATAGAGCGGGCGCTGGGGGTGGCTGTGCTGATCGACGGCGGCGGCCAGGTCGAGGTGGGCCCAGTCCAGGTAGTCCATGTCGAAGCCGCGCAGGCTGGCCGGTTTCGATTGGCCGACACCACGATAGTCCAGGGTCAGGGTGCTGTAGCCGCGCTGCGCGGTATACTCGGCGAAGCGTCGGTAGAAGCCCTGGGGCACACCGGTGGCCCCGGCGATCAGCAGCTGGGCCAAGGGTTCGGGGGCGTGGTAGAGGGTGGCGGTCAGCGGGTAGCCGTCCAGTGCCGGCAGTTCCAGGGTCTCGCTGAGAATGCTGGGGGTGTTCATGCGCGGGCTCCTTGCGGGTGCTGGCTGCGGGTCAGATTGAACAGGGCGTCGGCGGCGCGCTTGAGGGGCTCGCTGCTACCGGCGACGCGGGCCTGGAGCAGGCCACCTTCGTAGAGGGCGACGAACAGCGCGGCGAGGTTGTCGGCCTGCGCGCTGGGGTAACCGTATTGATGCAACTGTTGGCTCAAGGCTTGGCGCACCGTGGCGAAGCTGCGCTGCAGGGCGGCGCGGATTTCCACATCCTCGGGGCCGCTTTCCAGGGCGATGGTGGCCAGCGGGCAGCCGCGTTCGAACTGGCTGTTTTCCAGTTGCTGCAGCGCCCCTTGCAACCAGTGGTGCAGTGCCTTGAGCGGATCGGCCTGCTGGCTAAAGAGCTGGGCGAACAGGCCGTCGATGCGCTGGCTGATATGTTCGATGGCCGCCACCGCCAGCTCGCTCTTGCCGCCGGGAAAGTGGTGGTAGAGGCTGCCCTTGGGCGCGCCGGCCTGCGCCAGCAGTTCATTCAGGCCAACGCCATGCAGGCCCTTGCGCTGCAGGGCGTCGGCCATGGCGGCGATCAGTTTGTCGCGGGTCGAAGTCTTTTTCATGGGGGAATATATAGACCGGTCGGTCTATTCTGCCAAGGTTTTTTTCGCCCCATCAGCCTGCTGGATAAGGCGCTATGGCTCAGATCGCGTCTGCATCCGGGCTCTCCGCCGGGTTGGCCGGCTGTCGCGGCGCTCCGGCGCAGCCCGCTCTGGCGGCCGTTTGCGCCACTGGACATGCGCGGCGCGGGTTTTCCGCTACCATCGGTTTACCTCCCTCGCATGCCGATAAGGATTTCCCCATGTCCGTCTCCGCCCTGATTGTCCTGGCCGTTGTGGTGGCCCTGATCTTTTATGTGATCGGCGTCTACAACCAGCTGGTGGCGCTGCGCAATCGCTTCCAGAACGGCTTCGCGCAGATCGAGGTGCAGCTCAAGCGCCGCCATGACCTGATCCCCAACCTGGTGGAAACCGCCAAGGGCTATATGGCCCACGAGCGCGACACCCTGGAGGCGGTGATTGCCGCGCGCAACAACGCGGTCAGCGGCCTCAAGGCTGCCGCGGCGCAACCCGGCAATGCCCAGCGCATGGCGCAGCTGGGGGGCGCGGAAGGCTTGCTGAACAGCGCCCTGGGTCGCCTCAATGTGACCCTGGAGGCCTACCCGGAGCTCAAGGCCTCGGCGAATATGCAGCAGCTCAGCGAAGAGCTGAGCAGCACCGAGAACAAGGTGGCCTTCGCCCGTCAGGCCTTCAACGATGCGGTGATGGCCTACAACACCTACAAGCAGGCATTCCCCCCGGTGTTGCTGGCGGCCACCTTCGGTCACGGCCAGGACGCCAGCCTGCTGGAGTTCGCCGATAGCGCGGCGATTCAGGAAGCGCCCAAGGTGGCGTTCTAGCGTCGCGGTCGAGCGCCTCAGTCAACGGATCGCGCGATGAATTTCTTCGAACAACAGGACCGTGCCCGGCGCATCAGCGGCCGTCTGCTGCTCCTGATGGTGCTGGCGGTAGTCAGCCTGATTGCCCTGACCAGCCTGGTGCTGGGGGCGATCTGGCAGCTATTCGGGCAGAACCACAGCGCCAGCCTGCTTGATGGCTCGGGTAGCTTGCTGCCCAGTGGCCCGCTGGTGGCCATGGTGGCTGTGGCGGTGATCGCCGTGGTGCTGCTCGGCAGCCTGTACAAGAGCCTGCAGCTGAACCGTGGCGGCCAGGCCATCGCCGAGCGCCTGGGCGGGCGGCTGATCAATCTGGCCCCGCAGAACTTCGAGGAGCGTCGCCTGCTCAATGTGGTCGAGGAAATGGCCATCGCCTCGGGCACCCCGGTGCCGCCGGTGTATGTGCTCGACGATGCCGGGATCAATGCCTTCGCCGCCGGTCTGACGCCCCAGGATGCGGTGATCGGGATTACCCGCGGGGCCATCAGCCTGCTGTCGCGCGAGGAGCTGCAGGGGGTGATTGCCCACGAATTCAGCCATGTCTTTCATGGCGATATGCGCCTCAATACCCGCCTGGTGGCCGTGCTGCACGGCATTCTCCTGCTCGGTCTGATTGGCGGCTTCCTGCTGCGTAGCAGCGGGCGTTCACGGAGCAGGTCGAGCCGCGACAATTCGGTGGCGGTGGTCCTCGCCGTCGGTGCGAGCCTGTGGCTGCTGGGCTATGCCGGGACCTTCTTCGGCAACCTGATCAAGGCCGCGGTCAGCCGCCAGCGCGAGTTTCTCGCCGATGCCTCGGCGGTGCAGTTCACCCGCAACCCGGACGGTATCGCCGGGGCGCTGAAGAAAATCGGCGGCAATCTGTATGGCTCGCAGCTGCAGGCCGGGCACGCCGCCGAGTTCAGTCATATGTATTTCGCCGCCGGCGTCAGCCAGGCGCTGGAGGGGCTGCTGGCCACCCATCCGCCCCTGGACGAGCGGATTCGCCGCGTCAGTCCGGGCTGGGATGGCCACTATCCGCAGGTGGATGCGCTCAGCCTGGCGGGTTCCACGGCCACCCCAGCCCAGGCAACGGCCACCCAGGGTTGGGATGAGGCCTTGCAGGGGCTGAGCCCGGCGTTCGCGCCGGCTGCGGCGGTGCAGGCGATCGCTGCCATCGGCGATCCGCAAGGCCCCCACCTGAGCCAGGCCCGGGGCGTGCTGCAGCGCCTCGATCCCTTGCTGATCCAGGCTGTGCACAGTTGCAGCTCGGCCCAGGCGCTGGTTTACGGCCTGCTGCTGGACCGCGACAGCGCCGCCGGCGAACGCCAGCTGCAGCTGTTGCAGCCGCGCATCGCCGCAGAAGTCGAGGCGGCGCTGCAGGCCCTGCGCGAGCCGTTGCAGCGCCTGCAGCCGGGATTGCGTCTGCCCTTGCTGGACCTGGCCATACCGGCACTCAAGCAGCTGGGCACGGCGGCGTTCGCCGCGTTCAAGGGCAATCTGGCGCTGCTGATCCGGGCCGATGGCAAGGTCGCGCTGCTGGAATGGAGCCTGCTGCGGATTATCGAACGCAATGTCGAGGCCGGGCGCAGCCAGGTCGGCCGCTATCACCTGGCCGAGCTGGCCGATGAGGCCGCGGTGCTGCTGTCGTGCCTGGCCCGTGCCGGTGAGGTGGATGCAACGGCGGCGGCTGCCGCTTTCGCCCATGCCTACGCAGGGTTGCCGTTCGCTCCAGTGCCGTTGCTGGCGGCCGAGCGCAGTGACCTCAAGGCGCTGGAAGCCGCCCTCGGCCGCCTGAGTCAGCTGTGGCCGCTGCAGAAGCCGCAACTGCTCAAGGCCATGGCCCGGGGGATCGAACACGACGGCCGGATCACTGCCGAGGAGGCCGAGTTGATGCGCGCGGTGGCCGATATTCTCGACTGCCCGATGCCGCCGCTGCTAAGCCAGGGCTGACCGTCCGGCGGCGGGTGGCTTGACCCGCCCCGGCAATCGGCGGACTGTTAAGCGCGTCGGCTAGCCGCTGGCGGTGCCCCCGTAGGGTGCGCCGTGCGCACCAGGCCCCCACCGTCTGGACCTGCGAGCCATAAGAAACGCTGTCGCGGCCTTGTGCCTCCTTTGCTTACTGCCTCCTGACCGCAATCGTCACGCCGGCGCGTAACCGGCAAGGAGCATCCTGTGACCCTCTTCCAACCCCTCACCGAAGGGCTGTTCGATCCACGCCTGCAGCTGGAGGCGGAAATCCGCGAGTACCGTGCCGGCCCCGGCAGAACCTGCCTGGGCACGCCGGATATCCACGCCGAGATCGTCCAGACCATCGCCGCCATCGAGCGCCTGGCCGGGCAATTGCGTCAGCCGCCGGCGCAGTAGCCCACGGCCCTAGCGTCGCGACAGGGTTCAAATGTCGCAAACATGTAGGAGCACGCCATGCGTGCGAATCGCCGGCATGGCGTGCTCCTACAACCCGATGGCTAACGCCGCCCGGTCCCTCCCACACCGGCCAGGCATTGAGGCGATATTTATGGCCTAGAGATGCCGCGCCACCCAGGCGGCATAGGCGTCGATAAACTTCTGCAGAAACGGTTTGATGCCGTCGCCGAGCTTGCCGTCCTCCCCGAAGAAGCTGCCGGCACCGCCGAGGTAGGCTTCCGGCTGCTGCATCATATGGACGTCGAGAAACACCATGGACTGGCGCAGGTGGTGGTTGGCCGCGAAACCGCCGACGGCCCCCGGCGAGGCGCTCAGCACGGCCCCGGGCTTGCCGCTGAAGGCGCTCTTGCCGTAGGGCCGCGAGCCGACATCGATGGCGTTCTTCATCGGGGCCGGCACCGAGCGGTTGTACTCCGGGGTGACGAACAGCAGGGCATCGGCCGCCTGTAGTTGGCTGCGGAAGTCGCTATAGGCGGCGGGCGGGCTGTCCTGGTCGATGTCTTCGTTGTACAGCGGCAGCTCGCCGATCTCGACGATCTTCAGCTGCAGCGAGGGCGGGGCGAGTTCGATCAGGGCCTGGGCCAGTTTGCGGTTGATCGAGGCCTTGCGCAGGCTGCCGACCAGCACGGCGATGTTGTAGGTCTTGTTCATGACAACTCCTTGCGGGGTGAGCGAAGAGACTGAGAACTATAGACCGCCATGACCGCTGCGCCGTTCTGCTTTACATGGCGAAGGCCGCCAGCAGGTCCTCGTTCAAGGCTTGCTGGGCATCGCCCGGGTGCTGGCCGCGGTGCCGGGCCAGGTGGAACTGCACCTCGAAGCCCAGGGCCTCGGCCTGCAGCGCGCGCAAGCGGCCGCGGGCCAGCCAGGGGGCGGCGATATGCTCGGGCAGGTAACCGATATGGCAGCCGGAGAGGATAAAGGCCAGGGCTCCGTCGACCTGCTCGGTCTGCGCCGAGCTGCTGGCGCTCTGCAAGGGTTCGCGGGTCTGGATCAGGCGGTAGGGGTGGTGCACCCGGTCGGCCCGTTGCAGGTCCTGCAGGCTCGGCTCGCCCACCTCGAACAGCGCATGACCCTGGGCGCAATACAGCACCTGGCGCTCGCGGAACAGCGGGCGACAGTCCAGCGCCGCCTGGTTGCCGGAGAAATAGCCGATGGCCAGGTGCAGCTGGTCCTGCAGCAGGCGGCGCTCCAGCTCGGCGGGCATGGCGGTGAGCAACTCGATCTGCACCGCCTGGTTGCGTCCGCGAAAGCGGCCAATGGCATCGGCCACCCGCTCCAACACCTCAGTCGCCAGGCCTTCGGAGAGGCCGATGCGCAGCTCGCCGAGGAGTTTGTCGGCCACGCCCCGGGCCTCATCCTTGAAGGTGTCGATGGCCGCGAACAGACGGCGGGTGGCGGCCAGCACCTGTTCGCCCTTGGGCGTCAGGCGAAAGCCGGCCTTGCCGCGTTCGCACAGGCGAAAGCCCAGGCGGGTCTCCAGCTTGGCCATCTGCGTGCTGATGGTCGACTGGCCGACGCCCAGCTCGCCCTGGGCGGCGCTAAAGCCGCCGCACTCCACCACGGTGACGAACAGGCGCAGCAACTGCAGGTCGAGGTCACGCAACTGGCTGAGCATGGCGGCTCCAAACATT
>JBFJZW010000227.1:0-8098 GCA_041621875.1 Pseudomonas sp. | reverse complement strand
GCCATGCGTTGTTGTGGGACTTGGCAAGGAAACGCCATTCCCTGCGTCCCACGCCTAGCCTGGCGAGATTTTCCGCGGCAACGCGGCTCACGAATGAAGCGGTAACAGACCCCCTACGATAACAATAAGAGCCTGAATCATGTCTGAACGTGCCAGCAGCGCCCATATCAGTCCCAGCGCCCATTACACCGGTTACGTCTGGTACCGCCATCGCCTGGCGGAGCCGGCCTTCGTGACCGGCTTCGGACGTTTTGTGCATGGTCTGCTGGCTCCTATCACCTGGGGCGCTCGAGTGGGTTTCGACCTGGATCTCGAGCAGTTTCTGCTGCAGCGGCATCTGCAGATCGACGCGCAGCTGAGCGCGGCGATCGAGCAAGGCAGCGTCTGTCAGGTGGTGGAAATCGCCTGCGGCCTGTCGCCCCGGGGGCGGCGCTTTACCGCGCGCTACCCGCAGCTGCGCTACCTGGAGGCCGACCTGCCGCTGATGGCTGCGCGCAAGCAGCAGTTGCTGCAGGCCCAGGGCTGGCTGGGTGCCCGGCATCGGGTGCGCGCGGTGGACATTCTGGCGGCGGACGGCAATCAATGCCTGGCCAGTCTGTTCGCCGAACTGGATCGCAGCCAGCCGGTGGTGGTGATTACCGAGGGCCTGGTGAATTATTTCGAACTGCCGCTGATCGAGTCGTTCTGGGCGCGTCTGGCCGAGCAGCTGCGCCAGTTTCCCCAGGCCACCTACCTGACCGAGTTGTACCCGGACCTGCGCGAGCATCCGCGCTACCGCCAGTTGCGCTGGGGCGTGGGCCTGGTCGGCCGGCTGACCCGTGGCAGCTACCCACTGCATTACCGCAACGAGGCGGCCATAGTGGACGGTTTTAGCCGTTGTGGTTTTACCGCGGTCGAGGTGTTCGACCCGAGTCGCACCTCTCTGGCGCTGGGGTTGCCGCCGAGCAAGAGCGAGGGGCTGGTCCGGGTGATCGAAGCCCGTATCTGAAGCTCGGCCGGCGCTGGTCTGTTGCTGAAAAGCTATTTGGGTTGCCAGATCTCGCTAGGCATTTCTCAAGGCCAGGGTTTTGGTCGGAGCACCGCGGTGCGCACGGCGCACCCTACCTGTCGAGCTTTCAGGCGCAGGCCGCCGCGGGCAGGCTGTGGGGCTGGAACAGCGTGACCATGGCCTGGCTGGCCTGCTGGTCGCTGTGGGGGAAGACAAAGGCCAGGCCGTTGGCATCCTGACGCAGCGGCAGCAGGGGTTGCGCCGGCAGGTCCTTGTGCAGCAGTTGCCAGCCGCGCGGAGCCAACGTCTGGGGTAGGTCGCCGCGCAGCAGCCCGCCGAAAAAGCCCAGTTCGCGTACCTCCACCGTCCATTCACCGCCCTCGGCATGACGCAGGCGGGCCTGGCGCTGGCTGGGTGCCTGGCGCGGTTCGTGGCGTCTTTCCAGCTGACGCAGCTGCCCGCGGGCCAGCAGGCTGCTGCCCGGGCTGCGCTGGGGCAGCGCTTCGCCGCGCAGAAACGGGCTGTACAGGTCGGCGCAGGCGGCGCGCTGTTCGAACTGGGCCAGGTGGTCGGCATTGTGGATCAGGGCGCAGCTGGCGCTGGCGCAATCTGCGGCGAACTGGGCGTGCTCCCAGGGCTGGGTGAAGTGGTCGTATTCGCCGGCCAGGACCAGGGTCGGGCAGGCCGGATGCTGGCGGAAGCCCTGGAAGTCCAGCAGGCGCTGGCTGTTCTGCCGATAGCGTTCCACGTCGGCGGGCGACAGGCGCTGGATTTGCCGCAGCAGGGCCTTGCGGAACACCGCGCCGACCCCGGTCTGCTGCAGGCGCAGCGGGTTGAGCAGGCCGGTCAGGGCACCGTGGGCAAAGCCTTGGTTGTCGCCCTCGGCGAGCAGCGCCAACCCTTCCTGCAGCAGCAGGCGGGCCCCGGGGCGGCCAAAGGCGGTGATCCCGGCGAGCAGCAGGCGGGCGCAGTGGCGGGGGTGGCGTGCGGCGAACAGAGCGGCCAGGGCGGAGCCGTAGGACAGGCCGATGGGTAGCAGCGGCGGCAATTGCAGTTCGTCGGCAAAGGCGGCGATCAGGTCGGCCAGCTGTTCCAGGCTCAGTTCCGGCACCAGTTGCAGATTGCCGCCCTGGCTGGGCAGGTCGAGGAGGATCACCGGGTGCTCGCCGAGCAGCTCGGCGACTTCACTGGCGAACGAGCGAAAGCTCTGAAAGGCCCCGCCCAACAGCAGCACGGGGGCGCGCCGATCGTTGCTGCGGCTGGCATAGGCCTGGTAATGCAGGCACCAATCACCCAGTTGCAGCACTCGGGGAGCGCTGGTCAGTAACGCGGGGCTGTAGTCGGTACGGTAGTGCATGGCTCTCTCACCCCGGCGCTGGGCCGCCTGTGCTGGTTTTTATGCAAGGTAAACATTCGGGCGGTTTTTGTTTACCTAACCTTCGGGCGGCTGAGCGGGGCAGGTGTCACTGTTTCGCGCGGTGCCAGGGCGGCCGTGGCCGGGCGACGTTACCGCCGAGGCGGGCGAACAGGCTGTTTACCACTTGTCAGCGTCGGCCGATTAAGCGCGCGGGGCTCCCGGCAGCGCTGGGCGGGAGGCTGCGCGACCGGTATACTCAGCGACTTTTTCCAGCTGCCAGACCTTCGTTGCCCATGACTGAGTCCGTGCTCGACTATATGACCCGCCTGGGACAGGCCGCCCGCCAGGCTTCGCGCGTGGTGGCCGGTGCCAGTACCGCCCAGAAGAACCGTGCCCTGCAGGCCGCTGCCAGCGCGCTGGACGCGGCGCGCGCCGAACTGACCGCGGCCAATGAACTGGACCTCGCCGCCGGTCGCGCCAGCGGCCTGGAGCCGGCCCTGCTCGACCGCCTGGCGCTGACCCCGGCGCGCATCGACGGCATGATCGAAGGCCTGCGCCAGGTCGCCGGCCTGCCCGATCCGGTGGGGGCGATCCGTGATATGAGCTACCGCCCGTCGGGAATTCAGGTGGGCAAGATGCGTGTGCCTCTCGGCGTGATCGGCATCATCTACGAGTCGCGGCCCAATGTGACCATCGACGCCGCCAGCCTGTGCCTGAAGTCGGGTAACGCCACCATCCTGCGCGGTGGTTCCGAGGCCATTCACTCCAATCGCGCGATTGCCGCCTGCATTCAGCGTGGCCTGGCCGATGCCGGGCTGCCGGCGGCGGCGGTACAGGTGGTGGAAACCACCGACCGCGCCGCGGTGGGCGCGCTGATCAGCATGCCGGAGTTCGTCGACGTGATAGTGCCGCGCGGCGGCAAGGGCTTGATCGAGCGCATCAGCCGCGACGCCAAGGTGCCGGTGATCAAGCACCTGGACGGCATCTGCCACGTCTATGTCGACGCCCTGGCCGAGCTGGGCAAGGCCCAGGCGATTGCCTTCAATGCCAAGACCTACCGCTACGGCATCTGCGGTGCCATGGAGACTCTGTTGGTCGATCAGGCCATCGCGGCGCAGTTTCTCCCGGGCATGGCGCAACTGTTCGTCGACAAGGGCGTCGAGCTGCGCGGCTGCGAACGCACCTGTGCGCTGATCGAAGCCAAGCCAGCAACGGAAGAAGACTGGAGCACCGAATACCTGGACGCGATCCTGTCGATCCGCGTGGTCGATGGCCTGGAGCAGGCCATCGAACACATCAATCACTACGGTTCGCACCATACCGATGCCATAGTCACCGAACATCAGGGCCGCGCCCGGCGTTTCCTTGCCGAGGTGGACTCCAGCTCGGTGATGCTCAATACCCCGACCTGTTTCGCCGACGGCTTCGAATATGGCCTGGGCGCGGAGATCGGCATCTCCACCGACAAGCTGCACGCCCGTGGTCCGGTTGGCCTGGAGGGGCTGACCTGCGAGAAGTATGTGGTGATCGGCGACGGTCAGCTGCGCGGGCAGACCCTATAACAGTGGCCAGGCGCATCGGCATTCTGGGTGGCACCTTTGACCCGGTGCATATCGGCCATTTGCGCAGCGCCGTGGAAGTCGCCGAGTTTATCCAGCTCGACGAGTTGCGTCTGATCCCCAGCGCACGGCCGCCGCATCGCAGTGCGCCGCAGGTGGGGGCCGCCGAGCGTCTGGCCATGGTCGAGCTGGCGGTCGCCGGGGTGCCGCAGTTGCGGGTGGATGATCGCGAACTCAAGCGCGACAAGCCGTCCTACAGCATCGACACCCTGGAGTCGTTGCGTGCCGAGTTGGCGGACGACGATCAGCTGTTTCTGATTCTCGGTTGGGATGCCTTCTGCGGCTTGCCCGGTTGGCACCGCTGGGACGAGCTGTTGCAGCACTGCCATATTCTGGTGCTGCAGCGCCCGGATGCCGACAGCGATGCGCCGGAAAGCCTGCGCAACCTGCTGGCGGCGCGCAGTATCAGCGACCCGTTGGCCCTGGAGGGGCCGGCGGGGCAGATTTCCTTTATCTGGCAGACGCCCCTGGCGGTGTCCGCTACCCAGATCCGCTCATTGTTGGCGAGCGGAAAGTCGGTGCGTTATCTGGTGCCCGACACGGTGCTGGCCTATATCCATGCCCACGGCCTTTACCGTGACGCGAATTGAACACGAGGCAAACGAGCTACTTATGACAAAGGCAAAAATGTTGAGCGAAGATCTGGTCAAACTGGCCATCGCCGCTCTGGAAGAAATCAAGGCGCAGGACATCACCACCATCGATGTGCGCGGCAAGACCAGCATCACCGACTTTATGCTGATCGCCAGCGGCACCTCCAGCCGTCACGTCAAGTCGCTGGTCGACAACGTGCTGGAGAAAGTCAAGGAACAGGGCGTGCGCCCGATCGGTACCGAAGGCATGGATACCGGCGAGTGGGCACTGCTCGACCTGGGCGATATCGTCGTCCATGTGATGCTGCCGACCGCGCGCCAGTTCTACGACCTCGAGCGCCTGTGGCAGGGGGCCGAGCAGAGCCGTGCGCAGTTCAGCGCCGAAGCCGGCCCCGAGCAGGAATAAGGACGCTCTGCGGTGCGGATCAAACTGATCGCCGTTGGTTCGCGGATGCCACGCTGGGTGGAAGAGGGCTGGCAGGAATATGCCAAGCGCATGCCGTCCGAACTGGCCCTTGAACTGGTCGAGATTCCCCTGACCACCCGCGGCAAGAATGCCGATGTGGCGCGGATGATCCGCCAGGAGGGCGAGGCCATGCTGGCCAAGGTCGCGCCCGGGGAACGCATTGTGACCCTGGAAGTCGAAGGACGGCCCTGGAGCACCGAGCAGTTGGCGGTCGAACTGGACAAGTGGCGCCTGGATGCGCGCACCGTCAACCTGATGGTGGGTGGCCCGGAAGGGCTGGCACCTGAGGTGCAGGCGCGCAGCGAACAACGCTGGTCGCTGTCGCCCCTGACCCTGCCGCACCCGCTGGTGCGGATTCTGATTGGCGAGCAGATTTATCGTGCCTGGACCGTTCTGTCCGGCCACCCCTATCACAAATAACCAGCCAGTAATCAGCAGCCACCGATGCCGCAGCCCATTCGCCTGAAGGACCATGAGAAAGACGCTCGCCTGATTCGTCGGCGGACGCTGGTCGGCGCTGCGTTCTTTTTGCTGCTGACCGCCGTGCTGGCCGCGCGCATGTACTACCTGCAGGTGGTGCAGTACGAACACCACAGCACCCTGGCGGAAAACAACCGCATCCATGTGCAGCCGATTCCGCCGACCCGCGGGCTGATCTTCGACCGCAACGGCGTGATCATCGCCGACAACCGCCCCAGCTTCAGCCTGACCCTGACCCGCGAGCGTGCCGGCGACTGGGGCCAGGTGCTGGACGTGATTGTCGAGGTGCTGGAGCTGAGCGACGATGAGCGCGCATTGTTCGAGAAGCGCGTACGCCAGGGGCGTCGTCCCTTCGAGCCGGTACCGGTGCTGTTCGAGCTCTCCGAGGAGCAGATTGCCCGGGTCGCGATCAACCAGTTTCGCCTGCCGGGGGTGGAGGTAGTGGCGCAGTTGGTGCGGCATTACCCGCAGGGCGAGCATTTCGCCCATTCGGTGGGCTATGTCGGGCGGATCAACGAGGCCGAGCTGGAAAAGCTCGACAAGGTGTCCTACAGCGGCACTCACCATATCGGCAAGACCGGTATCGAGCGCTTCTATGAGGACGAGCTGCACGGCGAGGTGGGTTACGAGGAAGTCGAGACCAATGCCCGCGGCCGCGTCTTGCGGGTGCTCAAGCGCACCGACCCGCTGCCGGGCAAGGACATCGTGCTGAGCCTCGATGTGCGCCTGCAGGAAGCCGCCGAAGCCGCTCTGGATGGCCGCCGCGGGGCCATCGTGGCAATCCAGCCGCAGACCGGCGAAGTGTTGGCGATGGTCAGTCAGCCGAGTTTCGACCCCAACCCCTTCGTCACCGGCATCGGTTTCAAGGCCTATGCCGAGTTGCGCGACTCCATCGACCGGCCCCTGTACAACCGGGTGCTGCGTGGCCTCTATCCGCCCGGCTCGACCATCAAGCCGATGATGGCGGTGGCTGCCCTGGATGCCGGGGTGTTGACCCCCTCGACCCGGGTGTTCGACCCCGGCTTCTATCAATTGCCCAACCTCAGCCACAAATACCGCAACTGGAACCGCAATGGTGATGGCTGGGTGGATATGGAACTGGCGATTTCCCGCTCCAACGACACCTATTTCTATTCCCTGGCCCACAAGATGGGCATCGACCGCATGCACGAGTACATGACCCGTTTCGGCCTCGGCCAGCGGGTCTCCCTGGACATGTTCGAGGAAACCGCCGGCCTGATGCCGTCGCGTGAATGGAAGCGGGCGCGCTATCGGCAGGCCTGGTACCCGGGCGAGACCCTGATTCTCGGTATCGGTCAGGGCTATATGCAGACCACGCCGCTGCAGTTGGCCCAGGCCACCACCTTGATGGCCACCCGCGGCAAATGGATTCGCCCGCACCTGGCCAAGAGCATTCAGGGCGCGATACCCGTGGATACGGACCCGATGCCGGACATCGTGCTGCGCGATCCGTCCTATTGGGACAGCGGCCGCTTCGGTATGGAGCAGGTCATGCACGGTCCGCGCGGCACCGCGCGCAAGGTCGGCGACGCCTCGGTCTATCGC
Source organism: Pseudomonas sp. (assembly GCA_041621875.1). Lineage (GTDB taxonomy): Bacteria > Pseudomonadota > Gammaproteobacteria > Pseudomonadales > Pseudomonadaceae > Aquipseudomonas. The sequence continues at coordinate 1,029 of JBFJZW010000227.1, read as the reverse complement.
ATCGCCGGCAAGAGCGGTACGGCCCAGGTGGTGGCGATCAAGCAGGGCGAGAAATACGACCGCAGCAAGGTCCAGGAGCGCCATCGCGACCATGCCCTGTTCGTCGCCTTCGCCCCGGCGGACAACCCGCAGATCGTCGTGTCGGTGATGGTGGAGAATGGCGAATCCGGTTCCGGCGTGGCCGCCCCGGTGGTCAAGCAGGTGATGGACGCCTGGCTGCTGGACGACAATGGCCAGCTCAAGGCCGAGTTTGCACCGCCTGTGGCGGCCAAGGTGAGCCAGCGATGAACAGCAGTTTTGACCGCAATCTGTCCACCGAGGACCTGCTGCGCCGGCGCGCCAGCCTGCTGCAGCGCGTGCATGTCGACGGCATTCTGCTGCTGCTGCTGCTGGTGCTGGCCGCCGGCAGCCTGTTTATTCTGTATTCGGCCAGCGGCAAGAACGTCGAGCTGCTGGTCAAGCAAGCCAGTTCCTTCGGCATCGGCCTGGTCGGCATGTTTATCATTGCCCAGTTCGAGCCGCGCTTTATGGCGCGCTGGGTGCCCCTGGCCTATCTGGTCGGGGTGGGTCTGCTGGTGGCGGTGGACGTGATGGGCCACAACGCCATGGGCGCGACGCGCTGGATCAACATCCCCGGGGTGATCCGTTTCCAGCCCTCGGAATTCATGAAGATCATCATGCCGGCGACCATCGCCTGGTACCTGGCCCGGCGCAGCCTGCCGCCGCGCTTCAAGCACATCCTGGTGAGCCTGGCCCTGATCGCCATCCCCTTCGTGCTGATCCTTTTGCAGCCGGACCTGGGCACCTCGCTGCTGATCATCACCTCGGGCTTCTTTGTGCTGTTTATGGCCGGCCTGCAGTGGCGCTGGATCATCGGCGCGGCCGCTGCCGTGGTGCCGATTGCCATCGGCATGTGGTTCTTCGTGCTGCGCGAGTACCAGAAGCAGCGGGTGCTGACCTTCCTCAACCCGGAAAGCGATCCGCTGGGCAGTGGCTGGAACATCATCCAGTCGAAGGCCGCCATCGGTT
>JBFJZW010000226.1:0-8121 GCA_041621875.1 Pseudomonas sp. | reverse complement strand
GCGCATCCATTGGCCGTTGAGCCAGGACAGCTTCTCCAGATCGAAGATCGGCCCACCCAGGGACACCCGGTTGATATCGAAGTGTTCGACCATCTCATCCAGGCTGAATTTTTCGCGCTCATCCGGCATCGACCAGCCCATGCGGCCCAGGTAGTTGAGCATGGCCTGGGGCAGGAAGCCCATGCGCTCGTAGAAGGTGATGCTGGTGGGGTTCTTGCGCTTGGACAGCTTGCTCTTGTCCGGGTTGCGCAGCAGCGGCATATAGCACAGCTGCGGCTTGTCCCAGCCGAAGTACTCGTACAGCAGAATCAGCTTGGGTGCCGATGGCAGCCATTCTTCGCCACGCAGCACATGGGTAATACCCATCAGATGGTCATCGACCACGTTGGCCAGGAAGTAAGTGGGCAGGCCATCGGTCTTCATCAGCACCTGCATGTCCATGCGATCCCAGGGGATCTCGACCTCGCCACGCAGCATATCCGGCACCACACACACGCCTTCGCTCGGCACCTTCATGCGTACTACGTTGGGCTCACCGGCGGCCAGGCGCTGCTGCACTTCCTCAGCGGGAAGATGCATGCAATGGCCGTCATAACGCGGAGTCTGCTTGGCTTCCATCTGCTCGGCGCGCAGCTTATCCAGGCGTTCGGCGCTGCAGAAGCAATGGAAGGCATGGCCCTTGCCCACCAGTTCAGCGCTGTACTTCTGGTAGATATGGCCGCGCTCGCTCTGCCGGTAGGGGCCGTGAGGGCCACCGACATCCGGGCCTTCGCTCCACTCGATGCCCAGCCAGCGCAGGGCGTCGTAGATCTGCTGTTCCGACTCACGGGTCGAGCGCAGCTGGTCGGTATCCTCGATGCGCAGGATAAATTCGCCACCGTGCTGACGGGCGAAGCACAGGTTGAACAGGGCGATATAGGCGGTGCCTACGTGGGGATCGCCGGTGGGCGACGGCGCGATACGGGTACGGACGGTGGTCATGGCGGCTCTCGGGCAGGCAAAGCGGATTAAATCAAGGCCGCGATATTAACAGGCTGGCCGCCGCCGGCTCCAGCAGCGGGCGCGCACCTGGTGGGAAGGGCTTTAACCGCGACAGGCTTACTGCTTGTTCGCGGCTAAAGCCCCTCCCACGTCCAGCCGTTCACACCTGCAATAGACGCTCGCGCAGCTTGTGGATCTCGTCGCGCAGCTGCGCCGCGGCCTCGAATTCCAGGTCGCGGGCCAGTTGATACATCTTCTCTTCCAGCTGACGGATGCGCTTGCTGATCTCGCTGGGCGAGCGCAATTCGTTCTCGTAACGCGCGCTTTCCTCGGCGGCCTGGGCCATGCCCTTGCGTTTCTTGCTGCGCGAGCCCGGCACGGTGGCCCCTTCGAGGATGTCCTGAACGTCCTTGAACACGCCTTTTGGGGTGATGCCGTTGGCCTCGTTGAAGGCGATCTGCTTGTTGCGCCGCCGCTCGGTCTCGCCGATGGCACGCTCCATCGAGCCGGTCATGCGGTCGGCATAGAGAATCGCCCGGCCGTTGAGGTTGCGCGCGGCGCGGCCGATGGTCTGGATCAGCGAGCGCTCGCTGCGCAGGAAGCCCTCCTTGTCCGCATCGAGAATCGCCACCAGCGACACTTCCGGCATATCCAGGCCTTCGCGCAACAGGTTGATGCCCACCAGCACGTCGAACGCGCCGATACGCAGGTCGCGGATGATCTCGACCCGCTCCACGGTGTCGATGTCCGAATGCAGATAGCGCACCTTGACCCCGTGATCGGCCAGGTAATCGGTCAGGTCCTCGGCCATGCGCTTGGTCAGGGTGGTGACCAGCACGCGCTCCTCGATAGCCACGCGCTTGTGGATTTCCGAGAGCAGGTCATCGACCTGGGTCAGGGCCGGGCGCACCTCGATCTGCGGGTCGACCAGGCCGGTGGGCCGCACCACTTGCTCGATCACCCGCCCGGCATGCTCGGCCTCGTAATTGCCCGGCGTGGCAGAGACGAAGATGGTCTGCGGGCTGGCCGCCTCCCACTCCTCGAAGCGCATCGGCCGGTTATCCAGCGCAGAGGGCAGACGGAAGCCGTATTCGACCAGGGTTTCCTTGCGCGAGCGGTCACCCTTGTACATGGCACCGACCTGCGGCACCGACACATGGGACTCGTCGATCACCAGCAACGCCTCGTCCGGCAGGTAGTCATACAGCGTCGGTGGCGGCTCGCCGGGGCCGCGCCCGGACAGATAGCGCGAGTAGTTTTCGATGCCGTTGCAGTAGCCCAGTTCGAGAATCATCTCCAGGTCGAAGCGGGTGCGCTGCTCCAGACGCTGGGCCTCCACCAGCTTGTTGGTACTGCGCAGGTAATCCAGGCGCTCGACCAGCTCGACCTTGATCTTGTCCACCGCCTCCAGCAGCACTTCGCGCGGGGTGACGTAGTGGCTCTTGGGGTAGAAGGTGAAGCGCGGCAGCTTGCGGATCACCTCCCCGGTCAGCGGATCGAATGCCGACAAACTTTCCACTTCATCGTCGAACAGCTCGATACGGATGGCTTCCAGATCCGATTCCGCCGGAAACACATCGATCACATCGCCGCGCACGCGAAAGGTGGCGCGGGCGAAATCCATGTCGTTGCGGCTGTATTGCAGGTCGGCCAGGCGGCGCAGCAAGGCGCGCTGGTCCAGCTTGTCGCCACGGTCGACGTGCAACACCATCTTCAGGTAGCTCTCGGGGCTGCCCAGGCCATAGATGCAGGAGACGGTGGTGACGATGATCGCGTCCGGCCGCTCCAGCAGCGCCTTGGTCGCCGACAGGCGCATCTGCTCGATATGGTCGTTGATCGAGGCATCCTTCTCGATAAAGGTGTCGGACGACGGCACATAGGCCTCGGGCTGGTAGTAGTCGTAATAGGAAACGAAATACTCCACCGCATTGTTCGGGAAGAAGCTCTTGAACTCGCCGTACAGCTGCGCGGCCAGGGTCTTGTTCGGTGCCAGCACCAGGGTCGGGCGCTGGATCTGGGCGATCACGTTGGCGATGGAAAAGGTCTTGCCCGAGCCGGTCACGCCGAGCAGGGTCTGGTGCGAAAGGCCCGCTTCGAGCCCCTCGACCATCTGCCGGATTGCCTCCGGCTGATCGCCGGCGGGCTGAAAACGGGTGACCAGTTGGAACTCGGACATGACTGACCTCGACAAGCGGCTGTGACGCGATCTGAAAGCGTACGTCAAAACCGGTGAAAAGCGTGTGCCTGCTGTCGCGGCACAGGTTATGGCTCGGTATACTACCGGCCCACTTACGCAACCCCTAGCCCCAGTCGTAGCAGGGTGTTGCCTGACCCCCATCTCTCCTCTTCAAGAGCTGCCGCCTCCATGAGTCTGTTCTCTGCCGTCGAAATGGCACCGCGCGATCCCATCCTGGGCCTCAATGAAGCATTCAACGCCGATACCCGTGCGACCAAGGTCAACCTGGGCGTGGGCGTTTACTACAACGAGGAAGGCCGAATTCCGCTGTTGCGCGCCGTCGCCGAAGCCGAAAAGGCCCGCATTGAAGCCCATGCGCCACGCGGCTACCTGCCGATCGAAGGCATTGCAGCCTATGACAGCGCCGTGCAGACACTGCTGCTGGGAGCCGACTCCGAACTGATCGCCGCTGGTCGGGTAAGCACCACCCAGGCCGTGGGCGGAACCGGCGCACTGAAAACCGGCGCAGACTTTCTCAAGCGCCTGCTGCCGAACGCAGCAGTGGCCATCAGCGACCCGAGCTGGGAAAACCACCGCGCACTGTTCGAATCCGCCGGTTTCCCGGTGCAGCACTACCGCTACTACGACGCAGCCAGCCACGGGGTAAACCGCGCCGGCATGCTCGAAGACCTGAGAAACCTGCCGGCCCGCTCCATCGTCGTGCTGCACGCCTGCTGCCACAACCCGACCGGCGTCGACCTGTCGCTGGACGACTGGAAAGCCGTGCTGGAGGTAATGCGCGAGCGTGAACACGTGCCGTTCCTGGATATCGCCTACCAGGGCTTCGGTGACGGCATCGAACAGGATGCCTTTGCCGTGCGCCTGTTTGCCGAATCGGGCCTGCAGTTCTTCGTTTCCAGCTCCTTCTCCAAGTCTTTCTCGCTGTACGGCGAACGCGTCGGCGCCCTGTCCATCGTCACCGCCAGCAAAGAAGAGGCTGGCCGCGTGCTCTCGCAGGTCAAGCGGGTGATCCGCACCAACTACTCCAACCCGCCGACCCACGGTGCCACCGTGGTCGCCACTGTGCTTAACAGCCCTGAGCTACGCGCCCTGTGGGAAGACGAACTGGCCGGCATGCGCGAACGCATTCGCGGTATGCGCCTGAGCATGGTCGAACAACTGGCCGCCCTGAGCAGCAAGCGCGATTTCAGCTTCGTCGCCCAGCAACGCGGCATGTTCTCCTACTCGGGCCTGACCACCGAGCAGGTCGAGCGCCTGAAAAGCGAATTCGGCATCTACGCCGTCGGCACCGGGCGCATCTGCGTCGCGGCGCTGAACCAGCGCAATCTGCCAACCGTGACCCAGGCCATCGCCCAGGTGCTCTAAGCCGCCAAGGGGAAGCCAGGAATACTTGACTTCCCCTTCCGAATCAGTAGGATACGCGCCGTCATTCCGCGATAGCTCAGTCGGTAGAGCAAATGACTGTTAATCATTGGGTCCCAGGTTCGAGTCCTGGTCGCGGAGCCAACTTCAAAAGCCTCGGTTTATACCGAGGCTTTTTTGTATCCGCCGGACTCTCACCTGGGACTGCGTCCCAGGTTATTCGCTAACGCTCACCCCTTCGGGGCCGCGCCAAAGCGCGTTCAGCTCGCGCTGTCGAGTCCTGGTCGCGGAGCCAACTTCGAAAGCCTCGGTTTATACCGGGGCTTTTTTGTGCCTGCCGGACTCTCACAGGGACTACGTCCCAGGTTATTCGCTTCCCCGAAAAACTCGCACACCCGAAAACGCCTGACTAGACCTAGGCGTTGAGCTGCGGCTGCCCCGCTTTAGGTTTGAAGTACAGGGTTTCACCGCGAGTGAGATTGGCCAAGCTAAGGTGATCCTTGGCCACTTCGGCTTCGATCGGATCGCTCTGCCCGGTGACCTTGAGGGTCACGCGGGTGATTGCGCCGAGCGGGCGGATGTCGCGCACTTCACCGGCCTGATGGCCCTCTTCGACCTGCCTCGACAGGTGAATCTCATGCGGGCGGAACAGCACATGGGTGTCGTTGCCGACATACAGGCGGTTGGCGTCCCCGAGGAAGTGATAGACGAAATCACTGGCCGGCTGCTCATACACCTCGCCCGGCGAGCCAATCTGCTCGACCACGCCCTTGTTCATCACCACGATACGGTCCGCCACCTCCATGGCTTCTTCCTGGTCGTGGGTCACAAATACCGAGGTCAGGTGCACTTCTTCGTGCAGGCGCGCCAGCCAGCGGCGCAGCTCCTTGCGTACCTTGGCATCCAGTGCGCCGAAGGGTTCGTCGAGCAGCAGCACTTTCGGCTCAATCGCCAGGGCGCGGGCCAGGGCGATACGCTGGCGCTGGCCGCCGGAAAGCTGCTCGGGGTAGCGATCCGCCAACCAGTCGAGCTGCACCAGATCAAGCAGATCGTGGACCTTCTTCTTGATCACATTCTCGTTCGGCCGCTCGCCCTTGGGCTTCATGCGCAGGCCAAAGGCGACGTTATCGAACACGGTCATATGGCGGAACAGCGCGTAATGCTGAAACACAAAGCCGACATTACGGTCGCGCACATCGTGGTTGGAGACATCTTCGCCGTGGAACTCGATGCTGCCGCTGTCCGGGGTTTCCAGGCCGGCGATGATGCGCAGCAAGGTGGTCTTGCCGCAGCCGGACGGGCCGAGCAAGGCGACCAGCTCGCCGCTCTGGATATTCAGGTTGATATCGTTCAGCGCTTTGAACGCATTGAAATTCTTGCTGACGTTAGAGATTGCAATCGACATGACTTATTCCTCGCCAGCACTGGCTTTCAGGCGGTTGATACGCGACTCGCTCCACTGCTTGAGCAGCAGGATAAACACCGCCAGCAACAGCAGCAGGCTGGCGACGCTGAACGCGGCGACGTGGTTGTATTCGTTGTAGAGAATCTCGACATGCAGCGGCAGGGTGTTGGTGTAACCCCGGATATGCCCGGACACCACCGACACCGCACCAAACTCGCCCATGGCCCGCGCAGTACAGAGCACCACGCCATAGATCAGGCCCCATTTGATATTCGGCAGGGTCACGTGCCAGAACATCTGCCAGCCATTGGCACCGAGCAGGCGCGCGGCCTCCTCCTCCTGAGTGCCCTGCTCCTGCATCAGCGGGATCAGCTCGCGAGCGACAAAGGGTACGGTGACAAACACCGTGGCCAGGACGATGCCCGGCAAGGCGAAGATGATCTGAATATCGTGCTCACGCAGCCACGGGCCGAAGAAGCCCTGGGCACCGAACAGCAGCACGTAGATCAGGCCGGCGATCACTGGCGACACCGAGAACGGCAGGTCGATCAGGGTGACCAGCAGGCTCTTGCCGCGGAACTCGTACTTGCTTACGCACCAGGCGGCGGCCACGCCGAACACCAGGTTGAGCGGCACCGAAATGCCCACGGCGAGCAAGGTCAGCTTTAAGGCACTGATAGCGTCGGGCTCGAAGATCGCGCCGAAGAAGGTGCCAAAGCCGTGCTTTAAGGCCTCACTCAGTACGATAAACAGCGGCAGCACGAGGAACAGCACAAACACCAGCCAGGCGCTGATGATCAGCAGCCGGCGACCGAGCACATTGCCGCGCCGTGCGGCGTTGGCCGAGGCTGACGCGCTTAGGGTAATAGCAGACATGGCGACCTCCTCAGGACTTGGCGATCTGGCGCTGCAGCAGGTTGATCAGCAGCAGCAGAATGAAGGAGACCACCAGCATCAGCACGCCAATCGCCGTGGCACCGGTGTAGTCGTACTGGTCGAGTTTGACCATGATCAGCAGCGGCAGGATCTCGGTTTTCATCGGCATATTGCCGGCGATAAACATCACCGAACCGTACTCACCAACACCGCGAGCAAAGGCCAGGGAAAAGCCGGTAAGCCAGGCCGGCAGCAACGCCGGCAGCAGCACATGGCGAAACACCTGCAGTGGTTTGGCACCCAGACAGGCCGCGGCCTCTTCGACCTCACGGGGGATATCAGCCAGTACCGGCTGGATGGTGCGCACCACAAACGGCAGGGTGACAAAGGTCAGCGCCAGGGTGATGCCGATGGGTGTGTAGGCAATCTTGAAGCCCAGGTCGGTGGCGAACTGGCCGACCAGGCCACTGGGGGTATACAAGGCGGTCAGGGCGATACCGGCAACGGCGGTGGGCAAGGCAAAAGGCAGGTCGATCATCGCCTCTATCACCTTGCGTCCCGGGAAGGCGTAGCGCACCAGCGCCCAGGCCAGCAATGTGCCGATAATGCCGTTGATTACGGCGGCGGCGAAGGCGGTGGCAAAGCTCAATTTGAGCGCAGCCAGCACCCGCGGTGCGGAAATGATGGCCCAGAACTCTGACCAACTGAGTTGGGCGGCATGCACGAACATGGCACCCAGGGGAATCAGCACCAACAGACTGAGATACACCAGGGTGTAACCCAGCGTCAGCCCGAAACCGGGTATGACCGGGGAAGTACGACGAGGCATGGTTTGGCCTTGGCTGGTTATGTGTCGAACGAAAGGCGCGTTGCAAGCGAGGGCCAGGCTGTAGGGTGGAAGTCGCTTTTCACTTCCACCAGCGGCACCTTCGCGGAAGTCGATGGTGGATCGATGAAGCGTGATCCACCCTACGAACTACGGCTCACTGCGCCTGATAGATCTGATCGAACACCCCACCGTCGTTAAAGAACTTTGGCTGTGCGGTTTTCCAACCGTTGAAGTCCTTGTCGATGGTCACCAGCTTCAGTTCCGGGAACTGCTTGGCGAACTCACCGGCAATGGCCTGGTTACGCGGACGGTAGAAGTGCTTGGCCGCCAGACGCTGACCTTCATCGCTGTACAGGTAGTTGAGGTAGGCCTCGGCCACTTGGCGCGTGCCCTTCTTGTCGACGTTTTCATCGACTACAGCCACCGGTGGCTCGGCCAGGATCGACAGCGACGGTGCGACGATTTCGAAGT
>JBFJZW010000225.1:0-8126 GCA_041621875.1 Pseudomonas sp. | reverse complement strand
CTTCAACCAGGTGGACAGCGCAGTGTGGGAAATGCTCTGGCGATGGGTGGTACGTCGCCACCCTCGCAAGACACGCCGATGGGTGAATCCGCCATTGCGTGTGGGTCGACTTCACAGCCCCAAGCAGGGCGCGCAACAGAGCACCGAGGGCAAACGCTGCTTCCCGAGAGCTTGGATGACTACGTGGCGGACACCAACCCGGTGCGGGTGGTCGGTGTTTTCGTCGATGAACTCGACCTTGGCCAACTGGGTTTCGAGGGTGTCGTCCCGGCTGAAACAGGTCGGCCCGCTTACCATCCTGCCGACCTTCTGAAGATCTACATCTACGGCTACCTCAATCGCATCCAGTCCAGCCGCCGTCTCGAACGTGAGGCTCAGCGCAACGTTGAGTTGATGTGGCTGAACGGACTACCCTCTCCGTTGTCACTGTGCTTTAGTCCGTTGCAGCAAGGCCTGTGCCTGGGCGGACTGCGGCTCGATAGCGAGCAGGCGTTCGGCGTAGGACCGGGCGGCGGCGGTGCGCCCATGTTTGAGGCTGTAGCTGGCCGCGGCCCACAACAGGTCGGGATCGAACGGATGGCGCTGCAGGGCCTGCGCCAGCAGCGCCAGCGCCTGTTCGGCTTGTCCGGGCTCCAGGGCGAGCGCATAGGCATAGGCCATGCGGGCCTCGTCGGGCTGCAAGTCATGGGCTCGCTGCAGGCTCTCCAGGGCCGCCTCGGGCTGGCGCTGGCGCACCAGCGCCAGCCCGAGGGCATAGTGCAACAGCGCATCCTCCGACCGCTGCGTCAGAGCGTGGCGCAGCACCTGTTCGGCGTCGGCTTCACGCCCCTGGGCACGGCGCAAGTCGGCCAGGTTGAGGTAGGCCGGCGTATGCAGAGGGTCGAGTCGCATTGCCGCCTGCAGCTGCTGTTCGGCCTCCTCCAGGCGCCCCTGCTGCATGCGCAATAGAGCCAGGGCGCTGCGTGCCGCGGCGCGATCCGCCTGCAGCTCCAACTCGGCCTGATATTCGTCCAGGGCCGTGGCGAATGCCCCCTGATACTGCGGCGGCAGCTCGACATCTAGCAAGTGTCGGGCCGCCTCGCTGCGTACGCTACGCCGCCTGTCCTGCAACAGCTCGGGCAACCAGGCGGCGCGCACCTGTACCGGCGCCGCCTCCAGCGCCGCGATGCTCGCCTGGCGCACCAGCGCACTGGGGTCGCCGAGTCCCGTGCGCAGGGCCTGCCAGTCCCGGGGACGCCCTGCCAGGCTCAGTCGCCCTGCGGCGCTGGCGCGTACCAGGGCCGGTAGGCTGGGCTCGGCGAGCAGCCTGGTCAACGACTCCAGCGCCTCCGGCCGCCCCTGCTCGGCGACGGCGAAGGTCTCGGCAAAGTCCTGGTAGCCGGTCGCGGGCCGCGGATAGCGGCGGCGGATCTGCCCGGCCGCCCACTCGGCGCCCTGCTCGGCGTGGCAGGTGCCGCAGGCATTAGGGGTGCCCAGGCTGACGCTGAGATCGGGGCGCGGGATACGCAGGCTGTGGTCGCGCCGCGGGTCGACCACCATGTAGGTGGTTTCCGGCATATGGCAATTCACGCATTGCGCGCCGTCGGATTGCGGCGGGTGAAAGTGGTGGGCGGACGCATCGAAATGGTCGGGTAGATGGCACTGGGCGCAGAGCGCATTGCCCTCGGCCCGCAGCCTCTGTGTATGCGGCTCGTGGCAGTCGCTACAGGTCACGCCCCGGGCGTGCATCTTGCTCTGCAGGAAGGAGCCCCAGACGAACACCTCGTCACGCTGCTGGCCGTCGGCATGGTAGAGCGGCGGCTCCAGCAGCGCTGGCCGGTAGTGGTCCAGCAGCGGCTTGCCGGGGTGATAGCCCTCGGCCAATTGGCTGCGCCGCGCATGGCATTGGGCGCAGACGTCGATCTCGCGCCCCGCGCCCGGCGGCTGACTGCGGCTGGCGGTGAGCTTGTCCAGTTCCAGGCGCCAGTCGGCACCGCGGCGCTCATCGAGCAGCAGGGTCAGGCCCTTGTGTGGTTCATTGCCGCCCTGCTGTGCCCAGCGCAGATGGTTGGAACCGGGACCGTGACAGGCCTCGCAGCCGACGCTGATCTCCGACCAACTGCTGGCAAAGCGATCCGCCTCGGCGTCGTAGCCCTTGCGCAGGTTGGTCGAATGGCAGTCGGCGCACATGAAGTTCCAGTTCTGCGCCGGCCGGGTCCAGTGCAACTCGTCCCGATAGCCGACCTGCTCATCCGGATAGAGGTGAAACCAGCGTTGCCCGCCGGCTCTCGCCGGCCGGCTGTCCCAGGCGATGGACAACGCCTGCAGGCGGCCGTCGGGGAATGCCACCAGGTACTGCTGAAGCGGCTCGAGGCCGAAGGTGTAGCGGATCTCGAACTCGGCCAGTTGCCCATCGGGCCCATCGGTACGCACGAAAAAAAGGCCGTCGCGGCGATAGAAGCGCGACTCTATCCCGGCATAGATGAAGGTTGCGTCGGCGAAGTCACCGAGCACCGTGTCGGCTGTGGCATGTTGCATGGCTTGCGCATGCTGCGACCCCTGCCAGTCCCGAAACTGTTGGCCGTGGCAGCTGGAGCAGACCCGGCTACCGACATATTCGGGCGCCCTGGCGCCCTGGTCGGGCGCAACACCCGCCCGGAGCCACCAGACCTGCCCGAAAAGCAGCACACCCGCAAGCAGCAACGTCATGCCCAGGATGCGGCGGCGGGCGAAAGACCATCGAGCAACATTCGGCATAACGGCATCCTAAAACAGGCGGAGTCGGGTCATGAGGCGCTTGAAGCATGCTGACGTCCGGCTGAATCAGCGACTAGCCCCCTCGGTGAATAACTGCGCTTTAACGACAGCTCTTGCGTTGAGCGGATAACTGCGTGGAATCAGGCATGCAAATACTTACCGCGGACAATAACAACAACGCCTGCGGAGATTCCCATGCCCCCGACCTCACCCGTCACCATGCTGCCCGATGACTTGAATGCTGCCGCCATCAGATGGTGCAGACCACTGCGCACAATCCGCCTGACAGGCACCTGCCTGAAGGCGGCCAGCTGCCTAGGCCTACTGTTGCCCCTGGCTGCACACGCCGGCTTCGCCGAGGACAGCCAGCTCAATTTGGGCTTGCGCAACTTCTATCTCGATCGGGACTTCCGCGGCGAAACCCCGCCTGCCTCACGGGTTGGCAGCTGGAGCCAGGGGTTCGATCTGCGCTTTATCTCCGGGTACAGCGAGGGCCCCCTGCAGTTCGGCCTTGACGCCTCCGCGCAATACGCCTATCGCCTCGACGGCGGCGGTGGCCGCGGCCCTGATACCGTCCTGCCCTATGATCGCAGCGCAGGCGAGCAGGTTCGCGATTACGGCCGCGCCGCGCTGACCGCCAAGCTGCGCTATTCGAAAACCGAACTCACCATCGGCGCGCATCGACCACGGCTGCCAGTCGCCTTCTTCGACGACAGCCGCCAATTGGCCAGCACCTTCCACGGTTTCCAGATCGCCTCGCAGGACATCGACAACCTGAGCCTGACCGCAGGGCGCTTCACCAGGATCGCCACGCGCGAATCCTCCGATCACGAGAAACCCTATCTGTTTACCCGCCCCTTCGGACCGCGCCATCCCAGCGACGGCCTGAATTTCGCCGGCGGCACCTACAGCTTCGGCCCGAGCCTATCCGCTACCTATTTCTACGGCCAACTGGAAGACATCTATGAGCAGCACTACCTGGGCCTGACCCACAACGTCTCGCTGGGCAACGGCTACAGCCTGAAGACCGACCTGCGTTACTACGACAACAGCACCGATGGCGAGGCGCTGTACGGCGAAATCGACAATCACACCTATGGACTGTTCAGCTCGCTGAAGAAGGGCGCACATACCTTTGGCCTGGGCTACCAACGCATGCTCGGCGACAGCGGCTTCCCGACCCTCAATGGCTTCACTCCGCAACCCCACCTGGTCAACTGGTCGGCGCTGGCCTTCATTCGGCCGAACGAAAGCTCCTGGCAAGTGCGCTACGACTATGACTTCGTCGCGCAAGGGTTACCGGGGCTGACGCTCATGACCCGCTACATCCGCGGCACCGGCATCGATCGCGGCGCAAACCTCGGCGACGCACGCGAGAGCGAGCGTGACTTCTACCTCAACTATGCCGTGCAGAACGGCCCACTGAAGGGGCTCGCCGTCGGCTGGCTCAATATCGACGCCAGGCTGCAGCCCGGCAGCGATTTCAACGAGAACCGACTGATCACCACCTACACCTGGAAGCTCTGGTAGGCCGCAGCACGGCGCACGCAGACACCCGACAAAGAGACCGGGTTCTCCCAGGGGAGTCCGGGCTGTGACCAGGCCACCAAGGCCATCGATAACAAGAAGAGAGGAAACCACCATGAACCTGAGGCGACTCAGTCTAGCGTTATGCATCACCGCTCTTGTCAGCCTGCCCTGCCAGGCGGCCGAGAAACCGAACTTCCTGATCATCATCGCCGACGACCTCGGCTACAGCGATATCGGCAGTTTCGGCGGCGAGATCGACACCCCCAACCTCGACGCCCTGGCCCGCGACGGCGTGCGCCTGACCGACTTCCACACCGCTCCCACCTGCTCGCCGACCCGCGCCATGCTGTTCTCCGGCACCGACAGCCACCAGGCCGGTCTCGGCAACATGGGCGAACTGCTGCAAGAGAACCAGAAAGGCAAGCCGGGCTACGAAGGCTATCTGAACCAACGCGTCGCCAACCTGGCGGAGGTCATGCAGGACGCCGGCTACAACACTTACACGACCGGCAAATGGCACCTCGGCCGCACCGAGGAGCTGAGTCCCAAGGCGCGAGGCTTCGACCGCTCGTTCATCTTGGTGCAAGGCGGCGCCAGCCACTTCGACGACCAGAAAGCGATCATCAGTGTCGACCCCAAGGCCATCTACCGTGAAGACGGCAAGCAGGTGGAAGTACCCACTGGCTTCTTCTCCAGTGAGTTCTATACCGATCGCATGATCCAGTACATCGAGAGCGCCAAGGCCGACAAGCGCCAAGAGAAGCCGTTCCTCGCCGTGCTCTCCTACACCGCGCCACACTGGCCGCTGCACGCCCCGGATCAGTGGATCGACAAGTACCAGGGCCGCTATGCCGAAGGCTACGAAGCCCTGCGCCAGCAACGCCTGAAGCGCATGCAGGAACAGGGTATTGTGCCTGCTGGAGTCAGCGCCAACACCCCGATGGCCGGCGGGCTGCCGACCTGGGAACAGCTCACCGCGGAACAACGCCAGCGTGAGGCGCGCAGCATGGAGGTGTATGCTGCCATGGTCGACAACATGGACCACCATATCGGCCGCATGCTCGACTATCTGCGCCAAACTGGCCAGCTGGAGAATACCTTCGTGCTGTTCATGTCCGACAATGGCGCCGACGGCAACAGCCCGGTGGATCTGCCAGGCAACCGTGAATGGATGGCCTCGGACTTTGACAACAGCCTGGAAAACATGGGTCGCAAGGGCTCCTACATTGACTACGGCGCCCAGTGGGCGCAGGTCGGCGCGACCCCGTTCCCGTTCTTCAAGGGCTTCACCAGCCAGGGCGGCACCGCGGTTCCGATGATCCTCAAGCACGCCAGCCTGAAACAGCAGGCCGGCCAGATCAACAGCGGCTTCTTCCATGTGATGGACGTGATGCCGACCATCTTGGAACTGGCCGGCATCGAGCATCCGGGCAATACCTTCAGAGGCCGCAGCGTCCAACCCATGCAAGGCCGCTCCATGCTGCCCGGCCTGCACGGCGAGGCCATGCCTGAGCGAGCCGTGGGCTGGGAGCTGTTTGGTCGCCGCGCCTTGCGCAAGGGTGACTGGAAGATGACCTGGATGACTGCGCCCTATGGCACTGCGGCATGGCAGCTGTACAACCTGCGCAAGGACCCGGTGGAGGCCAACGACCTAGCCCGACAGCAACCCGCCAAGCTGGCCGAGCTCACTCAAGAATGGGACGACTATGTGAAGCGCAACAAGGTGCTGCTGGGCCCCGTGAAGATCAAGTACGGTTTTGAAACCTGCCTGTACGGCCACTGCTTCGAGTAGCACTCGCCGACCAATAGCCCCGGAGGAATCCCGGGGCCTTTTTGGCTATGTCCTAATATTAGGTATCGGTTCGCCACGCCATAAAAACGCGTAGGGCGTACTCGCGAAGCAGTACGCCGTCTTCATGCCAGCGGCGGACTGCTCGCTTCGCTCCTGAGTCCGCCCTACCCAGCACAACCTGTGCCTCCGAGGCCCGGCTATTGAAAGCCGATAGCTGTTGCAACAGCTAATTGGGACATCGCCTTTTTTTATGGCCGTCACTTGCTGCGCCCTCTCACGCCGATCAGCCGGGTCTGTGCTACTGCAGCGAGACCGCGATATCTCTGGCCGTTAGGGATGGCGGGACAGGGTATGGGACGGCAGTTCGCCAAAGGCCTGCTTGTAGGCCGTGGTGAAATGGCTGGGCTGGGCGAAACCCCAACGGAAAGCCAGCTCGGACAGCTGCAGCTCACCCGGCTGGTGACGCAGCAAAAGTTCGCGTATCGCGGACAGCCGGCAGGTCTGAATATAGCGCTGCGGGCTGGTGCCCAGGCTGTGGCGGAAAGCCTGCTCCAGGCTGCGCCGGCTGGCTCCGCTGATATTCACCAGCTGGCTGATGCACAGCGGTTGATCGAGATGGGTGTGGATGAAGTCCACCACCCGTTTCACCGTACCGGGCAGCAGGCTACGTTGCGGCAGAGTGCTCAGAGACGGGATCAGGTGCAGCAAGTTCTCGCAGAACAGATGCTGCATGTGCAGCTGACCAGCCGGAGTGGCGAGCAACCCCGACGGACTTCCCGCCTCGCTGTCGAGCAACTGCAGAAGATTGCCGAGACTGGTCAGGGCGGGATGCTGGCGACCGATCAGCTGGGCCTGGGCGGGTAGCGGCGTGACTTCGGTCTGGTGATGACGCATGACATGATCGAATAACAGCGACGCATCCAAAGAGAGCACGATCGCCTGAGTACCCTCATGCCAAACAACGTCCACTTCATGCCCCGGGGTGAACATCATCAGCTCGCCGGCACCGGCCTGCTGACCATCCGGGCGGCTGCTAACCGCTCCCCGCAGTGGCAAGATGCCGTGCCAGCAGGTGAGCGGCGAGGAGCTTACGCGCACCTCACGGCCAAAGCCGGCGCCAAACAGCTTCAGCTGCGGCAGGGCTTGCAGGGTGAAATGGATATCCGTATCGCCGCGCCCGCGGGCTTGCAGACGGCGCTCCTCGATATGGCTGTTGAGTTGCGCCTGCGCCTCGTCCAGGTCACGGGAACTCAGCAGCGGGCGCGCGGCGAACGGCAGCCGGGTGTGCGCAGCGACGCACCCGGACGAGCGCGAAAGCCCGCCGTGGGCGGGAGGGGTATGGGCGTTCAGCATGGGCCGCCTCTTATCGATAGGGTGTGCCAAGCCTAGCGCTAAGGAAGGCTTGGCGGTACTTACCTGCCATAGCAAGCAGCCGTCAAGATCGCCAGCAAGACCTAGGCGTCCCCCCGGCTCCTACACTGAAACTCATCCAGGAAGCGATTGGTACGAGGCAGCTCCCTAACGCCTGACCTTGCTCGCCGGCTCACCGCCGATACCGAAATGGTTCTTCGGCATCTCGGTGATGATTACCCGCACCCTTTCGATCGGCGCGTCCAGCGAGCGCGACATGGCTTCGCTGACTTCGCGGATCAGGGTTTCCTTCTGCTCATTGTTGCGACCTTCGAGGATATACAGCTGGGCGATAGGCATGGACTAACTCCTACGATGAACGGCCGGCCCAGGGGCCGGCCGTATAGGGCTTAGATGAAGCGCGCGGACACCGAGCCGAGGCCCTGGTAGCGCACGGTGATGTTGTCGCCCGGCGCCACCGGCACGGCAGCGGTGATGCCGCCGGTCATGATGAAGGTGCCGGCCGGGATGTGTTCGCCGCGCTCGGCCAGCAGGTTGGCCAGCATCGCCACGCTGGACAGTGGATGGCCGAGCACCGCCGCGCCGGCGCCGAGCTCCACCACTTCGCCGTTCTTCTCCATGACCACACCGAGGGTGCGCAGGTCGACCTCCTCCAGGCTGGCCATGCGCCCGCCGCTGATGAAGCGGGTCGAGGAGG
>JBFJZW010000224.1:0-8245 GCA_041621875.1 Pseudomonas sp. | reverse complement strand
GCCTGAAAGCCATCGCGATCTATCGTGACGGCTGCAAGCGCACCCAGCCGCTGGCCACCGGGCCGTCGACCGAGAATGATGCGGCAGCCGCCACCGCCACCGCCACCGCCACCGCCGGGACCGGCATAGGCGGAACCGATAAAGGGATTGTGTTCGGGTGCCGCCATCGAGGACAGCACTAAGGCACAGGCGGTGAATGCCAGCACCTGGGTGATTTTCTTAGCCATGTTCACGTTCTCCAAGAAATGCTGGGGAATAACCCGGCAGCTAATCTGCCGGATTGATTCCTCCCCCAAGTCGCCACGCCGCGAACAGTGGCCCGCTACGCCAACCGGACGGGAGCAGTAGTTGGAAAACAGAACGCCAGGGGCGGTTCCCCGCCACCGATGGCCGGCACCGCGCCGGCAACCGAACCCCTGCCTGCAGCGGTGCGACAGAGCGCGCTAACTGATCTCGCGGCGAAACGGCGGCAGCGCATTGAGGATGGCCTTGCCGTAGCGCTGAGTGACCACACGCCGATCGAGCAGGGTAATGGTGCCGCGGTCTTCCTCGGTGCGCAGCAGGCGCCCGCAGGCCTGGACCAGGCGCAAGGAGGCATCCGGTACGGCGATTTCCATAAAGGGGTTGCCGCCACGCGCCTCGATCCACTCGGCCAGCGCCGCCTCCACCGGGTCGTCCGGCACGGCGAAGGGGATCTTGGCGATCACCACATGCTCGCAGTAGGCACCGGGCAGATCGACCCCTTCGGCGAAGCTGGCCAGGCCGAACAGCACGCTCTCCTCGCCACTGTCGACCCGGGCCTTGTGCTTGTTGAGGGTTTCCTGCTTGGACAGGTTGCCCTGGATAAACACCCGCTTGCGCCAGTCGCGCTCCAGCCCCTCGAATACGTCCTGCATCTGCTTGCGCGAGGAGAACAGCACCAGGGTGCCGCGCGAGCCGGCCACCAGGGTCGGCAGATCGCGGATGATCGCCGCAGTGTGCACCACCGCATCGCGCGGATCGGCATTCAGATTGGGCACCCGCAGCACACCGGCATCGGCATGGTGAAATGGGCTTGGCACCACGGCAGTCACCGCCACCTTGGGCAGGCCGGCGCGCATCCGGTAGCGCTCGAAGGTGCCCAGCGCGGTCAGGGTCGCCGAGGTCACCAGCGCACCATAGGCGACATTCCACAGGTTACGGCGCAGGGTTTCGGCGGCCAGGATCGGGCTGGCATTGACCTCGATATCGAATAGCGCGCCGCTGTCGGCCAGGGTCAGCCAGCGCGCCATCGGCGGGCTGTCTTCCGGGTCTTCGGCGGTAAAGGCCAGCCACAGCTCCCAGTTGCCTTGGGCGCGCGCCAGCAGGCTGCCGAACAGCGGGTACCACTCCTCGGCCTGGTGGCTGGCGATACCGACGGTGGCTTCGCCATCCATGGCCTCCTTGAGCTGTTCGGTGACCCCGGTGAACAGGTCGGTGAGTTTGGAAAAGCCCTTCTTCAGCTCCACACCCAGTTCGATCAGGTGCGACGGGACCAGGCCGCCGACGAAGCGGTGGCGCGGACGCTCGCGGCCCTGCATGTCTTCGCCGGGCTTGAAGTCGGCCAGCTGCTCACAAGCGCTGAACATAAATTGCTGCTGGGTCTTGATCTCCCGCGCCAGTTCCGGCACCTGCTCGATCAGCCGGCCCAGGTCGCCGGGCAGCGGGTGCTGGGCCAGCAGCTTGGTCAGGTTCTTGGCGGTCTGTTCCAGCCAGTCGGCGGTCGAGCGCAGGCGGGTGAAGTGGGCGAAGTGGCCGATGGCCTTGTCCGGCAGGTGATGACCTTCGTCGAACACATAGAGGGTATCGCGCGGATCGGGCAGCACCGCACCGCCGCCCAGGGCCAGGTCGGCCAGGACCATATCGTGGTTGGTGACGATCACATCGACCTTGCCCATGCCCTCGCGGGCCTTGTAGAAGGCGCACTGCTGAAAGTTCGGGCAATGGCGACTGGTGCACTGGCTGTGATCGGTGGTCAGTTGCGCCCAGCGGCTGTCTTCGAGTTCCTCGGGCCAGCTGTCGCGGTCGCCGTCCCATTTATTGCCGGCGAGCTTCTCGATCATCGCGGTGAACAGCTTCTGACTCTGCTCATCCACATCGATCTTGAAACCCTCTTCCTCGAACAGCTGGGCGGTGGCGCTCTGCGCCTGGCCTTCCTGCAGCAGCAGATCGAGCTTGGACAGACACAGGTAACGGCCACGGCCCTTGGCCAGGGCGAAACTGAAACTCAGGCCGCTGTTGCGCATCAGGTCCGGCAGGTCCTTGTGCACGATCTGCTCCTGCAGCGCCACGGTGGCGGTGGCGATCACCAGACGCTTGCCGGCGGCCTTGGCCGTGGGGATCGCCGCCAGGCTGTAGGCCACGGTCTTGCCGGTACCGGTACCCGCCTCCACCGCCACCACCGCCGGCTCGCCCAGTCGCCGGCCCTCGTCATCGGTCTTGATCGTGCCGAGCACCTTGGCGATTTCGGCGATCATCAGGCGCTGGCCATAGCGCGGCTTGAGCGACTTGGCCTCGAGAAAGCGGGAATAGGCCCCCTGGATCTGGGCCTTGAGTTCGGTACTGAGCATAGAAGTGGGAAGCCTGTCGGACGTGACGCTGTTCTACCGCGCAAAACCGCAGCCGCGCCCCCGGGGGAGGTGCCGCCTGAATCGCGCTGTTTCGTTAACCCGGGGCCTGTTCACCTGGCTGCGCCAGTAGCGCCCCGCAACCCTACGCGGTCTGGCGGCGAACGGATAATTGCGCGCGCCTGCGGGACAGGAAAAGGCTGGATAAATTTTCAGTGTTTGCAATGGGCCGCTATCATAGCGCGCAAAATGCTTCGGCGCAGAACCGCTTACCAGATAGGAACAAGCCATGACCCCTTACGCCTTTACCTACGCGCTACACCTGCTGGCCGCACTGACCTGGGTGGGCGGCATGTTCTTCGCCTGGATGATCCTGCGCCCGGCGGCCGTCAGTGCCCTGCAGGGCCCCGAGCGCCTGAAACTGTGGCTCGAGGTCTTCCCGCGCTTTTTCTACTGGGTCTGGGCGGCGGTCATCGTGCTGCCGGTCAGCGGCGTGGGCATGCTGCACCTGGGCTTTGCCGGGTTCGACAATGCCCCGCGCTATGTGCAGGTCATGATGGGCCTGTATATCGTCATGCTGGCGCTCTTCCTGCGGGTGCAGATACTGCAGCTTCCGGCCTTGCGCAACGCGGTCGACGCGGCAGACTGGCCCAGCGGCGCAGTCGTGCTCGCGGGCATTCGCCGACTGGTCGGAATCAACCTGATACTCGGCCTGCTGGTGGTCGCCATTGCCGCCGCACGTCCAGCCTTCTAGCGGATCGGCAGGGTCACAGCGCGGCCTTGTCGGCGGGGTGCAAGGCGCGCCCCGCCTTGCCGGCAGCAATCCTAGGAGCCTGTCGGGCTTGACCGTTCGTAGCGAGGGAAAGTCCGGGTCGAGTCAGTCTTGTTGGTCTTTCGAGGCGAATAGCGAGCTATTTAACGAGAAAGAGCAGCAAAAATGGCCGAGTCCGGCTTTTCCGCAGTAGAACAGTGTTAAGTCCGACCGGCTTCTAGAACCGCAGCAGATCGACACTGCCTGACGGCCCGGCCACACCGGCTTTACCGGCCTGGCCAGGCAGGCCATCGCCAGCGCCCTGGGTGCTATAGAGCCAGCAACCCTTGCTCAGACCGCCGCGACCACCCCGCCCCGCCTGACCGGCGACGCCACCGGCACCGCCATCGAGGCGCACCTGCAGAGCCTGCGCCGGGAAATCGACCGGCAATTCAAGACGCACCTGGGCACCTGCCGCCCCCTCCTGACCGTCGCCACCGTCCTGACCATCATGGCCGCGACTGGCCTGCCCCCAGGTACAGCCACCCGCCTGGCCATCGGCACCATCCAGACCCGCATAGCCCGGCGCACCGCTACCGCCGCGGGCATCCAGCAGCAGGCTCTCGGCCACCACGGCCTGCAGCCGGATACTCAACGCGCGCCCCGGCAGAGCGGGCTGTTGCGGGGTACCACGCGCGCCCCGGGCGCTGATCTGTGCACCGCTGGCAATCTCGCCAGACGCCACCTCGAGGCGAAAGGCCTGGTCAGCGGGGGCAATGGCAATCCGCGCGTCGCGACCGAGGTACAGTTCGGCGACACGCATCTCGCTCAGACTGGCCGGGATCAGCAGGGTTCCATGATCGGCAATCCGCAGGCGCTCGACGTGCAACATGCTGGCGCTGGCCGGCAAGCGCATCACCCCATGGGGTGCCACTTCGATCACTGCCTGGGCAAGGGCAAGGGGGCTGAACAATGCGGCCAGCAGCATCAGGCTACGCATTACCCGACTCCAGCGGCAGGTTGTCCTGCTCCTGCTCCTGCGCCGGCACCACGGGCTGGGCCGCAGGCAGCCCATGCAGATGGAAAATACCGAACAGCAGAATTTGCAACCGTTCCTGGCCCGGATTCTGACAGGCACCCAGGCGTTTGTTGAAGGCCCACAGCTCGAGAGCGTGGATCAGCAACAACAGCGCCCCACCCAGCTGCAGCAGCAGGGCAAAAGGTTGCGCGAAGGGTTGCAGCAGATTGGCCAGTACCACGCCCCAGAAGATGGCGGCCAGTACCTTGCCCAAAACCAAGAGTCTCTTCATATAGCCCCGTATGCCGGCAGATTTTGTTTGCCAGCACCTTAACCGCTTTGGCCACAGGCGGCCAGCGGACCGGGACGAACAGCCGGAGCGTCCACTCAGAGCGGCCTCTGCAGTGACAACGCTGCCGTCACCAATAGCCAGAGGCGGCTTACGGGAGGGGAAACACCTGCTGAGCGATAAGCCGCGCATCCAGGCAGTCAGGGGCGAGTCCCACTGAATGCGACCCGATGGCCGGGATGCATAAGCGAGCCCGGACAACTGAGGCGGAAAAACACCGGCAGCGTTTTCCACTACGCCCCATGCCCTTGACGCGGGGTCCGTGTGGCGAGCGGGTTAACTCGCCACACGGCCCACTAAACGCTATCGACCTGCATCAGGGCCTGGCCTCGACCTCGGCCTCCACCCGCCGGTTGATTGCGCGCCCGGAATCGGTATCGTTATCCGCGACGGGCCGCGCTTCGCCATAACCCACCGAGGAAACCCGGCCAGCGTCGATCCCATACTGGTTGACCAGCACATCGCGCACGGCATTGGCGCGGCGCTCGGACAGCCCCTGATTATAGGCATCGGTGCCCACCGAGTCGGTGTGCCCCTCAACGGTCGTGGTGGTTTGCGGGTACTGCGTCATAAAGTCGGCCAGGCTCTTGATATCGGCCTGACTGCCTTCCTTGACCACGGACTTGTCGAAATCGAATTTCACGTCCAGCTCGACGCGCACCGCTTCATCCATGACCACCGGCTCCGGCTCCATCGCCGGCGGGCTGCTGGCATACTCCTTGAGCGGGCAACCATTGTGGTGCACCGGAGTATTGGCGGGGGTACCCGGGCAACGGTCACGCCGATCGAATACGCCATCGTCGTCCTCGTCGCCATCCTGGGCATAGCAGATCAGCGTGCCGACAACCGCACCGGCCACCGCACCGCCCGCCGCCCAGGCGGAACTTTCGATCGCGCCCAGACCCGCACCGGCCAAGCCACCAATCGCGCTACACAGGGGCCAGTTCCCTTGGTTGAGTGGCGCATCTCCCGTACTGGAAGTTGTGACACACCCCGAAAGAACACTGCTGACCAAGAGAATGGGGGCTACCCCGGTTATGAATCTGGCTCTCATGGTTGAATCTCCTGTTATACCGGCCACTACCGGTACCTTTGGAGTAAAGACCCAGCATGCAAAGCACACAAGCCAGACCTTGAAGGGTCTGGCTTGTTTTTTTACAAACAGCGCTTGTGCAAGCGGTTTATGGACGCGCTTCCACCTCGGCCTCTACACGACGGTTAACGGCACGGCCATCGGCGGTAGCATTATCGGCAACCGGACGCGACTCGCCATAACCCACGGCATTGACCCGATCAGCACCTACGCCGTACTGGTTGACCAGCACATCACGTACCGCATTGGCACGCCGCTCGGACAGGCCCTGGTTGTAGGCATCGCTACCCACGGAGTCGGTATGCCCTTCAACCACGGTAGTGGTTTGCGGGTACTGGCCCATGAAGTCGGCAAGGTTCTTGATGTCCCCGTAGCTTTCCGGCTTGACCTGAGACTTGTCGAAATCGAACTTGACGTCCAGCTCGACACGTACGGCCTCGGCAGGTTCGGCCATTGGCACTGGCTCTTCGACCACCTCTTCGACCATCACCACCTGCTCTTCGCCGGCACCATGGACCCAGCAGTAGGCTGCGGCCATACCCGCACCGACCACTGCACCGCCTGCGGCCCAGGTCGAACTTTCGATTGCGCCCAACGCCGCACCGCCCACACCGCCTACGGCGGCACAGGTTGGCCAGTCAGTTTTCTGCAGCCCGGCACAACCCGTCAAAAAGCTGCTCGCGATGATCAGGGGTACTGCCTTCCTCATAATGCTCATATATACCTCTCCTATTGGTAAGTCGGCCTGAAACCGATACATAAGCAGTAAAGACTCCAGTTAGCGAATGCGCCAGAGAATAAGCATCTCGGGGTAATACGCCTGTGGTATGTCGAGTTTGCCCTTCCCGGGACAAACCAGACGCTCACGACACTAGTGGCTGCGTTAAGTTCGACAGGCCGCTAGGCCATAGTGCCTGGGCACGTTAGTCTTTCTCAACCTAAACGAGGACACTTTATGCCTGAAAGCACGCATTGCCGCACACCGCAGCAAGCGCTGGCGGCGTTACTGGCGCGTTATACCCCGCAGCGCCTGTTGCTGGTGGGAGCCAGCCAGCTGCCCGCACTGGAGGCATTCAAGGCCGCCCACCCCGAGTGCCATATTGAACATGCCGCCGCCGCCCCCCTGTCGGCGGAACTGGCAGCGCAGCGCTTCGACCTGGCCCTGTTTGTCGACTGCCTCGAACACCTGCCCAAACGCACGGCCCTGGAACTGCTCGCTGGCATTCGCAACCTGAATGCCAGCCGCCTGGCGGTACTGGTCGACCTGCGGGCCTGCGACTGGCGGGAAACCGACTTCTTCGCCCTCGCCCTGCAAGCCAGCGAACGCTTCCAGCGTGGCGAACAGGTGCTCGAGCTGTTTACCTACGACCTGCTCGATTACAAACAGGTACCCGACTGGCTTAACGCAAAGTTCTGGGCCAACCCGGAAAACTTCGGCAAATACTGGTGGTGAGTTGATGCCCACAGCAACCTGCCCGTGCGGCAGCGACAAACCCCTGGAGCAGTGCTGCGCGCACTATCATCGAGGGCTGCCGGCCCCCACTGCAGAAGCCTTGATGCGCTCGCGCTACAGCGCCTACGTATTGGGACTGATCGATTACCTGCGGGCCACCACCCTTCCCGCCCAGCAGGCCGGGTTGGATCTGCCGGCCATTAGCGCCTGGAGCCTGGGCAGCAACTGGTTGGGTCTGACCGTGGAAAGCAGCGAAGTATTCGCCGGACAACCCGAACATGCCCGGGTCACTTTCACTGCGCGCTGGCGCGATGCTGGTGGCGAGCACAGCCATCGCGAATGCTCGGCGTTCGTCCGGGCCGGCAACGCCTGGTACTTTATCGACCCCACCGTCGAGCTAAGGGTCGGGCGCAATGACCCCTGCCCCTGCGCCAGTGGGCAGAAATTCAAGAAATGCTGTTCGGCTTTTTTCTAACAGGCAGAACTTAAGGCTGCAGTTTTAAATGCGAGATATCCGGCGGCGGGCCGGCCGGGGCCTTCTTCGCCTCGCCCATATCACTGCCGACCGGAGCCAGGCTGAACTGCGACAGATCGAGGGCGGGAGCCACAGGCGACGGTTTGTCGTCCTGCACATCGGCTCCCAGGGGCGCGATGCCGAAATCCGGTGCATCCACCTCGGCAAAGGCCGCCATATATTCGTCTCGCGGGGCCACCTGCAGACGCCCGACCACAGGCTCCCCAGACGCACCCACCCCTGCCACTGGGTCGGCGGGCGGCGGGGCCAGCTCGATTTCCTCGATTGCCTGATCCAGGTCGACCACCTCGACCTGGGCTCCTGCGCGTTCCAGGGTGCTGCGGTATTTCTCTGCCCCCGCAGCATCGAGGTTGCTCTTGATCACGATCCGCCGCCCCGAGAACAGCAGGGCCAAACGCTGCTCATCGGCCTGAAACAGCTTGGCCAGATTGGCTTTCACCAATTCCAATCGAGCGCCCGGC
>JBFJZW010000223.1:0-8267 GCA_041621875.1 Pseudomonas sp. | reverse complement strand
TGCGCGCCCGGGCCAACAACAACGGCAAGAATCCGACCTGGCTCAGCTACGAGAAGCTGCGCGTGGTGATCGAGAAGAAAATGTTCTCCAACACCGAGGACCTGCTGCCGGTCATCAGTTTCAACGCCAAAGCGAGCAAGGAGGATCAACAGAAACACAACGACTTCGTCACTCGCATGGTCGAGCGCGGCTACACCGACAAGCAGGTACGCCTGCTGTCCGAATGGTATCTGCGGGTTCGTAAATCGCAGTAAGGCAGCCATAAGCAGCAAGCTTTAAGCTGCAAGCAGGAGGTTCGGGACTGGACCGCTCTTGCAGCTTGTGGCTTGTGGCTTGCATCTCCCCGGAGGGGCCCCATGAGCCATGTGATCGACCGACGTCTGAATGGCAAGAACAAGAGCACGGTGAACCGCCAGCGCTTCCTGCGGCGTTACCGTGACCATATCAAGAAGGCCGTGGAGGAGGCCGTCAGCCGCCGCTCCATCACCGACATGGAGCACGGCGAACAGATCAGCATTCCCGGTCGCGATATCGACGAGCCGGTATTGCACCACGGCCGCGGTGGCCGCCAGACCACCGTGCACCCCGGTAACCGCGAATTCACCACCGGCGAACGCATCCCCCGCCCGCAGGGCGGGGGCGGCGGCCAGGGCGCAGGCAAGGCGAGCAACTCCGGCGAGGGCATGGACGAGTTCGTCTTTCAGATCACCCAGGAGGAATTCCTCGACTTTATGTTCGAGGACCTGGAGCTGCCCAACCTGGTCAAGCGCCACCTGACCGGCAGCGACACCTTCAAGCACGTGCGCGCCGGCATCAGCAACGAGGGCAACCCCTCGCGGATCAATATCGTCCGCACCCTGCGCTCGGCCCATGCCCGGCGCATCGCCCTGTCCGGCAGCAGCCGGGCCAGACTGAAAACCGCGGAAAGCGAACTGCTGCGTCTGCGCGTGGAACAGCCGGACAACTTCGGCGATATCCAGGCCCTCGAAGAGGAAATCGTCAAGCTGCGCGCGCGCATCAAGCGGGTGCCCTTCCTCGATACCTTCGACCTCAAGTACAACCTGCTGGTCAAGCAGCCCAACCCCAGCTCCAAGGCGGTGATGTTCTGCCTGATGGACGTCTCCGGCTCGATGACCCAGTCGACCAAGGACATCGCCAAGCGCTTCTTTATCCTGCTGTACCTGTTCCTCAAGCGTAACTACGACAAGATCGACGTGGTGTTCATCCGCCATCACACCAGCGCCAAGGAAGTGGATGAGGAGGAGTTCTTCTACTCCCGCGAGACCGGTGGCACCATCGTCTCCAGCGCCCTCAAGCTGATGCAGGAGATCATGGCCGCGCGCTACCCGATCAACGAGTGGAATATCTACGCCGCCCAGGCGTCGGATGGCGACAACTGGAATGACGACTCGCCGGTGTGCCGCGATATATTGATCAAACAGATCATGCCGTTCGTGCAGTACTTCACCTACGTCGAGATCACCCCGCGCGAACACCAGGCGCTGTGGTACGAGTACGAACAGGTGGCCGAAAGTTTTGCCGATACCTTTGCCCAGCAGCAGCTGGTGTCGGCCGGCGACATCTACCCGGTGTTCCGCGAACTGTTCCAGCGCCGAATGACGACCTGAGGGCCGTGCCATGACCGCAACCGAGAAAAAGCGCCAGCCGCTGTCCACCGGCTCGGAGTGGACCTTCGAACTGGTCCGCGCCTACGACCGCGAAATCGGTCGTATCGCCGAGCGCTATGCCCTGGACACCTACCCCAACCAGATCGAAGTGATCACTGCCGAGCAGATGATGGACGCCTACGCCTCGGTGGGCATGCCCCTGGGCTATCACCACTGGTCCTATGGCAAGCACTTCCTCGCCACCGAGAAGGGTTACAAGCGCGGGCAGATGGGCCTGGCCTACGAGATCGTGATCAACTCCGATCCCTGCATCGCCTACCTGATGGAAGAAAACACCATGTGCATGCAGGCGCTGGTGATCGCCCATGCCTGCTACGGCCACAACAGCTTCTTCAAGGGCAACTACCTGTTCCGCACCTGGACCGACGCCAGCTCGATCATCGATTACCTGGTGTTCGCCAAGCAGTACATCATGCAGTGCGAGGAGCGCCACGGCATCGACGCGGTGGAAGACCTGCTCGACTCCTGCCACGCCCTGATGAACTATGGCGTCGACCGCTACAAGCGCCCCTACCCGATTTCCGCCGAGGAAGAGCGGCGGCGCATGAAGGACCGCGAAGAGCACCTGCAAAAACAGATCAACGACCTCTGGCGCACCATCCCCAAGAGCGCCAGCAAGGGCGGCGAACAGGACAACAAGCGCTTCCCCCCGGAGCCCCAGGAAAACATCCTGTACTTCCTCGAGAAGCATGCGCCGCTGCTCGAGCCCTGGCAGCGCGAAGTAATCCGCATCGTGCGCAAGATCGCCCAGTACTTCTACCCGCAGCGCCAGACCCAGGTGATGAACGAGGGCTGGGCCTGCTTCTGGCACTACACCCTGATGAACGACCTGTACGACGAGGGCCTGGTCACCGACGGCTTTATGATGGAGTTCCTCCAGTCGCACACCAGCGTGATCTACCAACCGCCGTTCGACAGCCCCTATTACAGCGGCATCAACCCCTACACCCTGGGCTTCGCCATGTACCGCGACATCCGTCGCATCTGCGAAACGCCCACCGAGGAAGACCGCCGCTGGTTCCCCGATATCGCCGGCAGCGACTGGCTAAGCACCCTCAAGTTCGCCATGAAGAGCTTCAAGGACGAGAGTTTTATCCTGCAGTACCTGTCGCCCAAGGTGATCCGCGACCTCAAGCTGTTCAGCGTGCTGGACGACGACCAGAAGGACGAGCTGTATGTCCCGGCGATTCACGACGAGCCCGGCTACCAGCAGATTCGTGAGACCCTGGCCGCGCAGTACAACCTGGGCAATCGCGAACCCAATGTGCAGATCTGGAGCATCGACCGCCGCGGCGACCGCTCCCTGACCCTGCGCCACCAGCAACACGACCGCAAACCCCTGGGCAACTCCACCGACGAAGTGCTCAAACACCTGCACCGCCTGTGGGGCTTCGATATCCATCTGCAGATCATGCAGGACGACAAGCTGATCAACACCCAGCACGTGCCGCCGAAGAACGAAGCGGAACACGAAGGCGATTACCCACGTCTGGACCTGGTCATTCCGCCCATTTGATCGGTTGCGCCCCATGCTCACGCCGCCCAGCATGGACGCTAGGCTTTTGGGGAATGCCCTTATGCGTCTGTTTATCGTTCTTCTGCTGTGCCTGGCTCTGGCCACCTGCAGCAGCCAGCCGCCCCGCGTCCAGGTAATCAGCCCGGCCAGCCCCGAGCTGGCGCAAAGCCGCAGTTTCGAGCTGATTGCCGCCGAACAGGCGGTCAACGGCCCACTGCCCTTCGCCGACCGTTACCGCCAGCTCGATCAGCTGCTGCGCGAAGGCCTCACCCGGCGCGGCTATCACGCCAGCCCCCAGGCGCAGATCCGGGTCTATTACTGGCTGTCGGTGCAGGACAGCCCCCTGGACTTCCACGTCGAGACCGCTCCACCGACACCACTCGGCCCCTACCAGGCGCTTCATCGCCTACGCGACAGCACCGGCACCCTGCGTATCCGCCTGACCACCCCGGAGCAACACATACTCTGGGAGGGCCTGAGCAGCACCGGTCTCAGCCCGCAACGGGACAGCGCCGAACTGCTCGAGCGGGCCACCCAGGCGCTGCTGCAGCAGATCCCCGTCGCCAGCCCGTAGACCGGGTGCAATTCGGAGCCGCGGACAATCCCCGAGCCGGCATCCAGGCTACCCCTCGTTAGCGGCCAGCCGTTATCCTCCCCACTTAGCGGAGGAACCATGATGCAGATATACAAAGTGGGCGGCGCGGTGCGCGATCGCCTGTTAGGCCGTGAAGTCAGCGAGATCGACTGGGTGGTGGTGGGTGCCAGCGCCGAGCAGATGCTGGAGTTGGGCTATCGCCCGGTGGGCGCGGATTTCCCGGTCTTTCTGCATCCGCAAAGCGGCGAGGAATATGCCCTGGCCCGTACCGAGCGCAAGAGCGGCCGCGGCTATGGCGGCTTTACCTTCTTCGCCAGCCCGGAGGTCACCCTCGAAGAAGACCTGATCCGCCGCGACCTGACCGTCAACGCCATGGCCGAGGACGGCCAGGGCCGCCTGATCGACCCCTATGGCGGTCAGCGCGACCTGGCGGCCAGGGTGCTGCGCCACGTGTCCCCGGCCTTTGCCGAAGACCCGTTGCGGGTGCTGCGCGTCGCCCGCTTCGCCGCCCGCTATGCGCCTCTGGGTTTTACGGTCGCGACAGAAACCCTGGCGCTGATGCGCGAACTGAGCGAATCCGGTGAGCTGAGCGCATTGACGCCCGAACGCAGCTGGAAGGAAATTTCCCGCGCCCTGCTGGAGCCGCGCCCGGATGTATTTATCCAGGTGCTGCGCGACTGTGGGGCCCTGCAGGAACTGCTGCCGGAAGTCGACGCGCTGTTCGGCGTGCCGCAGCCGGCCGCCCATCACCCCGAAATCGACACCGGCGCGCATGTGCTCAGTGTGCTGCGCCAGTGCGCCGAACACCGGCAGCCGCTGACCGTGCGCTGGGCCTGCCTGCTCCACGATGTCGGCAAGGGCCTGACGCCCGAGGCCGAGTGGCCGCGGCATATCGCCCACGAACACAAGGGCCTCAAGCTGATCCGCGCGATCAACCAGCGCTGCAAGGCTCCCAAGGATTGCCAGGAACTGGCCCTGCAGGTCGGCGAGTTCCATACCCACGGCCATCGCGCCCTGGAGCTGAAGGCCTCGACCCTGCTTCAGCTGCTGCAGAACTTCGACGTATTTCGCCGCCCGCAGCGCTTCGAGGAGTTTATCGCCGCCTGCGAGATGGACGCCCGTGGCCGCCTGGGCCTGGAACAACGCGACTATCCCCAGGCCGACTACCTGCGCGGGGCCATGCATGCGGCCCGCGCGGTGGCGGTGCAACCGCTGCTGGAGCAGGGGTTCAAAGGCCCGGAGCTGGGCGAAGCGCTAAAGCTCGAACGCTTAAACGCGCTGAAGGCCTACAAAAAAGCGATGGAATGCAAGGCGTCCATGGCGCAGCCTGGTCCACCCCCCGGAGGCTAACCGGTGGACAAGCCGCGCCGCAGCATGCCCACCCTACGCCTGTGGTTGTAAGGCCTGGATCAGTTCGGCCGGGGTCAACTCGGCGTCACGCCACTGGAATGCCACCGGCTGCAACTGCTGGTCGATCTGCGCAGCCTGCCACAGCTCGGCGAAGCTGCGCTGCTCGCCCGGGTGCAAACGCTCCGGCACCAACAGCGAAAGCGGCCCGAGTACGAAGGCGTTCTGGAGGATTTCCGCCCGCGGCAGGATCAGGCCATCGAAATAGCCGACCAGATCGCCATACAGCAGCACATCGATATCCAGCGGCAGGCCCTTGCGCTCCGGCGCATAGCGGCCGTTGTCGGCTTCGATAAATTTCAGCCGGCGGTCCAGCTCGCCCAGCGGCAGGTCGCTGTAGCCGGCCACCACCAGATTGAAGAAGGGCCCGCTCTTGATGCCCACCGCCTGGCTTTCGAAGACTGGCGAGCAGCGCATCTGGACAAGCAGCGCCGACAAGGCCTCGAGCCCCGCGCGCAGATGCACTTCGCGCTCGACATTGCTGCCCAGGCCCAGCAGAACTGGCGTTAGCGACATCCGCGCTCGATCTCCACACCGACCCCACCGCTGGCCGCCGGCACCGCGCCGGGCTTGGTCAGCTTGATCCGCAGCCAGGGGATCTGGAACTCCGCCATCAGCAGCTCGGCCAGACGTTCGGCGAAGGTTTCCACCAGGATAAATTGCGACTCACTGGCGAAGGCCTGCACCCGCGTGGCCACGGCCGCATAGTCCAGCGCCTTGTCCAGCTCGTCGCCGGTCGCTGCCGGGCGATTGTCCCAACCCAGGTACAGATCCAGGCGCAAACACTGGCGAATGGTGCGCTCCCAGTCGTAGGCACCTATCACCGTATCGACTTCCAGACCCTCGATAAAAACTGTGTCCAAGCACGCTCTCCGCGGCACGACAATACTGGCGCACCTAGTTAGAATCGGGGCTCCCTTGCCCCGGAATGGATACCATGTTTTGGCTGTTGGCGCTCCTCGCCTACCTGCTCGGCTCGCTGTCCTTCGCCATACTGCTCAGCCACCTGGCCGGCGGGCCGGACCCGCGCGCCAGTGGTTCGGGCAACCCCGGTGCCACCAATATGTTGCGGGTGGCGGGCAAACGCCTGGCCATCCTCACCCTGCTCGGCGACCTGCTCAAGGGCCTGCTGCCCGTGCTGATCGCCGCCCTGCTCGGTTTCGGCCTGCAACAGCAGGCCTGGATAGGTCTGGCAGCCATCATCGGCCACCTCTACCCGGTGTATTTCCGCTTCCGCGGCGGCAAGGGTGTCGCCACCGCCGCCGGCATGCTGCTTGGACTCTACCCGCCCGCTGCGCTGCTGGCCATCTGCGCCTGGCTGCTGACCTTCTTCATGACGCGCACAAGCTCGCTGGCGGCGTTAATAGCTACGCCCCTGACCCTGCCTCTGCTGGCCTGGCAACAACCGGCGGCACTGGTGCCGGTGAGCGTACTCACCGGCCTGATCGTCTGGCGGCACCGGAGCAATTTACGCGATCTGTTCGCCGGCCGTGAGCGGCATTTTTAACCAGCCAAGCTCATGCTAAAGCGCCGGCAACTGCTCCATCGGCCAGCGCGCCTGCACCTTGATGCTCAGATCCTCATGCTGCCCGGCCAACAGACGCTGGCAGCCGGCATAGGCAATCATCGCGCCATTGTCGGTGCAGAAGGCCGGACGGGCATAGAACACCGCCCCCTTCAGTTCGCCGAGCATGTTTTCCAGCGACAGGCGCAGCGCCTTGTTGGCGCTCACGCCGCCGGCGATCACCAGATTGCGCAAACCGGTTTGCTTGAGGGCACGCTTGCATTTGATGGTCAGGGTGTCGACCACCGCCTGCTGGAAGGCCAGGGCGATATCGCAACGGGTCTGCTCGCCGTCGTCACCCGCGGCGCGGCACTGCTGCCAGGTATTCAGGGTAAAGGTCTTGAGGCCGCTGAAGCTGAACTCCAGTCCCGGCCGGTCGGTCATCGGCCGCGGAAACTTGAAGCGCCCCGGTGTGCCGCTCGCTGCCAGCCGCGCGATCTCCGGCCCGCCCGGATACTGCAGGCCCATCAGCTTGGCGGTCTTGTCGAAGGCCTCGCCGGCGGCATCGTCCAGGGACTCGCCGAGCAATTGGTACTGGCCGATACCATCGACCCGCACCAGCTGGGTATGACCACCTGAGACCAACAGAGCGACGAACGGAAACGCCGGAGGGTTTTCCTCCAGCATGGGGGCCAGCAGGTGGCCTTCCATATGGTGTACACCCAGGGCCGGAATGTCCCAGGCAAAGGCCAGGGCCTGGGCACAGGACGCCCCCACCAGCAGCGCGCCAACCAGGCCGGGACCGGCGGTATAGGCAATCGCATCGATATCGGATTTGCTCTTGCCGGCCTCGTCGAGCACCTGGCGGATCAACGGCAGCATGCGTTTGACGTGGTCACGCGAGGCCAGCTCCGGGACCACACCGCCGTACACCCGATGCAGATCGATCTGGCTGAACAGCGCGTCGGCCAGCAGGCCGCGCTCGCTGTCGTAGAGCGCGACACCGGTCTCGTCGCAGGAGGTTTCCAATCCCAGTACCAGCATGGGCAACGCCTTGATCTCGAGGGGCTAAACAGCAGAAGGCGCGCATAAT
Source organism: Pseudomonas sp. (assembly GCA_041621875.1). Lineage (GTDB taxonomy): Bacteria > Pseudomonadota > Gammaproteobacteria > Pseudomonadales > Pseudomonadaceae > Aquipseudomonas. The sequence goes on along the minus strand of JBFJZW010000223.1, from coordinate 464 downwards.
AATAGGCCGCGAGGCGAGCCGACCAGCGCTTTTCAATCAGAGGCTTTGCATTCCGCGCAATGAGGCGGTAACATCCGCAACCCTTAAAAACCTACGTTCTCCAGCGCCATCTGCCAGGAGGAACGTTAACCCCCGGTAATAAAGAAGGTAAGCCCTGGATGCCAGCCGTCAAAGTTAAAGAGAACGAACCCTTCGACGTAGCTCTGCGTCGTTTCAAGCGCTCCTGCGAAAAAGCCGGTGTTCTGGCTGAAGTTCGCAGCCGTGAATTCTACGAAAAGCCGACTTCCGAGCGTAAGCGCAAAGCAGCAGCCGCTGTTAAGCGTCACGCCAAGAAAGTGCAGCGCGAACAGCGCCGCAGCGTTCGCCTGTACTAATCAGTACAAGCAGCGCCTGACACCCGGCTTCGGCCGGGTTTCGCTTTTAGACTCCGCGTAACCTTCGGGTGACGATCGGAGTCTTTTAGT
>JBFJZW010000222.1:0-8309 GCA_041621875.1 Pseudomonas sp. | reverse complement strand
CCTGTGCGGTGACGTAGTGCACCTGGAGGACCTGGGCACCTACAAGATTCTCAGCCTGAAACTCGATGGCCAACTGCTCAAGGTACGCCTGCAGGAGGACCAGCCGGTGCCGCAGCAGCGCGTCTACCTGAGCTTTCCGGCGCAGTGGCTGATGCTCTACGCCGACGACTTTCTGGTCGAGACGCAAACGCTGGAGGTGCAGCCATGAAGGTGCAGAACAACAAGGCCTGGTGGCTGGTGCTGCCGGTGTTTCTGCTGGTGGCGTTCAGCGCCATCGTGCCGATGATGACGGTGGTCAACTACTCGGTGCAGGACATCTTCGACCATTCCACCCGCTATTTCGTCGGCGTCGACTGGTACAAACAGGTGCTGCAGGACACCCGTCTGCATGATTCGCTGCTGCGCCAGTTCATCTTTTCCGGCTGCGTGCTGCTGATCGAGATTCCCTTGGGCATCGCCATTGCCCTGTGCATGCCGACCAAGGGGCGCATGGCCTCGCTGGTACTGATTGTGCTGGCCATCCCGCTGCTGATTCCGTGGAACGTGGTGGGCACCATCTGGCAGATCTTTGGCCGTGCCGATATCGGCCTGATGGGCTGGACGCTGAACAAACTCGGCATAGCCTACAACTATGCCTCCGATACGGGAGACGCCTGGGTCACGGTGCTGATCATGGACGTCTGGCACTGGACTTCGCTGGTGGCGTTGCTGTGCTATTCCGGGCTGCGGGCGATTCCCGATGTGTATTACCAGGCGGCGCGTATCGACCGCGCGTCAAGCTGGGCGGTGTTCCGCCATATCCAGCTGCCCAAGCTGAAGAGTGTGCTGCTGATCGCGGTGATGCTGCGTTTTATGGACAGCTTCATGATCTACACCGAGCCCTTCGTGCTCACCGGCGGCGGGCCGGGTAACGCCACTACCTTCCTCAGTCAGACCCTGACCCAGATGGCCATCGGCCAGTTCGACCTGGGCCCGGCGGCGGCGTTCTCCCTGGTGTATTTCCTGATCATCCTGCTGGTGTCCTGGCTGTTCTACACCGCCATGACCCACAACGACAAGAACCGCTGAGGCCGACCATGAACCTACGCAAACAAGTGGTGCTGGGGCTCTATATCCTGTTCCTGCTGGTGCCGATCTACTGGCTGTTGAACATGTCGTTCAAGAGCAACGGCGAAATCCTCGGTGGCCTGAGCCTCTGGCCCCATGACTTCACTCTGGCCAACTATAAGGTGATTTTCACCGACCCCAGCTGGTATGAGGGCTACCTCAACTCGCTGTACTACGTCAGCCTCAATACGGCGATCTCCCTGAGCGTGGCGCTGCCTGCGGCTTACGCCTTCTCGCGCTACCGCTTTCTCGGCGACAAGCACCTGTTCTTCTGGCTGCTGACCAACCGCATGGCACCGCCGGCGGTGTTCCTGTTGCCGTTCTTTCAGCTGTATTCCTCGATTGGCCTGTTCGACACCCATATCGCCGTGGCCCTGGCTCACTGCCTGTTCAACGTGCCGCTGGCGGTGTGGATTCTCGAAGGCTTTATGTCCGGGGTGCCGAAGGAGATCGACGAAACCGCCTATATCGACGGCTACAGCTTCCCGAAATTCTTCGTCAAGATCTTTATCCCGCTGATCGGTTCGGGCATCGGCGTCACCGCGTTCTTCTGCTTTATGTTTTCCTGGGTCGAGCTGCTCTTGGCGCGCACCCTGACCTCGGTGGACGCCAAGCCCATCGCCGCGGTGATGACCCGTACCGTCTCGGCCTCGGGTATCGACTGGGGTGTGCTGGCCGCAGCGGGGGTGTTGACCATCCTGCCGGGCATGCTGGTGATCTGGTTTGTCCGTAACCACGTGGCCAAGGGCTTTGCCCTGGGCCGGGTATAAGGAGAAAAACGATGGATTGGATGGCCTGGACTCTGCCCACTGCGCTGTTTTTCGGCGGCATCGCCGCGATTCTCGCGGGCATGACGGTGTGGGAACTGCGTTCGCCCTGTGTCGAGCGCAAAGGCTTCTTGCCGATCAGCACCACCCGTGGTGATCGGTTGTTTATCGGTCTGCTGGGAAGCGCCTACCTGCACCTGCTGGTGGTGGGCACGACCGATTGGAGTATCTGGATAGCCACGTCGCTGTCCCTGTTCTGGCTGTTTGCAGTGATGCGCTGGGGTTAAGCCGGGCTGCCCTGGGCGCGCCAGCTGGTTGGGCGCGGCCATGACCCGCTTGCCTCATCCCAAACCCTGAGATGGAGGTCTCTATGTTCGACAATAACAACAAAACGCGACATAGCATGGCGCTGGCTGCCCTGCTGACATTGTCTGGATTAAGCGGCGCAGCCTGGGCCGATGCCTACGAGGAGGCCGCCAAGAAGTGGATTGCCGACGAGTTCAGTCCTTCGACCCTGACCGCTGAGCAACAGCTCGCCGAATTGCAGTGGTTTATCAAGGCGGCGGAGCCATTCCGTGGCATGGAAATCAGCGTTGCATCGGAAACCATCGCCACCCACGAATACGAGTCCAAGGTACTGGCCAAGGCCTTCAGCGAAATCACCGGGATCAAGCTCAAGCATGACCTGATGCAGGAAGGCGATGTGGTAGAGAAACTGCAGACCCAGATGCAGTCGGACAAGAACATCTACGACGGCTATATCAACGACTCCGACCTGATCGGCACCCACTTCCGTTACGGCAAGGCCGTGTCCTTGACCGACATGATGGCCGGCGACGGCAAGGACTTCACCTCGCCGACCCTGGACCTGGACGACTTTATCGGCCTGTCCTTTACTACCGGGCCGGACGGCAAGCTCTATCAGCTGCCCGATCAGCAGTTCGCCAACCTTTACTGGTTCCGCGCCGACTGGTTCGAGCGTCCGGAACTCAAGGCCAAGTTCAAGGAAATCTACGGTTACGAGCTGGGTGTGCCGGTCAACTGGTCGGCCTATGAAGACATCGCCGAGTTCTTCTCCGAGAAGGTCAAGGAAATCGACGGCCAGCGCGTCTATGGCCATATGGACTACGGCAAGAAAGACCCCTCCCTGGGCTGGCGCTTCACCGATGCCTGGTTCTCCATGGCGGGTGGCGGCGACAAGGGCCTGCCCAACGGCCTGCCGGTGGACGAGTGGGGCATCCGCGTCGACGGCTGCCGTCCGGTGGGTTCCAGCGTTTCCCGCGGCGGCGATACCAATGGCCCGGCGGCGGTCTACGCCACCACCAAGTACGTCGACTGGATGCGTCAATACGCGCCGCCGGAAGCCCAGGGCATGACCTTCTCCGAATCCGGCCCGGTGCCGGCCCAAGGCAGCATCGCCCAACAGATCTTCTGGTACACCGCCTTTACCGCCGACATGACCAAGCCGGGCCTGCCGGTAGTTAATGAAGACGGCACACCGAAATGGCGCATGGCACCGTCGCCCAAGGGGCCGTACTGGGAGGAGGGCATGAAGCTGGGTTATCAGGACGCCGGTTCCTGGACCTTCCTCAAGTCCACCCCGGACAAGCAGCGCCTGGCAGCCTGGCTGTACGCCCAGTTCGTCACCTCCAAGACCGTGTCGCTGAAAAAGACCCTGGTTGGTCTGACGCCGATTCGTGAGTCGGATATCAACTCCCAGGCCATGACCGAGGCCGCGCCGAAACTCGGCGGTCTGGTGGAGTTCTACCGCAGCCCGGCGCGGGTGCAGTGGACGCCCACCGGCACCAACGTGCCGGACTACCCGCGTCTGGCCCAGCTGTGGTGGCAGTTTATCGCCGAGGCAGCCAGTGGCGACAAGACCCCGCAGGAGGCGCTGGATGGCCTGGCAGCTGCACAGGACACCATGCTCGGTCGTCTGGAACGTGCCGGTGTACTCGGCGAGTGCGGTCCCAAGCTGAATGAGGCGAAAGACCCGCAATACTGGCTGGATCAGCCTGGTGCACCCAAGCCGAAACTGGCCAACGAGAAACCCAAGGGCGAAACCATCAACTACAACGAACTGCTGAAATCCTGGGAACAGGCGCGCAACTAAGTCCACCTGCAATAAAACACGTGCAATAAAAAAGGCCGCTTAGTTAAGCGGCCTTTTCTTGTTTGCTGGTTAAGCGATCAATCGTCGCCGCCCATGATGCCGAAGATCTGCAGCAGGCTGACAAACAGGTTGTAGATCGATACATACAGGCTGATGGTCGCCATGATGTAGTTGCGCTCGCCGCCGTGAATGATGGCGCTGGTCTGGAACAGGATACAGGCCGAGGAAAACAGCACGAAGCCGGCGCTGATCGCCAGTTGCAGGCCGCTGATCTGGAAGAAGAAGCCGGCCAGCATGGCACCGATCAGAACGAAGAAGCCGGCAGTAATAAAGCCACTGAGAAAGCTCATGTCCTTACGGGTGGTCAGTACATAGGCCGACAGGCCGCAAAACACCAGGGCGGTCATGGTAAAGGCCGAACTGACGACTTCGGCACCGTTGGCCATGCCCAGGTAGCGATTGAGAATCGGGCCCAGGGTGTAACCCATAAAGCCGGTCAGGGCGAGGGTGGAAACCAGGCCCCAGGGCGAGTTGCGCAGTTTGGCAGTGAGGAAGAACAGGCCATAGAAGCCAATCAGCACCACGAAGATATTCGGGTAAGGCAGGTTGGCGCGCTGCGCCATAAAGGCAACCAGACCGCTAAATGCCAAGGTAATGGCCAGCAAGCCGTAAGTGTTGCGCAGGACGCGGCTGACTTCTTGCTGCTCGACCTGCGTATGGTCGAGGGCATAATTGTGATCGTTCATGGCGACACTCCTGTAGAGGCTAGATGGTTCCGTGACCAAGGTCGAAGGGGATCATAACAGAGCCGCACGGGCTGCCAAGACGCAGAGTTTGACAGTGTGTTGCGTTCCGGTAAGATTGCCGCCCGCACTAACGCCGGAAGCGTGGCAGAGCGGTTGAATGCAACGGTCTTGAAAACCGTCGAAGGGGAAACTCTTCCGTGAGTTCGAATCTCACCGCTTCCGCCAAATTTCCTCTGACTGTCATGCTCACGTATTTTGGCGTTTGCTTTTTGACGGTCATGCGCCAAGCTTGGTCAAACAACGTAAATCTGATTTGATCAGCATTTCAACAAGGCCGCTGTTTGGGGTGGCCTGACGCACAATGGGGTGTCGTTTGATTAGGGTGCTAGTAGTCGATGACCACGACCTGGTTCGCACAGGCATCACGCGTATGCTTGCCGACATTGAAGGGCTTCTGGTCGTAGGCCAGGCCGAGTCCGGTGAAGAATCCCTGCACAAAGCCCGCGAACTGAAGCCCGATGTCGTCCTAATGGACATCAAGATGCCCGGCATCGGCGGTCTTGAAGCCACCCGCAAACTGATCCGCAGCCACCCCGATCTCAAGGTCGTGGCCGTGACCGTGTGTGAAGAAGATCCTTTTCCTACCCGTTTGTTGCAGGCCGGTGCCGCCGGCTACCTGACCAAGGGCGCGGCACTGGAGGAAATGGTCCAGGCAATCCGTATGGTGTTCAGCGGCCAGCGTTATATCAGCCCGCAGATCGCTCAGCAGCTGGCGCTCAAGTCGTTTCAGCCGCAGAACAGCAATTCGCCATTCGACCTGCTGTCCGAGCGCGAGATTCAGATCGCCCTGATGATCGCTGGCTGCCAGAAGGTGCAGAGCATCTCGGACAAGCTGTGCCTGTCGCCGAAAACCGTGAACACCTATCGTTACCGCATCTTCGAGAAGCTGTCGATTACCAGTGATGTGGAGTTGGCACTGTTGGCGGTGCGCCATGGCATGATCGATGCCGGCAGCTGAAACCGGCGCGGCTTTCGACTCAAGCGCTTTTCTCGCCACCTGCAGTGGCCGCCCCGGCGTCTACCGTATGTTCGATGCGGATGCCCGGCTGCTCTATGTCGGTAAAGCCAAGAACCTGAAAAAGCGCCTGGCCAGCTACTTCCGCAAGACCGGCCTGGCCCCCAAGACCGCCGCTCTGGTGGGTAAGATCGCTCAGGTCGAGACCACCATCACCGCCAACGAAACCGAAGCCCTGCTGCTCGAGCAGACGCTGATCAAGGAATGGCGGCCGGCCTACAACATCCTGCTGCGCGACGATAAGTCCTATCCCTATGTGTTTCTTTCGGATGGCGATTATCCGCGTCTGAGCATCCATCGCGGAGCGAAGAAGCCGAAGGGCCGCTATTTCGGCCCCTATCCCAGCGCCGGGGCGATCCGCGAAAGCCTCAACCTGCTGCAGAAAGCCTTTCTGGTGCGTCAGTGCGAAGACAGCTTCTTCAAAAATCGCACCCGGCCTTGCCTGCAGTACCAGATCAAGCGCTGCAAGGGCCCCTGTGTCGACCTGGTGACCCCTGAGGAATATGCCGAGGATGTGCGCCATTCGGTGATGTTCCTTGAAGGTCGCAGTAATGCCTTGAGTGATGAGCTGTCCAGCGGCATGCAGCAGGCCGCCGCGACCCTGGATTTCGAGCGTGCTGCCGAACTGCGCGACCAGATCTCCCTGCTGCGCCGGGTGCAGGATCAGCAGAGCATGGAAGGTGGCAGCGGTGACGTCGATGTGGTCGCGGCCATGGTCAACCCGGGCGGTGCTTGCGTGCACCTGATCAGCGTGCGCGGCGGGCGGGTGCTGGGTAGCAAGAATTTCTTCCCGCAGGTGGCCATCGAGGAGGAGGGCAGCGATGTATTGCTGGCCTTCCTCGCCCAGTACTACCTGAGCAGCCAGGAGCGCGATCTGCCCAGCGAGCTGATTGTCAATGCCGAGCACGAAGACTTCCCCACCCTGATCTCGGCTATCGAGGAGATGCGCGGTCGTCAGTTGAGTATTAGCTATCGCGTGCGTGGTACTCGGGCGCGCTGGCAGCAGTTGGCTGTGACCAATGCCGAGCAGGCCCTGGGCGCGCGCCTGGCCGATCGCCAGCATGTGGCCGCGCGTTTCGAGGCCCTAGCCGAGGCTCTGGACATGGATGAACTGCCGCAGCGCCTGGAGTGTTTCGATATCAGCCACTCCAGCGGTGAGGCCACGGTGGCCTCCTGCGTTGTGTTCGGCCCGGAAGGCCCGCTGAAATCCGATTACCGCCGCTACAACATCGAGGGCGTGACGGCGGGCGACGACTACGCCGCCATGCACCAGGCCCTGACCCGGCGCTTCAGCAAGATCAAGGAAGGCGAAGGCAAGTTGCCCGATATCCTCCTGGTCGACGGCGGCAAGGGCCAGCTGGCCATGGCTCGCACGGTACTCGAAGAACTGGCGGTGCCCGAACTGATTCTGCTCGGCGTGGCCAAGGGCACCACCCGCAAGCCGGGGCTGGAAACCCTCTACCTGAATGACGCCGCCCATGAGTTCACTCTGCCGGGCAATTCGCCGGCGCTGCACCTGATCCAGCAGATTCGTGACGAGTCGCACCGTTTTGCCATTACCGGCCACCGCGCTCGACGCGGCAAGGCGCGACGCACCTCGAGCCTGGAGGAGGTAGCCGGAGTAGGGCCGAAGCGCCGCCGTGAGCTGCTCAACCACTTTGGCGGCCTGCAGGAACTGTCCCGCGCCAGCAGCGAAGAAATCGCCAAAGCGCCGGGTATCAGTAAAAAGCTTGCAGAGCTGATTTATGCCGCACTGCACAGCGAGTAGAATGCCCGCTCACTTTGCAGCCTAGTTGTGCCGATGAATATCCCCAACCTGCTAACCGTGCTCCGCGTTCTGCTGATTCCCTGCTTTATTCTGCTGTTCTATCTACCCTTCAGCTGGAGCTATTGGGCAGCCAGTGGAGTGTTCGCCTGTGCCGCAGCAACCGACTGGCTGGACGGCTATCTGGCGCGCCGGCTTGAACAGAGCACGCCATTCGGGGCCTTTCTCGACCCGGTTGCCGACAAGCTGATGGTGGCCGTGGCCCTGGTGCTGCTGGTGGCGGAGCACACCAACCTCTGGCTGACCCTGCCGGCGGTGATCATTATCGGTCGCGAAATCGTGGTATCGGCCTTGCGTGAGTGGATGGCCGAACTGGGCGCGCGGGCCCATGTCGCCGTCTCCAATCTGGCCAAATGGAAAACCGCGGCGCAGATGGTTGCGCTGATCGTCCTGCTGGCCAACCCGCCGACATTTACCGCCTGGGTGATCCTGGGCTATGTGCTGTTGATGATCTCCGCGGTGCTGACCCTATGGTCGATGGTGCAGTACCTGATGGCGGCCTGGCCGCACCTCAGCCCAGTTGCCGAAAAGAAATAAGTTTTTTGAATCAAGGGGTTGACGCGGCGTTCCGAAGCTATAGAATGGCGGCCGTCAGCACGACAAGCGGGAATAGCTCAGTTGGTAGAGCACGACCTTGCCAAGGTCGGGGTCGCGAGTTCGAGTCTCGTTTCCCGCT
>JBFJZW010000221.1:0-8330 GCA_041621875.1 Pseudomonas sp. | reverse complement strand
GTCTTCGACACCGGTGGTGGTGCCGCTGATGGTGACGCTGTTGTCTTCGCTGTCATCGACGATGTCATCGCCGGCGATCACGTTGATGTCGATGGCTGCCTGGGTATCCAGAGTAAAAGTCAGGTTGGCCGGAGGCGAGATGTTGCCGGCGGTATCGGTCTGACGTACAGAGATGCTGTTTTCGCCCTCTACGGCCACTGGCGGAGTAGTACTCCAGTTCGTGCCATCGGTGCTGTATTCGACGGTGGCCCCGTTTTCGAGGTTGCCGATGCTGTAGTTGCCGGTGTTGCTGATGGCATCGCTGTCGCTGGAGCCACTGTCGGTATCCAGGGTGATGCTTGGGGCTTCGACCAGGGTATCAAGGGTAAAGGTCAGACTGCTGCTCGGCGAGGTGTTGCCGGCGACGTCGGTCTGGCGGACCAGAATCGTGTTGCTGCCTTCCACGGCCAGCAGTGGTGTGGTGCTCCAGGTCGTGCCGTCGGTGCTGTATTCGACGGTGGCACCGGGCTCGACACCGCCAACGCTGTAGGCACCGTTATTGGTGATCAGGTCGTCGGCGACACCACTGTCGACCAGCAGATTCAGGGTCGGGGCTGTTGGATCCACTGGATCTACCGGGTCCAGTGGATCTACCGGATCCACAGGTGCAGTGGTGTCGACAAGGTCTGCATCGCCGGTTTCCCCGGTCAGACCGTCGACTTCATCCTGAACGCTGCCGCCCAGGCCCAAACCAGAGGTCTCGAAGCCGATCTCGGCTTCCAATTGGCCGCCCGTTTCGTCGAGCATTACAAAACTATGGCCACCGCCTGCCGCGCCGCCAGTGCCGCCACCGGTACCCGCGCCCGCAGCGGTTGCTTCGAGGTCGGTGGTGGGGTCGAGGCCTGCGGCGATGGCTTGTTCGAGTTCGGATGCCGGCGCTTGCGCGGATTCGGCCGGCTCGGCCTGGCCAGCCTGCCAGTTGCTGTTCTGGGCAACGCTGAGCACTTCGCCATTGGCCAGTTGCAAGGTGACTTCACCGCCCAGGCCGGTCAGTACCTGTTCGCCCTGGAGCAGGCGCTCGCCCTCGAAAATCTGCCGCTTAAGGCCGTCGAGGGAAACGGCAAATACTTGACCTACAAGGCTTTTGACGATGGCGACGATAGTGCTCATAGATACTGCTCCGTGTACTCATGCATAAAAGGGTGGCGAGGCGAGTAAAGCATTGGGTTCAGATTCGATGGGTCTATTCGACAATATTTTGTCGCCGGTAATTTGGCTTATTCCGTTTTGGAATTAGGCTTGTGCCAAACTATTGACCGCTTGCTCGCGATAATAAAGAATGCGCGCCGTGATGTCACTTTGATATTTAGACGACTTCCTGCCGTGGTAAAAGCACTGGCTGGAAGGTCGTCTTGATCCTGCTCTAGCGCACCGCTAATCCGTCACCTGGCAGTCAGCTCTGCCGAAAAGGAATTTTATTCAATGCGTTTTCTAGTACTCGTTCCCCTTACTCTGGCAGTTTCCGTGGCGGCTCATGGTCAAACCCTCACCGAGGCCATGCAAAGTGCCATCGAGGTGCATCCGGAAATCCAGGCCGGGATCAATTCGCGGTTGTCGGTAGAGGAGCAGATGAAGGCGGCCAAAGGCGGTTACCTGCCCCAGGTCGACCTGTTGGCCGGCTATGGTCGCGAGTACACCGACAGCCCTGGCACCCGTGGCAGCACGCACAACAGCGAAACCCTGACCCGCGGCGAGTCGAGCCTGCGTTTGCAGCAGATGCTGTTCGACGGCTTTGCCACCAGCAGCGAAGTAGGTCGTCAGCGTGCCACCGTCAATGCCCGCGCCTATGAGCTGCTGGGAACTTCCGAGCGCACTGCGCTGACCGTGGCCGAGGTCTATCTGGAAGTGCTCAAGCGCCAGGAAATGGTGCGTCTGGCCGAAGACAACCTGCACAGCCACGAGCGTATCTACGATCAGATCAACCTGCGCAGCCAGCGCGGCGTCGGGCGTATGGCCGACCTTGATCAGGCCGAAGCGCGTCTGGCCCAGGCCCGCAACAACCTGATCACCGAGCAGACCAACCTGGCCGATGCTCAGGTCAACTACTTCAGCGCCGTGGGCCGCGATGCCAGCGAGCTGAGCCTGCCCCAGAACCTGACCGCAACCTTGCCGGAGAGCCTGCCGGCGGCCCGCGAGGAAATGCTGCAGAACAACCCCTTCCTCAGTTCGGCCGAGGCCGATGTGCAGGCCAGCGAACAGCAATATGAAGCGTCGAAGTCGACCTTCTACCCACGCTTCGATGCCGAGCTGTCGCGCGGCATGGACAACAACCTGGACGGTATCGAAGGTCACAGCAACGAATGGCGGGCGATGGTGAACATGCGCTACAACCTGTTCGCCGGCGGTAGCAACAAGGCCGACCTGCAGTCCAAGTCCCACCAGGTCAATCAGGCCATGGACATTCGCAACAACGCCCTGCGTGTGCTTAACGAAGACCTGGGTCTGGCCTGGAATGCCCTGCAGAACGCTCGTCAGCAACTGCCGATTGCCCAGCAGTACGTCGATTACAGCAGCCGGGTACGCGAGTCCTACCAGAAGCAGTTCAGCCTGGGCGACCGTACCCTGCTGGATCTGCTCGACAGCGAGAACGAGCTGTTCACCGCCGCCCGCCGTCTGGAAGAGGTGCGCTTCACCGAATTGTTTACTCAATACCGGATCAAGGCCACCATGGGCTCCCTGCTCAAGAGCCAGGGTGTGGTTGCGCCAATGGCCGCTGCACCGTTGGACGAGGTCAAGGCCAAGGCCAGCCTGCCCGGCCTCAACTGAGCCAGTCGTCGATGAGTAAAGCCTTGTGGCAGTAGACCTTAGTCAGACCCAGACCCGTAGCGATCCCCGCGATCGCTACGACGACCCTCTGCTGGACAGCCTGCTGTCGCTGTGCAGCCTGCACCAGAAGTCGGTCAGCCGCGCCATGCTCACGGCCGGCTTGCCGCTGCCGGAGCAACGCCTGAGCCCTGAGCTGCTGGCCCGCGCCGCTGCGCGCGCCGGTTTGCAGGGGCGCTGGTTGCGCCGTGGCCTGGACAAGATTCCCGAGCTGGCAATGCCAGCCCTGCTGCTGCTACGCGAGGGTCGTAGTGCCTTGCTGCTCGGCTGGGACGAGCAGGGCCGTGCCCGGGTCATGCCCAGCGAGAGCGAGGGCGGCGAGGTGCGGGTCAGTGCCGAAGTGCTGGCCAAGGACTACAGCGGTCAGGTGTTCTTCGCCCAGCCGTTGCACAAATTCGACTTCAACCGTGGCGAGCTGATTCCGCGCGCCACCTCCTGGTTTCGCGACACCCTGAAACGCTCGCGCTGGTTATATATCGATGCCATCGCGGCGAGTTTTCTGATCAACCTGATCGGCCTGGCCACGCCGCTGTTCGTGATGAACGTGTACGACCGGGTGGTGCCCAACCAGGCCGAAGCCACGCTCTGGGTTATGGCCATCGGCATCACCGGGGTGTTCCTCTTCGATCTGTTGCTCAAGACCCTGCGCGGTCTGTGTCTGGACCTGGCGGGCAAGAAGACCGATCTGATCATCAGCGCCACGCTGTTCGAGCGCATCGTCGGCATGGCCATGAAGTTTCGTCCGGCGCGGGTCGGCAGCTTCGCCCAGAACATCCACGAGTTTCAGAGCCTGCGCGATTTCCTCGCTTCTCTGACCCTGGCCAGCGTCATCGACCTGCCGTTCACCCTGTTGATTCTGGCGGTAATCGCCATGATCGGCGGCCATCTGGTGTGGATTCCGCTTCTCGCCTTCCCCCTGGTGGCGCTGATCGGCTGGGCCTTGCAGCGGCCCCTGGCGGAAACCATGCAGCGCAGCATGGCCCTGGCCGCCGAGCGCCAGTCCAGCCTGATCGAGAGCCTGGCCGGGCTGGATGCGGTCAAGGTCAACAACGCCGAAAGCGAGCGCCAATATATCTGGGAACAGACCATCGGTACCCTCAGCCGCCTGGAGCTGCGCGCGCGCATGCTGTCCAGCCTGGCGATGAACTCGACCATGCTGCTGCAGCAGCTGGCCGGGGTGGTGGTTATCGTGCTCGGCGTGTACCAGATCATGGCCGGCAACCTGAGCATGGGTGGGCTGATCGCCTGCTATATGCTCAGCAGCCGCGCCCTGGGCCCGCTGACACAGATTTCCGGCCTGCTCACTCGCTACCAGCAGGCCAAGGTGACCCTGGAATCGGTCAACCAGATGATGGAATTGCCCCAGGAACGCCACGAGGACGAGCGCCCGCTCAAGCGCCAGTCGCTGCAGGGTGCGGTGGAGTTCCGCCAGGTCGACTTCCACTACCCCGACCAGCAGCAGGCGGCGCTGCAGAAGATCAGTCTGGTGGTCAGGCCCGGGGAGAAGATCGGCATTATCGGTCGCAGCGGCTCGGGCAAGAGTTCCCTGGCCAAGCTGATCGTCGGTCTCTATCAGGCCGACGGCGGCAGCCTGCTGGTGGACGGCATCGATGTGCGCCAGCTGGATGTCAGCGACCTGCGCTACAACATCGGTTATGTGCCCCAGGACATCCAGCTGTTCAGCGGCACCCTGCGCGACAACCTGGTGTCCGGTGCGCGCTACGTCGAGGACGAGCTGGTGTTGCAGGCCTCCGAACTGGCCGGCGTGCATGAGTTCGCCCGCCTGCACCCCAAGGGCTATGAACTGCAGGTCGGCGAGCGCGGGCAGAACCTCTCCGGCGGCCAGCGACAGAATATCGCCCTGGCCCGCGCGCTGTTGCTCGACCCGCCGATCCTGCTGCTCGACGAGCCGACCAGCGCCATGGACAACAGCGGTGAAGAACGCCTCAAGCAGCGCTTGTCTGCGGTGATCGGCACTAAAACTCTGCTGCTGGTGACCCACCGCGCTTCGATGCTCAGCCTGGTAGATCGCCTGATCATTGTCGACCGCGGGCAGATCATCGCCGACGGTCCTAAAGGGAGCGTGATGGAAGCGCTGAAGAAGGGGCAGATCAGTGTCAGCTAAACAACCGGGCAAAGGTCTGCGGGAGTCCCTGGGTGCCTATTTCGGCAGCCGCGATGCCATGGGCGACGAGCCGCTGCCGGAAGTCAGCAAGGCGTTGATCGAAGATGCGCCACGGGTGGTGCGTCTGACCATCTGGAGCCTGATCGCCTTCTTCGTCTTTTGCCTGCTGTGGGCCAACTTCGCCGTGGTCGATGAAGTGACCCGCGGCGATGGCAAGGCGATTCCCTCCTCGCGCCTGCAGAAGATCCAGAACCTGGAGGGCGGCATCGTTGCCGAGCTGTTTGTCCGCGAGGGGCAGATCGTCGATATCGGCGACCCGCTGCTGCGCCTGGACGACACCCGTTTCGCCTCCAATGTCGGCGAAACCGAAGCCGATCGTCTGGCATTGCTGCTGCGCGTCGAGCGCCTTAGCGCCGAAGTGCAGGACCGCGAGCTGGTGGTTGCCGATGAGGTGCGCGAGAAAGTACCGCGCCAGGCCGACAGCGAAATCCAACTGTTCAACAGTCGTAAGCAGCAACTGCTCAACGAGGTGGCAGGGTTGGAGGAGCAGCTGATCCAGCGTCAGCAGGAGCTGCGCGAGTTTGCCTCCAAGCAGGGGCAGTTCCGCAACAGCCTCAACCTGCTGCGCCAGGAAATTCGCATGTCCGAGCCGCTGGTGGCCGAGGGCGCGATTTCCCCGGTGGAGGTACTGCGCCTCAAGCGCGCCGAAGTGGAAGCGCGCGGCCAATTGGACGCCACCACCCTGGCAATGCCCCGGGCCGAAGCGGCGATCAAGGAAGTCGAGCGCAAGATCGACGAAACCCGTGGGCGCTTTCGCAGCGACGCCCTGACCCAGCTCAACGAGGCGCGCACCGAGCTGAGCAAGATCCAGTCCACTGGCAAGGCCCTTGAGGACCGGGTTAACCGCACCCTGGTGATCTCGCCGGTACGCGGCATCGTCAAGCAGCTGCTGGTCAACACCATCGGCGGAGTGATCCAGCCCGGCAGCGATCTGGTGGAGATCGTGCCGCTGGGCGAGAACCTGCTGGTCGAGGCGCGCATCCGTCCCCAGGACATCGCCTTCCTGCACCCCGGGCAGGAGGCCATGGTCAAGTTTACCGCCTATGACTACACCATCTACGGCGGGCTCAAGGCCGAGCTGGAACAGATCGGTGCCGACACCGTGACCGACGATGATGGCAACAGCTTCTATGTGATCAAGCTGCGTACCAACAAGAGTCACCTGGGCAGCGAGGCCAACCCGCTGTTGATCATTCCCGGTATGGTCGCCTCGGTGGACATCATCACCGGCAAGAAGAGCGTGCTCAATTACCTGCTCAAGCCGATTATCCGCGCCCGCGCCGAGGCCCTGCGCGAGCGCTAGGGCGAATCTGCGTAGGGTGCGCTGTGCGCACCAGGCGCTACCGAACGCTCTTGGTGCGCACGGCACACCCTAGGGTAGGTCTACTCGACAAACAGCTGCTGCACCACCGAGAAGTCCTGCTTGCCCTTGCCCTGCTTGAGCAGCAGGCGGTACAGCTGCAAGGCCAGCGCGCCCATGGGCGTGCTGCTGCCGCTGACCTGGGCGGTTTCCTGGGCCAGGCCCAGGTCCTTGGCCATCAGTTCGGCCATAAAACCGCCCGAGTAACCCCTGGACGCCGGGGCGTTTTCCATGACCCCGGGCCAGGGGTTGTACTTCTCCAGGGTCCAGTTGCCGCCCGAGCTCTGGCGCATGATCTCGGCCAGTACGCCCGGCTCCAGGCCGCTGGCCACGCCCATGGCCATGGCTTCGGCGGTGGCGATCATCTGCACCGCCAGCACCTGGTTGTTGCACACCTTGGCCACCTGGCCGGCTCCGTCGGGGCCGGCATGGAAAATATTGCTGCCCATGGCGGCGAAGATGGCGTGAGCCTTGGCCAGGGTGGCGGCCGCGCCACCGACCATAAAGGTCAGGGTGCCGGCTGCGGCCCCGGCGGTACCGCCGGAAACCGGCGCGTCGAGCATCTCGATGCCTCGCGCGCTGGCCGCCTGGTGCACCTTGCGCGCGGACTCCGGGGCGATGGTCGAGCATTCCAGTACCAGGGTGCCGGGCTTGAGGGTTGCGAGCAGGCCGGCGTCGCCCAGATACAGGCCCTCCACATGGCGGCTGGCGGGCAGCATGCTGATCACCACCAGGGCGTCCTGGGTCGCCTCGACGGCGCTGGCGGCCGGTAGGGCACCCTCGGCGGCCAGCTCATCGATGGCGGCAGGTACCAGGTCGAATACTTTGAGGACGAAGCCGGCCTTGAGCAGGTTGCGGGCCATGGGCAGGCCCATATGGCCGAGGCCGATAAATGCGATTTGGGTCATGGTTATGCTCCTGTCGCGCTGAATCGATGGGGTGTAGGAGCGGGCCCCCCCCGCGATGCGGCTTCGCGGGCCGGGCCCGCTCCTACCCGGTATGCCTTATAAGTCCGCCAATGGGTGTTCGCCCTCCCAGGTTGCCTCGAAGTGCGCCTCGACCACCTCATCCGGGATGTTCGCCACATCCGGCCAATGCCAGCGGGGCGTCTGGTCCTTGTCGATCAGCCGCGCGCGCACGCCTTCGGGGAATTCCGGGTGGCGGCAGCAGTTCAGGCTAAGGGCATATTCCATGCGGAACACCTCGGCCAGGGACAAGCGCTTGGCGCGGCGGATCTGTTCCCAGACCAGGTGTCCGGTCAGCGGGCAGCCGCCGTTGAGGGTCTTGGCCGCGCGCGCCAGGAGCAGGTCGCTGTCGCCCTGCAGGGCACTCAGTGCGCGCCAGGCGAGGGGCAGGTCGGCCTGGTCGAGCAGGGTGTCGATGCGCGCTCGGCGCGGCAGCCACTGAGCTTCCGGCAACTCGTCGCGGGCCTCGGCCTCCAGGGCCTGGAGCAGGCTGTGCAGTTGTAGTTGCGGCTGTTCCAGCCAGTTCAGCTGCACCAGGCCTTCGAGCAGGTCGTCCTGCTGGGTGTCGAGCAGGAAGCGGTCGGCCAGGTCCAGGTCCAGGGCGTCGCGGCCATTGATGCCGCTGGCGGTGAGGCCGAGGAACAGGCCGAGCTTGCCCGGCAGACGGGCGAGAAACCAGCTGCCACCCACGTCGGGGTACAGGCCGATATTGATTTCCGGCATGCCCAGGCGGCTGCTGGGGGTGACGATACGGATGCCTGCGCCCTGCATCAGGCCCATGCCGCCGCCCAGCACATGGCCGTGGGCCCAACAGATAAAGGGCTTGGGGTAGCTATGGATGCGATGGTCGAGGCGGTATTCGTCGGCGAAGAAGCGCCGCGCCAGGGGCGGCACCTGCCCGGGATGTTCGCGGCATTGCTGCACCAGCTGCACCACATCGCCGCCGGCGCAGAAGGCC
>JBFJZW010000220.1:0-8345 GCA_041621875.1 Pseudomonas sp. | reverse complement strand
CAACTGGGCCGGCCCGCTGGTCTACCTGGTGATGATCGCGCTGATGCTGATGATCTGGTACAAGGCCGGCCCCAGCCTGCTCAGCGAGCTGGGCGAGATCTTCCGCGGGACCGGCGAATACGCCGCCGGCCCGGTTGCCGCCTTTGTCGCAGTGGTCGGCACCATGGTCGCCTACTTCGCCGCGGTGGTGATCAACTACGGCGATTTCGCCCGCTTCGTCAAAAGCGAGAAACAGATGACCGTCGGCAACTTTCTCGGCCTGCCGGTGAGCCTGGCGATCTTCTCGCTGATCGCCCTGGTGATCACCGCCGGCACCGTGGTGGTGTTCGGCGAGACCCTGACCAACCCCACCGATATCGTCGCCCGGGTGGACAACCTGACCCTGACCATCATCGCCGCGCTGACCTTCTTCGCCGCCACGGTGGGGATCAACCTGGTGGCCAACTTCATCCCGCCTGCCTATGACATCGCCAACCTGGCACCGGCCCATATCAGTGCGCGCACCGGTGGCTTTATCACCGCGGCCATTGCCTTCTTTATCGGCGCGCTGTGGGTGTCCTTTATCAGCAACGTCGGCATCGCCGCCTTCGTCGACACCCTCGGCGCAGTGCTGGCACCGCTGTATGGCATTCTCGTCGCCGATTACTACCTGGTGCGCAGGCAGCAGCTCAACCTGCAGGACCTGTTCAGCGCCGAAGCCGGCTCGACCTACTACTACAACGGCGGCTGGAACCGTAACGCCATGATCGCCTTCGGCGTGGCCTCGGTGTTCTCGGTCGCCTCGGTATGGACCCCCGGCCTCAACGAACTGTCCGGCTACTCCTGGCTGTTCGGTGCCATGCTCGGCGCGCTGTTCCACTACGTGCTGATGCGCAAGCACTGCGCCGTGAAAACTCCACGCGCCAGCCTGAGCCCGCGCAGCTGAGCCCCCCCTGGACGCCGGGACCGACCTCGGCGTCCAGCCCCCTCTACTGACCCGCCGCCCGTTCCTGCTGGCGCTTGAGGAAGTCCAGCTTCCACTGCTCCACGCCCACATGCTCCGAGTCGAGATTGGCCTCGACCCGGTAGCGGTGCTTCAATTCAGCAATCGCGACCTGCTCATCAAGCAAAAAACGGTCGAAGCGCTGTAACAACCCAGGATGTTTCAGGCTCGACAGATAGAAGCTGCCACGGTTGTGCGGCAACCCAGGATCGAATACCAGAGCCCCCGGCCGCGCGCGGATGTTGTCCAGGTAATGGGTGGCCACCACCACATTGAAGTAGGCTCCGTCGGTATCCTTGCGCAGGGCCTGGCGAATCATCTGGCGCAGATCATCGCTGTAGGTCAGCTCGATCTGCCCGGCGTCGATGCGCTCCTGATAGCCCCAGGGCGTCCAGCCGTTGACCATGGCCAGGCGCTGGAGCTGCTCCACGGGCTGGCCCCGGCGCTGCGGCGCGACCAGCACGCCGTCCACGTAATCAACCACGGCCTGACTGTAGGACAGGGGCTTGCCCGCCTTCTGCCCCTGCGCCCAGGTTGCGCTGTCGGGGTATTTGAAATCCACCTGGCCGCCCAGCAGCGCCGGTAGCAGTTGATCGACCGGCAACACCTTGTAGCTCAGCTCGACCCCGCTCTTCTGCGCGAACAGATCGAACAGCTCGCGGGCAAAGCCCTGGTACTGGCCTTGCGCATCGATGCTGTAGTGCGGCGCAAAGGCCAGTTTCTCTACACCGATCACATAGCTTTCGGCGCTGACCGCGGTGGAACAGACAAGCGCGAACAAACTGCAGACGTGCGAGGGCTTCACAGCAAACCTCCTGTTTAGTTAGTCGTGGTACTGGAATAAATGAACCGCAGCAGGCGGTGGGGAAACGGCTCGGGCTAGCCGCCGGTCATGCTCATAAAGCGAATAACCTGCACCTGGCTATCCGTCTCGAAATGGTGACGCTCGGGTTTCAGTTGCAAGGCCTGCATCAAGGCATCACGCAGCCGCTGACCGTCGCCGGGGTGGGCGCGCATCAGGCCCTTGAGGTCCAGGGCATTTTCATGGCCCAGGCAGAGCACCAGCTTGCCCTCGGCGGTGACCCGCACGCGGTTGCAGTCGCCGCAGAAGTTGTGGCTGTGGGGCGAGATAAAACCGACCTGGGTGTCGCTGCCGACCACCTGCCAGTAGCGCGACGGACCACCGGTCTGCTTGCTGCTACGCACCAGGGCATAGCGCTGTTCGATGCGTGCACGCACCTCATCGCTGGAGCAGAAGGTCTGCTCGCGCTGATGGCTGGAGATCGTGCCCAGGGGCATCTCTTCGATAAAGCTGATATCCAGACCGCGGGCCATGGCGAACTCGACCAGGTCGAGCACCTCGTCGTCGTTGCGGCCCTTCTGCACCACCGTATTGAGCTTGATTCTGGCGAAACCGGCGGCCCGCGCCACCTCGATACCGGCCAACACCTGATCGAGCTTGTCGCGCCGGGTAAAGGCGGCGAAGCGTTCGCGCTTGAGCGAATCCAGGCTGATATTCAGACGCTTGACCCCGGCGACCCGCAGTTCGCCGGCCATCTCGTGAAGCTGCGAGCCGTTGCTGGTGATGGCCAGGTCTTCCAGCTCCGGACGCTGGCCCAGACGCTGCAGCAGGCTCAGCAGGTTCTTGCGCACCAGGGGCTCGCCACCGGTAATGCGGATACGCTTGACCCCCAGGCCGATAAAGGCATCGGCCACCGCATACAGCTCTTCCAGGCTGAGGATCTGCTCGCGCGCGGCGAACTGCATGTCTTCGCTCATGCAGTAGGTGCAGCGAAAATCGCAGCGGTCGGTAACCGACAGCCGTAGGTAGGTGATGCGTCGCCCGAAAGGGTCAACCAGCTGAGTGTCGTGCACAGCATGTCTCCTGGGCTCAGTAGGCCGAGACTTTTTGTTGTAAAAGCATTAGTTCAGATAAAAACAGAAAACCCAAACCTTGTATACAAATACTTGACCTACGGGTCAAGCAATCGCTGCAGGCCGCCGCCCGTCGGCTTGAGCCCCGCGCAAAGCCGGTGCTACCATGCCCGACCGCCACCCAGCGCCGGGTGGTACAAGGAAACACAGGGGCTTATGACCAGTATTCGCGAGCGCAACAAAGAGCTGATTTTGCGCGCAGCCAGTGAAGAGTTCGCCGACAAGGGCTTTGCCGCCAGCAAGACCAGCGACATCGCCGCCAAGGCCGGCGTGCCCAAGCCCAATGTCTATTACTACTTCAAGTCGAAAGAGAACCTCTACCGCGAAGTGCTGGAAAGCATCATCGAGCCGCTACTGGAAGCCTCGGCTCCGTTCAATCAGCCCGGCCAGCCGGCCGAAGTGCTCAAGGCCTATATCCGCTCGAAGATCCGCATCTCCCGTGAACTGCCCTTCGCCTCCAAGGTGTTTGCCAGCGAAATCATGCACGGCGCGCCGCATCTTTCCAGCGAGCAGACCGAACAGCTCAACGCCCAGGCCAAACACAATATTTCCTGCATCCAGCGCTGGGTCGATCAGGGTCTGATGGCCAAGGTCGATGCGCACCACCTGCTGTTCAGCATCTGGGCCGCGACCCAGACCTACGCCGACTTCGACTGGCAGATCTCCACCGTCACCGGCAAGTCCAGCCTGGACGAGGCCGACTACGAAGCCGCCGCGCAAACCATCATCCGCCTGGTGATCAAGGGCTGCGAGATCGACGAAAGCCAGCCCAGCCCCTCCGAGCAGGTCACCAGCGCCTAATCCCCCGGCAAACCGTGGTTTTGTAACCCGGATAGAATCCGGGAGCGCTGTCAGCCGTCCGATATCCCCGGATTGCTCCGGGCTAGGTTCCGCACGCCCTCCTCTCGCACCCTTTTTCCTCGGCAAAAAAAAGCGGCGGATGCACTTGGCTCATCCACCGCTTTTTTGACCGGCTCTACTAGGGTCTGTTGCCCCCGATATGGCGAGCCGCTTAGACGGCTATTCCCGCATCGGCCTGCAACCCCACCGACTCCACGGCACTGACCGCGCATTGCTCGTCGATATCCGAGGTGTCGCCGGTGATGCCAATAGCCCCGATCACCTCGCCGCGTTCATCGCGGATCAGCACCCCGCCCGGTGCCGGTACCAGCTTGCCTTCCGCCAGGGCGTTCACCGCGCCGACAAAAGCCGGTCGCTGCTGCGCATCGGCGGCAATCAGGCGCGAGCCCTTGCCCAGGGCCAGCGCCCCCCAGGCCTTGCCGATGGCGATCTGCGGGCGCAGCAGGCTGGCCCCATCCTCGCGTTGCAGGCTGATCATATGACCGCCTGCATCCAGCACCACCACGGTCAGGGGTGCTGCGGATATTTCCCGGCCCACCGCCAGGGCGCGGCTGCTGATGCGGCTGGCGATATTCAGATTGAGTGTGCTCATGCTGGTGCTTCCTCAAGGTTGATAAATCGTACGAAACGCCTGACCGGCTAGCGCTCCGCAATGGGAACGACGGCCGGCGCGGCCATTCAAAGGTCGATATCACTATCCCACCAGAAACAAAAAATTCAATAGACGAATACAATACAAATACTATTTGTATACAGTATTGGCTTGAAACTCCGCAGCAGCTCAGGCACCCCAGCTGAAACGGGCGTTTTAAAAGATTTTTGTCTGTGGATGGCTCAGGCAAGAAAAGCGGTTGACCGGAAGGTCAGGCCATGAATAGAATCCAAGCCAGCTGTTTTGTATACAATCTGATAACAAACGAGGCACAAGACAATGGCCAAAATGAGAGCAATCGAGGCCGCCGTACTGGTGATGCGCCGCGAAGGCGTTGACACTGCGTTCGGCATCCCCGGCGCCGCCATCAACCCCCTGTACGCTGCACTGAAAAAAGTTGGCGGTATCGACCACGTCCTGGCTCGCCACGTCGAAGGTGCCTCGCACATGGCTGAGGGTTACACCCGCACCAATGCCGGCAATATCGGCGTGTGCATCGGCACCTCCGGCCCTGCTGGCACCGATATGGTTACCGGCCTGTACTCGGCATCGGCCGACTCCATCCCGATTCTGTGCATCACCGGCCAAGCGCCGCGTGCCCGTATGCACAAGGAAGACTTCCAGGCCGTCGACATCACCAGCATCGTCAAGCCGGTGACCAAGTGGGCTACTACCGTGATGGAGCCAGGCCAAGTGCCGCGCGCCTTCCAGAAAGCCTTCTATGAAATGCGCAGCGGTCGTCCGGGCCCCGTACTGATCGATCTGCCGTTCGACGTACAGATGGCCGAGATTGAATTCGACATCGACGCCTACGAGCCGCTGCCGCTGGCCAAACCGGCCACCAACCGTGTGCAGGCGGAAAAAGCCATCGCCATGCTCAACGACGCCGAGCGTCCATTGCTGGTTGCTGGTGGCGGTATCTTCAATGCCGACGCCGCCGACAAGCTGGTCGAGTTCGCCGAACTGACCGGCGTACCGGTTGTACCGACCCTGATGGGCTGGGGTGTGATCCCGGATGACCATAAGCTGATGGTGGGCATGGTGGGTCTGCAGACC
Organism: Pseudomonas sp.; assembly: GCA_041621875.1. GTDB lineage: Bacteria > Pseudomonadota > Gammaproteobacteria > Pseudomonadales > Pseudomonadaceae > Aquipseudomonas. Next base: position 2,859 of record JBFJZW010000220.1, on the reverse strand, counting down.
TCACACCGTTACGGCAACGCCACCCTGCTGGCTTCCGACCTGGTGTTTGGTATCGGCAACCGCTGGGCCAACCGCCACACCGGTTCGGTAGAGGTTTACACCGAAGGCCGCAAGTTCATTCACGTCGATATCGAACCGACGCAGATTGGCCGCGTATTCAACCCCGATCTGGGTATCGTTTCCGATGCAGGCTCGGCTCTGGACGCTTTCCTGGAAGTGGCCCGCGAGTGGAAAGCCGCTGGCAAGCTGAAAGATCGCAGCGCCTGGCTGGATAGCTGCCGCGAGCGTAAGCGCACTCTGCAGCGTAAGACCCACTTCGACAACGTGCCGGCCAAGCCGCAGCGCGTCTACGAAGAGATGAACGAAGCGTTCGGCAAGGACACCTGCTACGTCACCACCATCGGTCTGTCGCAGATCGCCGGCGCGCAGTTCCTCCACGTCTACAAGCCGCGTCACTGGATCAACTGTGGCCAGGCCGGCCCGCTGGGCTGGACCATTCCGGCAGCCCTGGGTGTGGTCAAGGCCGACCCGAGCCGCAAGGTCGTGGCGCTGTCAGGCGACTATGACTTCCAGTTCATGATCGAAGAACTGGCGGTGGGCGCGCAGTTCAACCTGCCGTACATCCACGTGCTGGTGAACAACTCCTACCTGGGTCTGATCCGTCAGGCGCAGCGCGGCTTCGAGATCGACTACTGCGTGCAGCTGGCGTTCGAGAACATCAACGCGCCGGAAATCAACGGTTACGGTGTTGACCACGTCGCCGTGGTTGAAGGCCTGGGCTGTAAGGCAATCCGCGTGTTCGACCCGAACGAACTGCAGAACGCCTTTGCCGAAGCCAAGCGCCTGATGGCCGAGCACCGCGTACCGGTGGTGGTGGAGATCATCCTGGAGCGTGTCACCAACATCTCCATGGGTACCGAAATCAACGCCGTCAACGAGTTCGAAGAACTGGCCGAGCGCGGCGTCGACGCGCCGACTGCCATCTCGCTGCTCGACTAAATCGCCTTCTGAACCAGTGGCCCGGATGCGTTATCCGGGCTGCGCAAGACAAGGAGCACACCATGCCCCGTTTTGCTGCCAACCTGTCCATGCTGTTCACCGAAGTGGACTTTCTGGACCGTTTCGACGCCGCCGCAGCCGCAGGCTTCAGCGGTGTCGAATACCTGTTCCCCTATGATTTTCCGGCCGAGGTAATCAAGGCACGCCTGGATGCCAACCGCCTTGAGCAGGTGCTGTTCAACCTGCCGGCTGGCGATTGGGCCAAGGGCGAGCGCGGTATCGCCTGCCACCCCGACCGCGTTGAAGAGTTCCGCGCCGGTGTCGACCAGGCCATCGCCTACGCCAAGGTGCTGGGCAACAAGCAGATCAACTGCCTGGCCGGTATCCGTCCGCAGGGTCTGGATTGCGCCAGCGTCGAGCAGACTTTTGTCGACAACCTCACGTTTGCCGCCAGCAAGCTCGAAGCTGCGGGCATCAAGCTGGTCATGGAAATGATCAACACCCGCGACATCCCAGGCTTTTACCTGAACACCACCCAGCAGGCGCTGGCCATTCGCGACAAGGTCGCCAGCAGCAATCTGTACCTGCAATACGACATCTACCACATGCAAATCATGGAAGGTGACCTGGCGCGTACCGTCGAAGCCAATCTCTCCGTGATCAACCATGTGCAGTTGGCCGACAACCCGGGCCGCAACGAGCCGGGCACTGGCGAGATCAACTACCGCTTTCTCTTCGAGCACCTGGACCGTATCGGTTACCAGGGCTGGATCGGCTGTGAATACAAGCCGGCAACCACCACCGCTGCCGGCCTCGGCTGGATGAAAGCGCACAACGCAATCTGAGGAGACTCTACTCATGGCTAAAATCGGATTTATCGGCACCGGCATCATGGGCAAGCCCATGGCGCAGAACCTGCAGAAAGCCGGGCACACCCTGTTCTTCTCCGAGCACTTCGACAAGGCTCCGGCCGACCTGCTGGGCGACAACGGCATCGGCCTGGCCAACCCGCGCGAAGTAGCGCAGGAAGCCGAATTCATCATCATCATGGTGCCGGACACCCCCCAGGTTGAAGATGTTCTGTTCCGCGAAGACGGCGTTGCCGCAGGCGTGGGCGCTGGCAAAGTGGTGATCGACATGAGCTCGATTTCCCCGACCGCCACCAAAGTCTTCGCCGAGAAGATCAAAGCCACGGGTGCTGCCTACCTCGACGCGCCGGTATCCGGTGGTGAAGTGGGTGCCAAGGCCGCCACCCTGTCGATCATGATCGGCGGTTGCCCGAATGCCTTCGAACGCGCCCTGCCGCTGTTCCAGGCCATGGGCAAGAACATCACCCGCGTCGGCGGTAACGGTGACGGCCAGACTGCCAAGGTCGCCAACCAGATCATCGTGGCTCTGAACATCCAGGCAGTGGCCGAAGCCCTGCTGTTCGCTGCCAAGAACGGTGCCGATCCAGCCAAGGTGCGTGAAGCGCTGATGGGCGGTTTCGCCGGCTCGAAGATCCTTGAAGTGCACGGTGAGCGCATGATCAAGGGCACCTTCGACCCTGGCTTCCGTATCAGCCTGCACCAGAAGGACCTCAACCTGGCACTGGCCGGTGCGCGCGAACTGGGCCTCAACCTGCCCAACACCGCCAACGCCCAGCAAGTGTTCAGCACCTGTGCAGCCATCGGTGGCAGCAACTGGGACCACTCGGCGTTGATCAAGGGCCTGGAACATATGGCCAACTTCAACATCCGCGGCGAGTAAGCAACAGGTTTCAGGGCGGGGTCAGCCGCCCTGAAACAACCCTTTCGATCTGTCCGGCAGGCGGTGTCACGGCCTGCCTGCCGGGTGGATCGATTCTAGTGCGCAGCGCCT
>JBFJZW010000219.1:0-8381 GCA_041621875.1 Pseudomonas sp. | reverse complement strand
TTGCAACGCGAATGCCTGCTCGATGCCGCTCTTAGCGCGTTCTCGCACAAGGGCATTGCCACCAGCAGCCTGCGCGCCATCGCAAGTGCCGCAGGGGTTACCCCTGCCCTGGTCAATTACTACTTCGGCAACAAGGAAAAACTACTCGCCGCCGTGGTTGAGGAACGCCTGTTACCTCTGCTGACGGAGCTGGGGAAGAACCTGCGTCAGGCTGGCGACGAGCCCATCGAACTGGTTAGGGGGTTTATCCAGGGCATGCGCGCGATTGTTGAAAAACACCCGTGGTTACCGCCTTTATGGGTGCGTGAGGTGTTGTGCGAAGGGGGCGGTTTACGCAACGTTTTGATTAATCGCATTGCCCCGTTAGTGCCGCAAATGCTCGCCGCCCGCTTCGCCGCCGCACAACGACGCGGCGAGCTGAACCCCGATATCGATCCGCGTTTACTGGTGGTCTCGCTGATCGGCCTGACCCTATTCCCCTACGCTGCCGCGCCGATCTGGCGCGGCCTGTTTGCCGCTCCCGAGCTGGATGATGAAGCCTTGGCCCGTCACACCATGGCGCTGCTCGAACGCGGCCTGGAGAACCCTCGTGGCCGCTAAGCACATAGTCCTGACAGTCGCACTGCTCTGTTCCGGCTGCGGCCCACAGACGCTCGACACACTACCTGGCACCCTGGAGTGGGACCGCATCGCCCTACCGGCAGAAGCCTCGGAACCGGTACTGCGTTGGGCCGTGGCCGAAGGTGACCAAGTCGCGCCCGGTGACCTGCTGCTCGAACTCGACCCCAGCCGCCAGAACGCGCGCGTGGCACAAGCCCAGGCCGAGGTCGAACAGGCCAGCGCACGCCTGCGCGAGCTGAGCAATGGTGCCCGCCTGGAGAGCATCGAAGCCGCCCAGGCCGTGCTGGCCGGTGGCCAGGCACAACTGACCGAAAGCGAACGCAGTTTTCAGCGCATCGCCGCCCTGCAAGGCCGCGGCATGGCCTCCAAGGCCGACCTGGATCAGGCCCGTGCCAACCGTGATCGCGCCCAAGCCGAGCTGAACAATGCCCGTGCGCAACTGGATGAACTGACGGCCGGCACTCGCCCGGAACAGGTCGCGCAAGCCAGCGCCGCACTGGCCGCAGTACGCGCCGTCTTGCAGCGACAGCAACTCAACCTTGAGCGTTTGAGCCTGCATGCGCCTACTGCCGGGCGCGTCGACGCGCTGCCCTTCAAGCCAGGCGACCAACCGCCCTCCGGTGCCACGCTGGTCAGTCTCCTGAGTGGCGAAGCCCCCTACGCACGGCTGTTCGTACCTGCTTCACAGCGCGTGAAAATAGCCATTGGTGATCATCTGCTGGTGTATGTCGAAGGCCTGGCCGAACCCTTCAAAGCGCATATCCGCAGCATTTCCAGTGAGGCCAGTTTCACGCCCTATTACGCCCTGGTCGGTGACGACGCCAGCCGCCTGAGCTACCGCGCCGAGGCCGTCCTCGAAGGGGCGGCGGCGCAACAGCTGCCCGCTGGCTTGCCGCTGCACGCGGAGCGTATTGACCATGCCCAGCAATGAGCTGGTGATACACGCCGAAGGCCTGAGCAAGCGTTTCGGCGACCTGCTGGCCGTCGACCGACTCAATCTCAGCGTGCGCCGCGCCGAGGTGTTCGGTTTTCTCGGCCCTAATGGCTGCGGTAAATCCACCACCATTCGCATGCTCTGCGGCCTGTTACTGCCCAGTGCCGGCAGCATTGAAGTGCTTGGCAGTCAGATTCCCCGCGATGCTGAAGCGCTAAAACGCCGCATCGGCTACATGACGCAGAAATTCTCGTTGTATGAAGACCTGAGCATTGCCGAGAACCTGGAGTTTCTTGCGGCGATCCAAGGGCTGGACCGACGCAAGGCACGTCAACGCATCAACGAATTGCTTGAGCGCTACTGGCTGACGGATCGCCGCAAGCAGTTGGCCGGCACCTTGAGCGGCGGCCAGAAACAGCGCCTGGCCCTGGCCGGAGCCGTGCTGCACAAACCCGATTTACTGCTGCTGGATGAACCGACCAGTGCGGTCGACCCACAATCGCGCCGCGAATTCTGGGATTCGTTGTTCGAACTGGCGGATGCCGGCACCACCCTGTTGGTGTCCACCCACTATATGGACGAGGCCGAACGCTGCACCCGCCTGGGCATCCTTGATGCCGGTCGCCTGGTTGCCGACGGCAGTCCCAGTGAACTGATGGCCAACCTGCCCGGCAGCCCACTGCTGGTTGAATGCACTCAGCCGCGGCTGGCACAAAAAAGCCTGCAGGGCTTGCCGGGCATTCTGGCACTGACCCAGATTGGCAACTCACTGCGCGTGCTCACCGCCGCCAGTGCTAACCAGCCCGCCGAGCAGATTCGCCGGCACCTTGAGCGCGCCGGTATTTCGGCGCAGGTCACGCGGACAACGGCGAACCTTGAGGATGTGTTTGTCAGCGCCACCCAGCGGCCCATTAATCCAGCCGCAGCATCCGCGGAACACCCAAAATGAACCTGCGCCGCCTAGCTGCCATCGTCCTCAAGGAACTGCGCCAGCTGCGTCGCGATCGCCTGACCTTTGCCATGATTATCGGCATCCCCACCCTGCAGTTGGTGCTCTTCGGTTATGCCATCAATCTGGACGTACGCAACCTCGACGCCGCCGTTCTGGATCAGGCCAACACCGCACGCTCGCGCGAACTGATTGCCGAAATGGGGGCCAGCCAGGTACTCAACCTGCGTTACTCATTAAGCACGCAAGCACAACTGCAGGACCTGCTGCGCCAGGGCAAGATCAGTATCGCTCTGGTGCTGCCGGCGGACTTCGAAAAACGCCTGGAGCAGGCAGATCGGCCGGCCGTGCAAATCGTGGTCGATGGCTCCGATCAAGTGGTGCAGTCTGCCGCACGTCAGCTGGCAGCCTTCCCGCTTCCTGGCCGCAGTCGCGCCGACGCGAACAGTATCAAAGTGCTCAACCTCTACAACCCGCAACGCCGCGCTCCGATCAATACGGTGCCGGGGCTGATCGGGGTGATTCTGACCATGACCATGGTGATGTTCACGGCCATCGCCCTGGTACGCGAACGTGAGCGCGGCAACATGGAAATGCTTATCACCACCCCGATGTCACCCTGGGAGCTGACCCTGGGCAAAGTTCTGCCATTCGTCGGTATCGGTCTGATACAAGCCAGCCTGGTGCTGTTGCTCGGAAAACTGCTGTTTGCGGTGCCAATACGCGGTTCGCTGGGCGAACTGTACCTGGCGATACTGGTGTTTATCTGCGCCAGCCTGTCTCTCGGCGTACTGGTTTCGACTCTGGCCCGCAGCCAGTTTCAGGCCATGCAGATGGCTTTCTTCAGCTTTTTGCCGCAGATCCTGCTGTCCGGCTTTATGTTTCCTTTCGCCGGCATGCCGAAAGCCGCGCAGTGGCTGGCCGAATTGCTGCCGTTGACCCATTTTCTGCGCCTGGTACGCGGCATCATGTTGCGCGGTGCCGGGCTAATCGAGCTCTGGCCGGCACTGGCGGCCTTGCTGCTGTTTACCCTGCTGGCCCTCAGTATCGCCGTCACCCGGGTGCACAAACGCCTCGACTGAAAGCGTTCAACGCACTACAGCCGCGCCCACTGCCCGTCCTCGCGATGAGCCTGCAGGTGCGGCAGTACCGCCGCCAGCAGGGGTTCCTTGAACGCCTCCTGAAAACGATGGGCCAGGCCCGGGATCAGCTTCAGCTCGCTGCCCTTGATATGCGCCGCCACATGCACGCCGTGCATCGCCGGTAACAGCGGGTCGGCGGTGCCGTGCACCACCAGGGTCGGTACGCTCAGGCCATTGAGCAGTTCGACCCGGCTCGCCTCGGCCAGAATCGCCAGCAACTGCCGCTGCACGCCCGCCGGGTTGAACGCCCGGTCGTAGGCGATCCGTGCCTGCTCCAGCAACAGCTCGCGGTCGTCGCTGACCGCCGGGCTGCCCAGGGCCGCCAGCAGGTCGGCCTGTTGTTCCAGGGCCAGCGCGCGATCGGCTGCCTCACGCTTGGCCAGCAACGCCAACAGGGCCGCGCTGGGAGCCGGCAGGCCCTGGGCACCGGAACTGGTCATGATCAGGGTCAGGCTCTGCACCCGCTGCGGGGCCAGGGCAGCCAGATGCTGGGCGATCATCCCGCCCATGCTCGCGCCCAGCACATGGAAGCGCCGGATGCCCAGACCATCCATCAGGCCCAGGGCATCCCCGGCCATATCGCGCAGGCTGTAGGGGGCGGCAACCGACAGCCCGAGGCGATAACGCAGCGCCTCATAGGTCAGGTTGACCGAGGGTGCGGCCTGGTTCCAGCTGCTCAGGCCGACGTCGCGGTTATCGAAGCGGATCACCCGGAAGCCCTGCTGGCACAGGCGCGCCACCACCTCGTCCGGCCAGTGGATCAGCTGACCGCCCAGGCCCATGATCAGCAGCAGCGCCGGGTCGCGCTCGCGGCCGATGGCCTGATAGGCCAGGCGCACCTCGCCCAGCGCAACCTGCCGGGTGGGCTGCTGGAGATCGCAACGATTCGCCGCAAAGGAAGGCAGGCCGCACAGCAGTGCAACCAGGAACACAAGAACACGCATGCAAACACCAGAACGCAGAACCCCATTGAGAGGCGAGTTTGCTGACATTCGCTCGAGCGCGCTGCCACACAAGCATGACAGTTTGATGAAGGGGGACGAGCGGTCGCCCTTGTCGCCACAAGGGAAACCGCTCAAAACACTGCGGGGAAGCCCCGCCCACAGCCGATCAGGGCCGCGGGAGGGGCTTTATGCCGATCAGGCCAGTTCGCTACGCAACTGGCGGGCGGCGGCGACCATATTGACCAGCGCCGCCTCGGTCTCGGGCCAGGCGCGGGTCTTCAGGCCGCAGTCGGGGTTGACCCACAGGCGTTCGACGGGAATGCGCCGCGCCGCCTTGCGCAGCAACCCCACCATCTCGGCACTGTCCGGCACCCGCGGCGAGTGGATGTCGTAGACCCCGGGGCCGATGTCGTTGGGGTAATCGAACGCCTCGAACGCCTCAAGCAGTTCCATGTCCGAGCGCGAGGTCTCGATGGTGATCACATCGGCGTCCATGGCGGCGATGGAATCGATCACGTCGTTGAACTCGCTGTAGCACATATGAGTGTGGATCTGGGTTTCATCGCGCACACCCGAGGCGCACAGGCGGAAGGCCTCGGTGGCCCAGTCCAGATAGCCCTGCCACTGCGCACGGCGCAACGGCAGGCCCTCGCGGAACGCCGCCTCGTCGATCTGCACGATCTTGATTCCTGCCGCTTCCAGATCCCGCACCTCGTCGCGGATGGCCAGGGCCAGCTGGCGCGCCTGCACCTCGCGGCTGACGTCCTCGCGCGGGAAGGACCACATCAGCATGGTCACCGGGCCCGTCAGCATGCCTTTCATCAGCTTGTGAGTGAGGCTCTGGGCGTACTTGATCCACTCCACCGTCATGGCCTTTGGCCGGCTCAGGTCGCCATAGATCAGCGCCGGCTTGACGCAGCGCGAGCCGTAGCTCTGCACCCAGCCGAAGCGGGTAAAGGCGTAGCCGTCCAGTTGCTCGGCGAAGTACTCGACCATGTCATTGCGCTCGGCCTCGCCGTGCACCAGCACATCCAGGCCGAGGTTTTCCTGAACCTCGACGGCGTGGCGAATCTCGCTGTGCATGGCCTCGGTGTAGTCGGCCGCGCTCAGCTTGCCGGCCTTGAACGCCTGACGCGCCAGGCGGATGGCCGCAGTCTGCGGGAAGGAACCGATGGTGGTGGTCGGCAGGGCCGGCAGTTGCAGGCGCGCGCGCTGCCGCTCGATGCGTTCGGCAAAGGGCGAAATGCGCTGGCTGTCGGCCGGGGTGATGGCGTGCAGGCGCGCCTGTACTACCGGTTTGTGGATACGTGGCGACTGCGCGCGAGCGGCCTGCACGGCGCGGCTTTGCGCCAGCGCGGCCTGCACCTGGACGTTGTGCGGGTCATTCAGGGCCGTCGTCAGCAGCGCGACTTCCTCGCACTTCTGCACGGCGAAGGCCAGCCAGCTTTTCAGCTCGCTATCCAGCTTGTCTTCACGGTTCAGATCCACAGGGCTGTGCAGCAGCGAGCAGCTCGGGGCCACCCACAGGCGCTCGCCCAGCCGTTCCTGGGCCTGTTGCAGGATGTCCAGAGCCTGGTGCAGATCAGTGCGCCAGACGTTGCGGCCGTTAACCACGCCCAGCGACAGCACCTTATAGGCCGGCAAGCGGTCGAGAATGCTCGGGAACTGCTCGGGGGCACGCACCAGATCGATATGCAAGCCATCCACCGGCAGGCTGGCGGCCAGGCCGAGGTTGTCTTCAAGGCCGGCAAAATAGGTGGCAATCAGCTTCTTACCGGGTTCACGCTGCAACAGGTTGTAGGCACGCTCGAAGGCATTTTTCCAGTCTTGCGGCAAGTCCAGCGCCAGAATGGGTTCGTCGATCTGCACCCACTCCACGCCCTGAGCGGCCAGGCGCTGGAGGATTTCGCCGTAGACCGGCAGCAGGCGCTCCAGCAGTTCAAGTCGGTCAAAATCGCTGCCCTTGGCCTTGCCCAGCCACAGATAGGTCAGTGGGCCGATCAGCACCGGCTTGACCTTGTGGCCCAGGGCGTGGGCTTCCTCTACCTCGTCAAACAATTGCTCCCAGCTCAGCTGGAACTGCTGACCGGCGGTGAATTCCGGCACCAGGTAGTGGTAGTTGGTATCAAACCACTTGGTCATCTCTTGCGCATGAGCCCCACCGCAACAGGCGTTCTGGCTGACGCCGCGCGCCATGCCAAACAGGGTATCCAGGGTCGGTTTGCCGTCTGCCGGGCGGAAGCGCTCGGGGATCACGCCGAGGGTCAGCGAGTGGCTCAGCACCTGGTCGTACCAGGCGAAATCACCGACTGGCAGCAACTCGATGCCGGCGTCCTTCTGCAGCTGCCAGTGGGTGGCGCGCAACTCGCGGCCGACGGCGCGCAGGCCGGCTTCGTCCAGTTCGCCCTTCCAGTGGGCCTCCAGGGCTTTTTTCAATTCGCGGTCGCCACCGATGCGGGGGAAACCAAGGGAATGGGACAGGGCCATGGTGAAACTCTCCATATAAGTGATGGCGAGATTGTCCACGGCCACAGACAATGAAACAAACTCAAGATTTTATAGTTAATCATAAATTTTTTTCATGATAAGCAACCCTAGAAGCCAGCACGCCACGGCGGGAGAACCTCAAGCCGGCAGCGGCCTCCAAGCTAAAGTGAGTAACGATCACTATGCCGAGATGCCCATGGGCAAGCAGAAACCGAGCAATCTCCAAGAGCTGCTGCAACATCTGCAGCAGACCAGCGCCGACGCGGAACGGGTCGCCTTGGCCGACCTGATGGAAGCCACCGGGCAGCGTTCGTACGGCCCCATGTTGCTCCTGCCCGGTTTGATCGCCCTGTCGCCCCTGTCGGGGATTCCCGGGCTGCCGAGCACGGTCGCGGTGATGGTGGCGCTGATCGCCGGCCAGTTACTTTGCGGGCGGCGGCATATCTGGCTGCCGCAATGGCTGCTGACGCGCAGCCTGTCGCGCAGTCAGTTCGAGCACGCCTTGCAGGTGCTCTATCCCATGGCACGCTGGGTGGATCGCATGGTGCAACCTCGCCTACCCCTGCTCACCCATGGCCCCGCGCTGTACGCCAACGTCCTGCTGTGCTTGCTGATCGCCCTGAGCATGCCGCCGCTGGAGCTGATCCCCTTCGCCAACTCGATCAACGGTGCCGCCCTGTCCGCGCTGGGCCTGGCGCTATTCACCCATGATGGGGTGTTGGCGGTGCTGGCGCTCGCCTTCAGCATCGGCAGCCTGTATCTGCTCGCCCAGGCGTTTCTCTAGCCGACAACCTGTCCCGCGCCGGCCACGGACGCGCTCGCTCAGACTCGACAGCCCATGAGCCTTGAGGGACACTGGCGACTCGCTCAATGAGCCGATTTCATACAAGCAGCATTTTCCAGATAACTGCCAGAGCGCGCAGCGCGCCGTCCGGCAGGCATCTAACCCACACTCACCGAGAACTCAGGCCGCCATGCTCGAACTCCGCCACTTGAAAACCCTGCACGCCCTGCGCGAAAGCGAAAGCCTGGTGGACGCCGCCGAGCGTCTGCACCTGACCCAGTCGGCGCTGTCGCACCAGTTCAAGGAGCTGGAGGAACGCCTGGGCATGCCGCTGTTCGTGCGCAAGACCAAGCCGGTACGCTTTACCAGCGCCGGCCTGCGTCTGCTGCAACTGACCGATGCGGTGCTGCCGCTGTTGCGCGGCGCCGAGCGCGACCTGGCGCGGCTGGCAGGCGGCACCGCCGGCCGCCTGCATATGGCCATCGAGTGCCACAGCTGCTTCCAGTGGCTGATGCCGACC
>JBFJZW010000218.1:0-8406 GCA_041621875.1 Pseudomonas sp. | reverse complement strand
CGAGGACGAATTTCTCGTCGTTATGGATCGGGCAGACCTTGGGGTCGATCTTGGGGAAGGCGTACAGCGCGCCCATGGGCTTGACGCAGCTGACCCCGGGAATGTCGTTGAGCAGTTCCCAGGTGCGATTGCGTTGCTCCAGCAGGCGGCCGTTGGGCAATACCAGATCGTTGATGCTCTGGTAGCCGCCCAAAGCGGTCTGAATCGCGTGCTGACTCGGCACGTTGGCGCACAGGCGCATATTGGCGAGGATATCGATGCCTTCGATATAGCTCTGGGCGCGGTGCTTGGGCCCGGAGATGGCCACCCAGCCGGAGCGGAAGCCGGCCACCCGGTAGGACTTGGACAGGCCGTTGAAGGTCAGGCAGAGCACGTCCGGGGCCAGGGAAGCGGTGGAGATATGCTGGGCTTCGTCGTAGAGGATCTTGTCGTAGATCTCGTCGGAGAACAGCACCAGGTTGTGCTGGCGTGCCAGTTCGACGATATCCATCAGCACTTCCCTGGAATACACCGCGCCGGTGGGGTTGTTCGGGTTGATCAGCACCAGGGCCTTGGTGTTCGGGGTGATCTTGGCCTTTATGTCGGCGATATCGGGGAACCAGCCGGCCTGCTCGTCGCACAGGTAATGCACCGGCTTGCCGCCGGACAGGGCCACCGCGGCGGTCCACAGCGGGTAATCGGGGGCCGGGATCAGCACTTCGTCGCCGTTATTGAGCAGCGCCTGCATGGCCATCACGATCAGCTCGGAGACGCCGTTACCGAGGTAAATGTCCTCGATAGTGATGCCTTCCACCTGCTTCTGCTGGTAGTACTGCATCACCGCCTTGCGCGCGCTGAACAGGCCCTTGGAGTCGCTGTAGCCCTGGGCCGTCGGCAGATTGCGGATCACGTCCTGAAGGATTTCTTCCGGTGCTTCGAAACCGAACGGTGCCGGGTTGCCGATATTCAGCTTGAGGATGCGGTGGCCTTCCTCTTCCAGGCGTTTGGCGTGCTTGAGCACCGGTCCGCGAATGTCGTAGCAGACGTTTGCCAGCTTGTTCGATTTGCTGAACTGCATGTAAGGAATCCCGAATGGTGAAACGCCGCTGAATTACCCTGCAAAAGACTCGAGCTGGCGGGCCTTGGCAGGGTGTAACGCCGGTGACAGACTGGGGTCGAATGATACGTGTCGGCCCGACCTTGGCAAAGGTACTGGTCGGGCTTTTTTGTGCTCAGCACATCCTGTGCTTCACCCCTTCGGGGCTGGTACGCCACTCTGCGGGCACGTTGCCACATGACGTTAAACATTGCTTCCGGCGATTTTTATATATGAGGATTTTGTCCATGGACAAGCTGGAAAAACCCCTGGAAGCCTGGCGTGAAGAGCTTTCCGAGGAGCAGTTTCATGTGTGTCGCCTGGGCGGTACCGAGCGCGCCTTTACCGGCCAATACCACGACAGCAAGGTGCCGGGCATCTACCACTGCGCCTGCTGCGGTACCGAGCTGTTCGATTCGGCGGCCAAGTTCGACTCCGGCAGTGGCTGGCCCAGCTATTTTCAGCCGGTGAGCCCGGAGGCGATCGCCAGTCTGGACGATTTCAGCCATGGCATGCACCGCATCGAGGTCAAGTGCGCCAAGTGCGACGCGCACCTGGGCCATGTCTTTCCCGATGGCCCGGCCCCGACGGGGCTGCGCTATTGCATCAACTCGGCGTCGCTCAAACTGGTACCCAAGGCTTAACGTCATGGCGCAGGCCTGCTATCAGTGGGCCTTATTGCACGACAATTAAATTGCATGCAATTTAATTGCTCGCTATTTTGTGTCTACTTCATTCCATCAAGGCAATCACCATGAGCAGCGAACTCTTCGATATTCCGGTCACCACCATCAAGGGCGAGCAGAAAACCCTGGCCGACTTTGGCGGCAAGGCCATCCTGGTGGTCAATACCGCCAGCAAGTGCGGTTTCACTCCGCAGTACAAGGGCCTGGAAAACGTCTGGCAGCAGTACAAGGACCAGGGCCTGGTGGTGCTGGGCTTCCCCTGCAATCAGTTCGGCAAGCAGGAACCGGGTGACGAGGGCGCTATTTCCGAGTTCTGCGAGCTGAACTTTGGCGTGAGCTTTCCGCTGTTCAAGAAGGTCGACGTCAATGGCAACGATGCCCACCCGCTGTTCGTCAAGTTGAAGAAAAACGCACCGGGCCTGCTTGGCAGCCAGGGCATCAAGTGGAACTTCACCAAGTTTCTGCTCAGCGCCGACGGCCAGGTGATCAAGCGTTTCGCCCCGACCACCAAGCCTGAAGACCTGACTGCCGAGATCGAAGCGCTGCTGAAATGACTCCGGCCAGCCTGCATGCGGACGACGGGCTGCAGCTCGACAACCAGCTGTGCTTCAAGCTCTATGCCGCCTCGCGGGCGGTGATCCGTGCCTACAAGCCGATGCTCGATCAGCTCGGCCTGACCTACCCGCAGTACCTGGCCATGCTGGTGTTGTGGGAGTGGCAGCGGCAGCCGCCGGCGCAGCCCACGGTCAAGGCTCTCGGTGAACGTCTGCTGCTCGACTCCGGCACTCTGACGCCCCTGCTCAAGCGCCTGGAGGCCCAGGGGCTGCTGCTGCGCCGGCGTTCGGCCGGCGATGAGCGCGAGGTGCACCTGGGGCTGACCGGGGCCGGTTGCGCCTTGCGCGAACGGGTGATGCCGCTGCGGGAGCAGTTACTCTGCGAAAGCGGGGTTGATGCGCATGCCCTGGAGGCGCTGCGCGGTCAGGTGGGGGCGCTGCTCGATCAGCTATTGCCTTAACGGGCCGTGGCCGCCGCAGCGTGGCTCGCAAGGCGCGCTCAATTGACTCTGGCAGCCAGCCACTGGTCGAGCAGAACGGCCAGTTCTTCCTTGCGGAAGGGCTTGGCCAGGTAGTCGTTCATGCCGGCGGCGCGGCAGCGTTCGCGTTCGTCGGAGAGCGCGTTGGCGGTCAAGGCAATGATCGGCAGCTGCTGGTGCTCGGGGTGCTGGCGAATATGGCGGGTGGTTTCATAGCCGTCCATGACCGGCATATTGCAGTCCATCAGCACCAGATCGACCGGCTGTGTCTGCAGTACGGCGAGGGCCTCGCCGCCGTGATTGGCCAGCAGCACTTCGCAGCCCAGCTTGCCGAGCATGCCCTTGGCCACCAACTGGTTGACCGGATTGTCCTCCACCAGCAGGACCCGTGCCTGGCGGCTGTTTTCCGGCTCGGGCGGCTGCTGCGCCGCGCTGGGTTCGTGTTGCCCCAGGCTGCGCCGCAGCGCTTGCAGCAATACCAGGCGGGCCAGGGGGCGGGCCAGCTGTTCGATGGGGGCTAGAGTCTGGACCTGGGCCGCGGAGAGAAAGTTGCCATAGGCGTTGACCAGCAGGATGGGCTGGCGGTACGCCGTGCGCAGTTGCTGCAGGCGCTGCGGGCAGTCGCTGATCAGCAGATCGGCGGTGTGACCGTCCAGTTTGGCGTCGGGATCCAGGTGCACATAATCCAGCCCCCAGGCGGGTAGCAGGCTCGCCAGCTGTTCGCTGAGGCCCGAGCTGGCGGGGCTGACGACCAGGACGCGGCCCGTCAGGTGGGGCAGCCGCTGGAGGCTGGTGTGGGTGGGCAGTGGCAGATCCATGCAGAACTGGCTGCCGAAGCCCTCCCGGGTCTCCAGGCTCAATTGCCCCTGCATGGCTTCGCAGAGCCGTCGGGTCAGGGCCAGGCCCAGGCCGGTGCCGCCGAATTGCCGGGTGATGCCGACACCGGCCTGGGCGAAAGGGTGGAAAATCCGCGTCTGGGCTTCCTCGGCGATGCCGATACCGGTGTCCCGGACGACGATCCGCACGCCCTGCGGTTGTGCGCTGACGCGGATGTCGACCCGGCCGAAACGGGTGAACTTGAGGGCGTTGGACAGCAGGTTGCTGACGATCTGGCGGACCCGGGTCGGGTCGCCCAGAAGCAGGGTGGGCAGCTGCGGATCGATCAGGCAGGTCAGTTCGACCCCGGGGGCGGCATTCTGCGAGAGCAGGTTGGCGGTGTCCTCGACCAGGCTGGCGAGGTCGAAGTGAATGCTTTCCAATTCGAGCTGGCCGGCCTCGAATTTCGACAGGTCGAGGATATCGTTGAGCAATTCCACCAGCACCTTGCCGGAGTCGTGGGCAATCGACAGTTGCTGGCGTTGCTCGTTGTTCAGCGGGCCATCCAGGGACAGGGCGAGCATGCCCAGCAGGCCGTTGAGCGGGGTGCGGATTTCATGGCTCATATTGGCCAGAAAGGCCGAGCGCGCCTGGGCCATGTCCAGGGCGGTGCGCCGGGCCTGTTCGAGCTCGCGGTTGGAGTCGAGCAGGCGAGTATTGGTGGCTTCCAGTTCGGCGGTGCGCGCCGACACCACGTCTTCCAGTTGCGCCAGGTACTGGGTCAGGCGGCTTTCGGCCTGTTGCCGCTGTTCGATCTCGCTGGCGATGCTGCTCAGCTGACGATTGGTCACGTCGACCAGTACGCCGATTTCGTCGCGCTCATGGTTGGGCGGGTAGGGCAGTTTGCTGGTCTTGGGGCTGCGCAGGTCGCGCTCGCTGAGGGCGCTGATAAAGCCGGTCAGCGGTTTGGTCAGCATGAAATAGAACATCACCAGCAGGATCAGCGAGAGCAGCAGGCTGCGAGCGAAGCCGGTCACCAGGGTGAGCAGCGAGCGGCGCAGGAAGTGGCTGCCGAAGGCATAGGTGTCCACTTCCAGGCTCAGGCTGCCGAGGGCCTCGCTGGGTGAGTGGCTGACGAACAGGGCGGTCTCGAAGTGTCGGCGCGGGCCGAACATAAAGTCGCTGAGCACCCGGTAGCGGCTTTGCATGGCCGGGCGGTTGACCGTGGCCAGGGTCAGCTGGTTGTTGTCGATGATCTCGGCACTGATGACCGCCGGCGAGCGCAGCAGGCCCAGCACCAGTTCCTGGGCCAGCTCGGCGTCGATGTTGTAGGCGATCCGCGCGGCCGGGTTGTGGCTGATCTCCAGCAGCGCATTAATCTCGCGATCGATGGAGGCATCTTCGCTGGCATAATCGATGCCGACCTGCAGCACGCTGAGCACTGTGCCGAGGATAAACGCCACCAACACGGTCAGGCCGGCCTGCTTGAATGACAGGCGTTGGGTTAACGCTATATCCATATGGCTGGTGTTCTCGTGTGAGTCGCCTGCCAAGCATAGCCCATCTGTTTTACCTGACGGCAGCCCCCGGGCGGCCCTGAATATTCTGGAGTGTGTCGTGGATTCCCGTTTGAGCACTTTTTTACAGGGGGCCGAGCAGTTGATGCTCAGACTCGAGCCCTGGTTGCCGGTGCAACGCAGTGCAATCGACTGGCAGCAGAGCCTGGCGGCCCGCTGGCAGCGCGAAGGCCGTGGCGGTTACCTGCAGCCGCTTGCGGTCAGCCTCGACCTGCGCCTGAACGATCTGATCGGGGTGGACCGTCAGTGCGAGCAGCTGGCGCGCAATACCCGGCAATTTATCCGTGGCCTGCCGGCCAACCACGCGCTGCTCTGGGGCGCGCGCGGTACGGGTAAGTCGTCCCTGGTGCGGGCGCTGCTGGCCGAACAGGCGGCGGCGGGGCTGCGTCTGATCGAGATCGAGCGCGATCACCTGGCCGACCTGCCACGGGTGGTCGAGCAGCTGGCTGGCTTGCCGCAGCGCTTCGTGCTGTTTTGCGATGACCTGTCGTTCGAAGCCGGCGAGGGCGATTACCGCATGCTGAAGACCGTGCTCGATGGCTCCCTGGAGCGCGCGCCGGACAATGTGCTGCTGTATGCCACCTCCAACCGTCGCCATCTGCTGCCGGAGAAGGAAAGCGACAACGAAAACTGGCAGCGGGTCGATGGCGAGCTGCATCCCAATGAGGCGGTGGAAGACAAGATTGCCCTGTCCGATCGCTTCGGTCTGTGGCTGTCCTTCTATCCCTTTACCCAGGATCACTTTCTCGCCGTGGTGCGCCACTGGGTCGAGGTGCACGCCGCCCAGGCCGGGCTGCGCTGGGAGTGGAGCGAGGCCCTGGAAAAGGCCGCCATACGCTGGGCTTTGGGGCGCGGTAATCGCAATGGCCGCTGCGCCTATCAGTTCGCCCGGGACTGGGTTGGCCTGCAACTTCTGAGTCAAGACGATGATTGATCTGCAACAGAGTGGTCGGGGGCTCGACGGCTACCCGTTATTGTTCGCCCAATTGCAGGCGTTACTGGCCGATGAGCGCGACTTTATTGCCAATGCCGCGCAGTTTTCCGCGTTCCTGTTTCAGGAACTGGCCGATCTGAACTGGGCCGGTTTCTACCTGGCCCGCGGCGAGGAGCTGGTGCTGGGGCCTTTTCAGGGGCAGGTGGCCTGCGTGCGGATTCCCTTCGGTCGCGGGGTGTGCGGCGTGGCGGCGGCCACCCGGCAGAGCCAGCGGGTCGAGGATGTGCATGCCTTTGCTGGGCATATCGCCTGTGACAGTGCCACCGCCAGCGAGCTGGTGCTGCCGCTGGTCAAGGGCGGTCGGCTGATCGGCGTACTCGACCTGGACAGCCCCAGGCCGGCACGCTTTTCGGTTCAGGATCAGGCCGCTATCGAGCGCTTGGCCGAAATATTCCTGCAGCTGACGGACTGCTGAGCCGCTACCCGACGCGAGCCTGAGTGGCCTCAGGCCTTGCCGGCCATCTTGGCCAGGGTGCGCTGCTCGCCGGGGAGGACTTTCTGCAGCGATGGCCGCGCCTTGATCCGCTCATGGAAGGCGGCCAGGTTGGGCCAGCGGCGGGTGTCCAGTTGCTCGTCGCCGTGTTCCATATTGATCAGCTGGCAGGCCAGTGCCAGGTCGGCCAGGGTCAGGCTGTCGCCGACCAGGAACTCGGCGCTGCCCAGGCTTTGCTCGAGGTAGTCGAAGTGCGCCGGCAGTTTCTCGCTGAGGGCTTTTTGCGCCGCCTGCTCGTCACAGGGCTGACCCATGCTGGGTTTCAGGGCGCGGTTGCGGAACAGGGTAAAGGTGCACAGAGGCCCCAGCTCGTAGTCGGCATATTTCTCCAGCCAGCGCACCCGGGCGCGTTGTTCGGCGTTCTGTCCGAGCAGTGGCGGTAACTGCGGGTACTTGTCCTCGATGTACTGGCAGATCACGCTGGAATCGGCGAGGCTGAAATCGCCATCCTTGAGTGCCGGGATCCGCCCCAGGGGGCTGAGTTCGCGGTACCAGTCGGGCTGCGCGAAGGGCAGGATGATCTCCAGCCGATAGTCCAGGGCTTTTTCTTCCAGCAGCAGCCTTACCTTGCGCACATAGGGCGACAGCGGGGCACCGTAAAGCGTCAGGCTCATAGCGGATCTCGTCTAGGTTTGGGGGCGGGCGGTAGTGGGCGCTCCGGCTGCGACCTCAGTCGTAAATATTCTTCTTCTTCCAGTCTGCTTCGCTTTCCAGGGATTCCAGGCCCTGGTCCAGTTCACTGGCTTGGTCGGCGGCGGGCTGGGACTGATCCAGTACCATGGCGTTGGCGCGGGCCAGTTGCTCTTCGAATTTTTTCAGCTCGTTCTGATAGCGGGCGGGATCGTTCTGTTTGCGCAGGTATTGCGCGCCGCGCTCGAAGGCCAGGCGCGCCTGGCCCGGCTGGCCTTGCTGCAGCGCCTGCTGGCCGAGGTTGCTGAAGAATTCGATGTGCACCTGGGTGAGCATGTGGCGAATTTCTTTCAGCCAGTGTTTGGCTTCGTTGGCTGGTAGCAGGCCTTCCTGGGCCGAGCGGGTCATCTGACCGTGGAGGTTTTCCAGCTGGTAGCGGATTTCCTTGGCCTTGGCCTCGGAGTGGATCTGCTGCGGCGGATTGTTGACTGGTATCGATTCGCCGAGGGCGATCAGTTTGCGCAGTTCGTCGGTGCGCGTCTTGAGTGCGCTGCTGTTCTTGTCCAGCGGCAGCAGGCGTTCGCCGAAGTGCAGTTGCAGGCGGCTGAGCAGGAGTTTCAGGGCAGGGGTCATCAGCTGGCCGGGCAGGGTTTCCGCCAGGTCCTGACTGCGCCGCAGGCGATCGCTGAGGTCGGCCTTGAGACGAGCCTTTTCCAGTTTGTTGTTCTCGACCATATGATTGATGTAGGCGATGGCCATCAATAGGGCGATGCCGGCGACAATCATTATGGTAATCACGAGTGGGGACATGGGTGCAGCCTCTCGAACACCGATTTTTCGTTCGAGTGTAGTGCGTTAGCCCTGGGGCTGATAGAGCGGCATCATATTCAGGACTGAAGTCGTTGATTTATAAAATTTTTTATAGAGAGGTTGACGATCCCTGCAAGGCTCCATAGAATGCGCGCCACTTCGTAGCGCAATGCCTCACGGCAAAACGTGTAGAAGCCGGATAGAAGTTTTAGCTTCCGGGCTGCGTCCCCTTCGTCTAGTGGCCTAGGACACCGCCCTTTCACGGCGGTAACAGGGGTTCGAGTCCCCTAGG
>JBFJZW010000217.1:0-8413 GCA_041621875.1 Pseudomonas sp. | reverse complement strand
GCCGCAAACAGATGTGGCGCGAGCTTATAGCTTAATGAACTGGGCTGGTTATTATGCTGATGACTTCACGAAAGCAAAAAAAGGGAAAGATCGCTTCAACGCATCCAATAATGACATGCAACATGCGGTAGCTGCCTGCGGTGTAAACTTCTTAATTTCAAATGATATAAAATTCTGCAAAAAAGCGACAGCGTGCTTTGCCTACATTAATGCTTCAACAATAGTTTGCAGCCCCAAAGAGTTCATTGAAAATCATTGCAAATTCGTATAACAACTGGTTCAAACCGTTCGCTCCGCTCACTGGGACGGGCTAAAGCCCGCCCCTTAACCAAACGTTAGACCTACAGCGAAATACTCTGCATGTTTGAGATTTTATTTTTTACCGGAATAATTTTGTTAATAATCACTCAGCAGAGTTTTGTGTCCAAGCTAAAATTGCACGCACCAGAGCAATGGCTATCACTTGGAAAACCTGGAATATTCAACCCAGGAGATCACTTCGGAATCATGATTTACGTGCTGAGCGGTGAATACAAGGCAACCAAGAAGAAAGAGCTAATTAATAGCGGCACACTTTATAGGCTGTGCTTGGGCGGTTTTTTAACTGCGGCAATTGCATACTTCGCCCTCCCGCTCAGTTTCTGGTACGGGTAAACCAAAAAATGTGCCATAAGAATAGATCTCAGCTTGGCCTAAAAAATGGTTCAAATCGGTCACTCCGTTCGCTGGGACGGCCTAAGGTAAGCCCCTGACCAAACGTTATGCACTCACTCAATAACTTACAAACCAAGTAGACAAATATGAATCGTCGTAAAAAAATAAAACAACTACTAAAGGCTCACGCCAAAAAAGCCAGCGCTAAATTGGCACCCAAGAAAAAGTCTACATACATCAGTAAAGCTGACCGATTGAAACTAGCGGCTGAGCATACGCCAGACCCCGTCATTTCGTCTGAGAGCTGAGCCATGTATCTTACGCATCAAAGCAGTTCAACTTGATGGCCAAGGCGTGCTATCGGTACAGGCGCGCACAACAACACGCTTAAATCGCTCACTTCGATTAAAGCCCGCCTCTTAACCAACCGTTAGCGATATACATATTTCGGAGACAGAGATGACATATCCAATCGAAGGCTCATGTCAATGTGGCGGAGTTAAATATCAATTATTGTCGGCACCGCTGATGGTTATTGCATGCCACTGCAAGGAGTGCCAGAAGCTCTCAACAAGCGCATTTAGCATTACCGCGGTTGTAGCGGCTGATGCGGTGGAGTTCCAGGGTGAGATGGTTGAATGGAGCAGAACCGCAGACAGTGGCAACACCAACGGGGCAAAGTTCTGCCCAACCTGTGGCAACCGGATATATCACTTCAACCCAGATGAGCCTGAGAAAATCAAACTCAAGCCCTCAACCTTGTCGGATACCAGCATCATTAGGCCGACGGCACATGTTTGGGTAAGCGAGAAGCAAGACTGGTATTCCATACCAGAAGGTGTCGCCGTATATGACAGGCAGCCGTAACTCAGTTGTCGCCTGTCATCAGCGCGGCTGCATTTATGACCGCCCGGCGTCAAAACACGCCCAGCCCTACCCTGCCCTTGCACCCCGCCAGAAGTACAGCCCCACCAGCGGCAGCGCCAGCAGGCCCAGGGCTCCGGCGCTGATAAACAGCGCCTGATAGCCCAGCTGTTCGGCCAGCCAGCCGCTGCTGGCTCCCACCAGGCCGGCCAGTAGCAGTTGCACACTGGCCTGCAGGGTAAAGTCGGCCCCTTCATGCTCGGGGCGGCACTGGCGCATCATCACGGCGAACAGGGCCACGGTGGACATGCCGTCGGCGGCCTGTTCGCACAGGGCCACGGCGTATACCAGAACGGGCTGCCCGCCGGCCCCGACCAGCCAGGCCATGGCGGCGATACCCGCCGCCTGCAACAGGCCGAACAGCAGCAGCGCGCGCAGGGCACCGATGCGCGCATAGAGCAGGCCGCCGAGCAGCGCGCCGGCAATGCCGACCAGGCTGCTGATCAGGGTCAGCCGGCCCAGGTCGGCGTTGCTCCAGCCCTGGTCGACCAGCATCGGCTTGATCATCGGCGACCCCAGGGCGTCGCCCAGCTTGAAGCTGAGCAATACCGCCAGCCATAGCAGCATCCCCGGCTGCAGCAACAGGCCGCGGTAATGCCGCAGCAGCAGGCCGGGCCCGGCGGGTTCGGCCAAGGCGGGCTGGAACGGCAGCTGGCGGTTTTCCGCGAAGCGCCAGATCGGCACCGTCATCAGCACCAGCAGCGCGGCCACCAGACCCAGGCTGAGGTGCCAGCCGAGCCAGTCCATGGCTAGCAACAGGCCGCTGCCGCTGAACAGCATGCCGACCTTGTAGCCACCCACCTGCAGGCTGTTGCCCAGGCCGCGCCAGCGCTCCGGCAGCAGGCGCACGGTGAGGCCGTCGGTGGCGATGTCCTGGGTGGCGGCGGCCAGGTTGACCAGCAGCAACAGGCCGATCAGCAACAGAAAATAGCGGTCGAACAGCAGCTGCGGTGTCAGCAGGGCCAGGGTCGTGACGATGGCGATCACCGTCAGTTGCAGCGGCAGTATCCAGCCGCGGTGATGGCCCAGCCGCCGCGATGCCAGGCGGTCGACCCAGGGTGCCCAGAGCACCTTGAGCAGCCAGGGCAATGCCAGCAGCTTGAGCAGGCCGATCAGCGCCAGGTCGACGCCGTGCTGGCGCAGCAGCACCGGCAGCGCATGGGCCAGCAGCCCGGAGGGCAGGCCCTGGGCGCAATACAGCGAGGCCAGCAGGATCAGGGTGGCAGTGGCCGGGCGGCGATCAGGCGGCAACATCGGGGTATCTCGCGGCGAACAGGCGGCGACAACAGTAGCGGCAAGCGCGCCGGGACGACAAGCCCCGGTGCGGAAGGAATCGAGCGGGTTCGACCCGCTCATCGATAGCGGGCGGTGACCTCACAGGAGCCCGCCCCCCTACCCGGCGGGCCGCAGCGGGTCAGCCCGCTGCGGGCGCTGGCGGGGCGCAAGTGGATGCGTGAGTGAAAGACGGCACCCGCGAACAGGCACCGTGCGAGAGAGAGGCGGTTACCCGTTGCGCGGCAAGCCAGCGGCGGCTGGCCTACTTCAACGAACGCAGGAAGCTGATCAGGTAATCCTGTTCGGCAGGATCGCTAATGGCGACGTGACGCATACGGGTGCCCGGAACAAACGCCTCGTTGTCGGTAATCCACTTGCGCAGGTTGTCTTCGGTCCAGGTGATCCCCGAGGCCTGCATGGCTTTGGAGTAGGCAAACCGCGGCACGGAAGCCGCCGGGCGACCGACCACACCGAACAGGCTGGGGCCGAAGGCGTTCTCGCTGGTATCCAGCGAGTGGCAAGCCGTGCAGTGGTGCGCAAACAACTGACGGCCAGCCACTTCCATCCCGCCCTCGACGGCCTGGACGAACGGGGCCGCAGCCAGTGCGGTGCAGAACAACGCTAATGATGACGACAGACGCATTTTCATTCTGTAATTCCCTCTCTGATGGCTAGGCAAAAACAGTATATTTTGTAGGTCTTTTGTTCGGCTCTTGTACAAAAGCAGCAATTGCACGGCACCAAAGTACTTTTCTGCAGGGCGCTGGGAGCGGCGCGGGCGCACCGATTGCACGAACACCGGCGCGCCCCTACTTATTAGCGAGTCTGTGGCCCAGAGAAAGCCCGCCCTTGAGTGATCAAGGGCGGGCTTTTTGCCGTTTATTGCGCGGCTGTCAGGCCGTGAAGAACAGTCTGTAGGCGCGGCGGGACGCCCCGATCCATGGCCGCGATCGCGGCTTCGCGGGCATGGCCCGCTCCTACAAAAAGCCGACTGGGCAGGCCTGCAGAAGTGGCGACGGGCCGGTGCGCGCGGCGCACCCTACGGCAGGCTAAACCGCGGCCGGTGCCGTTCGCGGGCATGGCCCGCTCCTACAAAAAGCCGGCTGGACAGACCTGCAGAAATGGCGACGGGGCGGTGCGCGCGGCGCACCCTACGGCAGGCTAAACCGCGGCCGGTGCCTTTCGCGGGCATGGCCCGCTCCTACAAAAAGCGGGCCGAGACAAGCCTGCAGAAGTGGCAACGGGGCGGTGCGCGCGGCGCGCCCTAGGGCAGGCTAAACCGCGGCCAGTACCGTTCGCGGGCATGGCCCGCTCCTACAAAAAGCCGGCTGGGCAGGCCTGCGGGGGTGGCAACGGGGCGGTGCGTGCGGCCCCCCTACGGCAGGCTAAACCGCGGCCAGTACCGTTCGCGGGCATGGCCCGCTCCTACAAAAAGCCGGCTGGGCAGGCCTGCGGGGTGGTCACGGGGAGGTGCGCGCGGCGCACCCCAGGGTTTTAAACGGCGTGCAGCACGGCTACTCGTTTACAAGCCCCTGGCCTGATCGCGCAGCAGCTCGGCGAATTGCTCCGCCGGCACCGGCTTGCTGATCAGATAGCCCTGGATCTCGTCGCAGCGCTGGCTCTTGAGGAAGTCCATCTGGCTCTGGGTTTCCACGCCCTCGGCCACCACCTTGAGTTCCAGGCTGTGGGCCATGGCGATGATCGCCCGGGTGATGGCGGCGTCTTCGCTGCCCGGGGTGAGGTCGCGGATAAAGGTCTGGTCGATCTTCACGTAGTCCACCGGGAAGCGCTTGAGGTAGCTGAGCGAGGAATAGCCGGTGCCGAAGTCGTCGATGGCCAGCTTGACCCCCATATCGCGCAATTGCTGGAAGGTGGCGATAACGTTCTCGACGTTATCCAGCAGCTGGCTCTCGGTTAATTCGAGCTCGAGGAACTGCGAGGCCAGGCCGGCTTCATCCAGCACCTGGCGTACCAGGCTGACCAGGTTGCCCTGGCGCAGCTGGTGCACCGACAGGTTGACCGACACGCGGATCTGCGCCAGGCCCTGCAGTTGCCAGGCGCGCACCTGCTGGCAGGCCTGACGCAAGACGAATTCGCCGATGGCACCGATCAGCCCGGTTTCCTCGGCCAGGCCGATAAACTCGCCCGGCGGCACCAATCCCAACTCGGGGTGCCGCCAGCGCACCAGGGCCTCGGCGGCGTTCAGGCTGTCGTCGGCCAGGCACAGCTTGGGCTGGTAGAACACCTCCAGCTGGCCCTCGGCGATGGCCTTGCGCAGCTGGTTTTCCAGCTGCAGGCGCTCCAGGGTGCAGGCTTGCAGATTGTCGGTGAAGAACTGGAAGGTGTTGCCGCCCAGGTGCTTGGCATGCTGCATGGCCATATTGGCCTGGCTGACCAGGGCGGAAATCTCCCGGGCGTTGTCCGGCAGCAGGCTGATGCCCAGGGAGGCGCTGACCACCAGCTCGTGGCCGCCGACGGTCATCGGCACGCGCAGCTTGCTGAGCAGGCGGCTGGCCAGCCGCGCCAGGCTGGAGAGGCTGCCGTAGGAGTCGAGCAGCACGGCGAATTCATCGCCGGACAGCCGCGCGATGCAGTCGGCCTCGGACACGGTCTGGGTCAGGCGGCGGCTGATCTGGCGCAGCAGCTGGTCGGCCACTTCATGGCCGAGGCTGTCGTTGAGCAGCTTGAAGCGGTCCAGGTCGATATGCAGCAGGGCGATGCTGCGCCCGCTCTGCCGCGCGCGCTGGCTGGCCTCGTGCAGGCGTGCGCGAAACAGGCTGCGGTTGGCCAGGCCGGTCAGTTCGTCGTAGTGCGACAGGTAGCGCAGGCGCTCCTCGGCCTCGCGCCGCGACGACAGGTCGGCGAAGAAGCCGACGATATGGCTGACCTGACCGCGGCTGTCGCGCACCACATTGAGCTGCAGCCACTGCGGGTAGAGTTCGCCGTTCTTGCGCGTCTCGATCAGCTCGCCTTGCCAGCTGCCGCGGCTTTCCAGCTCGAGGCGGATCAGCTGGTACTGGCGGCGGCTCTCACGGCTGTTGATCAGTACGGCGACGCTGCGCCCCAGCACGTCTTCGCGGCGGTAGCCGGTGACCTGGGTAAAGGCCTGGTTGACCGCCAGCAGGCGGTAATCCGGGTCGAGGATGACGATGCCTTCGCTGGCCGCCTCGAACACCGTGGCGGACAGCCGCTGCTGTTCTTCCTGCAGCTTGCGCGCGCTGATATCGCGGCGGGTGCCGAGCATGCGCAGCACCCGGCCGGCGGCATCGCGCTCCACCGCGCGGCCGCGGTCCTCGATCCACACCCAGCGCCCTTCGGCGTGCTTGATCCGGTATTCCACCTGATAGCCGTCGCTGCGGCCCTTCATATGTTCGACCAGGGCGCGGCGCAGCACCGGCAAATCCTCGGGGTGCAGGCGCGGCTTGAGGTCGCGCAGCATCACCTGCACCTCGCCCGGCTCCAGGCCGAAGATCTCCTTGAGCTGGGAGTGGTGCACCTCATCGCTCTGCAGGTTCCAGTCCCACAGGCCCAGCTCGCTGGCGTCGATGGCCAGGCTCAGGCGCGTCTGGCTCTTGCTCAGGGCGTGGGTGGCGGCATCCAGTTCCAGGGTGCGTTCGGCCACGCGCATTTCCAGCTCGTCGTGGGCGCTACGCAGTTCGCGCTCGGCGCGGCGGCGCTGTTCCACCTCATGGGCCAGCTCGCTATTGAGCGCCTCGGCCTGCAGCTTGGCCTGCTCCAGATTGGCGATCAGCGCCTGGTTCTGGAAGCGCTGCAGCAGGCTGCGCTGCACCAGGCGGTTGACCTGCCAGGCCACCACCAGCAGCGACACCAACAGGATCAGGCCGAGCACGCCCCAACCGCGCAGCTGGGTGCTGCCGCTGAGCAGCAGATAGGCCACCGCCGGTAACAGGCAGGGCAAGGCGAAGGAGAGAAAGGCCGACAGGCTGACCGCATAGGCCACGCTGGCGGAGAGGATGGCGGCGGCGATCAGGCCATAGACCAGGGCCTGCAGATGAAAGACGTCGGCCGGCACCAGAAACACCGCGGCGAACGCCAGGGTCAGCCCGGAAATCCCCGCGCCCAGCAAAAAGCGCCTGCGCCAGTGCGGCTCGGCCTGGGCACCGGGCAGCGCCGCATCGAAGGCGCGCACCTGGACCAGGCGCAACACCGCCAGCAGCACCAGCCACACCAGCCAGCCGACGAGCAGCCCGTGGGCCTGGGAACTCCAGAGCAATAGCGCACAGGCCACGCCATTGAGCAGCATGAACAGGGTCGGCAGCCGTGAGCCCTGATAGAGCAGACGGGTGCGTTCGGCAGCTGTATCGGTGGCAAATGCCTGGGCGACCTCACGCGCGGGGGTCGGTTGCAGATCATGTGCCCCGGCAAAAAAAGTCGGTGCAGTCACAGGCGATATTCTTGTAATGGTTGCCTTGGTGTCGGCGGAGCATACCCGAGCTAGACGCATCGCCCAAGGTGGAACTGGGGCAATTCGTCGCCCCGCTGCCCAACTTTTGATCAGTCCGACGGGCGACCGCACAGCCCTGAATACGACCGACCGGTCGTCGCCCATCGCACAGCTCGGCAGCGCGGTTTGCCCTGCCTGGCGCAGCCCCCTAGAATGCCGCGATGCAAAATGACCCCGAACTCCTGATTGCCTCTCTTAACGATGCCCAGCGCCAGGCCGTCGCCGCGCGCGTCGGCCGCCAACTGGTGCTGGCCGGTGCCGGCTCCGGTAAAACCCGCGTGCTGGTGCACCGTATCGCCTGGTTGATCCAGATCGAAAACGCCTCGCCGCACTCCATCCTGTCGGTGACCTTTACCAACAAGGCCGCCGCCGAGATGCGCCAGCGTATCGAGCAGATGCTCGGGCAGAATCCGGCCGGCATGTGGGTCGGCACCTTCCACGGCCTGGCCCATCGCCTGTTGCGCGCCCATTGGCAGGAAGCCGGCCTGGCCGAGAACTTCCAGATTCTCGACTCCGACGACCAGCAGCGCATCGTCAAACGGGTGATCCGCGAGCTGGGCCTGGATGAACAACGCTGGCCGCCTAAACAGGCGCAGTGGTTTATCAACGGGCAGAAGGACGAAGGCCTGCGGCCAAAGAATATCCAGCCCGGCGGCGACCTGTTCCTCGCCACCATGCTGAAAATCTACGAAGCCTACGAGGCCGCCTGCGCCCGCGCCGGAGTGATCGACTTCTCCGAGCTGCTGCTGCGCGCCCTCGACTTGTGGCGTGACAAGCCGGGCCTGTTGGAGCATTACCAGCGGCGCTTCCGGCATATCCTGGTCGACGAGTTCCAGGACACCAACGCCGTGCAATACGCCTGGCTGCGTATGCTCGCCAAGGGCGGCGACAGCCTGATGGTGGTGGGTGACGACGACCAGTCGATCTACGGTTGGCGCGGGGCGAAGATCGAGAACATCCAGCAGTTCTCCGACGACTTCGCCGATGCCGAAGTGATCCGCCTGGAGCAGAACTACCGCTCCACCGATGTGATCCTGCAGGCGGCCAACCAGGTCATCACCCACAACACCGAGCGCAAGGAGAAGCGCCTGTGGG
>JBFJZW010000216.1:0-8466 GCA_041621875.1 Pseudomonas sp. | reverse complement strand
TCGTAGCCTTCGAAGCGCTTGCGCCGCGATTCCCAGCCATCCATCCACTTGCCGTTGTCATCGAACACGCCCTCCTTCCATACGGCCGGGGTCGGCTGGAACAGACGGTTAACGTCGGCGAACCAGTCGTCGGTCACCGAGATGGCCTTGGTGCCCAGGCGTGCGTCGGCCAGGTTGACGTATTTCTCAAAGGGTACGGCGTAAGCTTTCATGAATTGTCTGCCTTAGATGGTGGCGTTGGGGAGGGCGGAGGGCTTGCGGCCTACAGCTGCTGCAAGCGGAACAGCGCGATCTTGTTGATCTCGGCCAGGGCGCAGGCGAATTCCTGCTCCGGGGAGTTATGAATCCGCTCCTCGAAGGCCGCCAGGATCTGGTGCCGGTTGCTGCCTTTCACCGCCATGATGAAGGGGAAGCCGAACTTGGCTTTGTAGGCATCGTTCAGTTCGGTAAAGCGGGCGAACTCTTCTGCAGTACAGGCGTGAATGCCCGCACCTGCCTGCTCCGAGGTGGAGGAGGCGGTCAACTCACCGCGTACGGCTGCCTTGCCGGCCAGGTCCGGGTGAGCATTGATCAATGCCAGCTGCGTCGCATGGCTGGCACTGAGCAACAGGTCGGCCATGCGCTGATGCAGGCCGTCGATATCATTGATGCTGTCGTCCCGGCCCAGGTCAAAAGCCTTCTCGGCGACCCAGGGCGAGTGTTCGTATATGTCGGCGAAGACGGTGACGAACTCCTCGCGGCTCAGGCTTGAGGGGGTCAGGGTCTGAAAGCGGCTCATTTGCTGTTCTCGCTAAAGG
Organism: Pseudomonas sp.; assembly: GCA_041621875.1. Taxonomy (GTDB): domain Bacteria; phylum Pseudomonadota; class Gammaproteobacteria; order Pseudomonadales; family Pseudomonadaceae; genus Aquipseudomonas. The sequence continues at coordinate 7,669 of JBFJZW010000216.1, read as the reverse complement.
GGTGAGTGGCGTGCCAGTGACGGGCGATATCGACGCGGCGGGCGCACCAGACTTTTTCATGGCCTTTGACGTATTCGATAAAGCGCGCCAGGGCGGCGATACGCGCCGGGCGGCCGAGCAGGCGGCAGTGCATGCCGATCGAGAGCATCTTCGGCGCGCCGGCCACACCCTCGGCGTAGAGCACGTCGAAGGCGTCCTTGAGGTACTGGTAGAAGTCGTCGCCGGTGTTGAAACCCTGCACCTGGGTAAAGCGCATGTCGTTGGTGTCCAGGGTGTAGGGGATCACCAGGTGCGGCTTGGCTGCGGTGCTGGCCGGGTCCCAGTAGGGCAGGTCGTCGTCGTAGGTGTCGGAGTCGTAGAGAAAGCCGCCTTCCTCCATGACGATGCGCCGGGTATTCGGCCCGGTGCGGCCGGTGTACCAGCCCAGCGGGCGTTCGCCGGTTATGTCGGTGAGGATGCGGATGGCTTCGAGCATATGCTCGCGCTCTTCGGCCTCGCTCATGTACTGGTAGTCGATCCAGCGGTAGCCGTGGCTGCAGATCTCGTGACCGGCGGCAGCCATGGCCTTGATCGCATCCGGATGGCGCTGGGCGGCCATGGCCACGGCGAAGATGGTTAGCGGAATATCGTGCTGCTGGAACAGCTTGAGCAGGCGCCAGACGCCGGCGCGGCTGCCGTATTCATAGAGCGACTCCATGCTCATATTGCGCGCGCCCTGCAGCGGCTGGGCGGAGACCATCTCGGAAAGAAAGGCCTCGGACTCCTTGTCGCCGTGCAGCACATTGCGTTCGCCGCCTTCCTCGTAATTGAGCACAAAGGACAGAGCGATACGCGCATCATTCGGCCAATGCGGATGAGGCGGGGTGTTGGCGTAACCGATCAGGTCGCGTGGGTAGTCAGCGCTCACTGCAGTCTTCCTTCTTGGTGTTGTTGCGGTCACTGGGTTGGCCCGGGGTGGGGTGGGTAACCGCGATGATTCAATTGTATACAAAGTGCATTGCATTTTGTAAATCGAAAATTTGCCTTTTTTGTAAAAAACGCCGTTTCAGCAAAACCGCTCCAGGCTTTAACCCCCACCTTCAGCGCGTCGGTCCGCGCAACGCTGATCGGCTTTATGCCCTTCGAGCAGGTGGCAGCCAAGGGGAAGTTGGACTTCTGGCATTGTGTACAATTATTTTAAAAAGTGTCTTATATTTTGTTTTCGACATGCTATGCTGCTGGCAGGTCAAGGCCGCCAAAGCCTGAGTAATCTGTCGAATTCACTACAAGTAGAGGAGGTGTGGTGCCTGCCTGGGTCTTTGCTCAGCGTAGACGCCCCTAACCGATGGGACGATTGACTACACATGTTCTAGATGCAGCGCATGGCTGCCCCGGCAGCGCCCTGAAGATCGAGCTGTACCGCGTCGAAGGGGCTCGGCTGGAGCTGCTTAACAGTGTGCAGACCAACAGCGATGGCCGCTGCGACGCGCCGGTGCTGCAGGGCGATGACTACCGCACGGGCGTCTATCAGCTGCATTTCCATGCCGGCGACTACTACCGCGCCCGTGGTGTTGCCCTGCCTGAGCCGGCCTTTCTCGATGTGGTGGTGCTGCGCTTCGGTATCGATGCCGAGCAGGAGCACTACCACGTGCCGCTGCTGATTTCCCCCTACAGCTACTCCACCTATCGCGGTAGCTGACACCAATGCTTGTCACCCTCTGACTCATTCAAGAGTCCCTGGCCCGCCCACACTGCGGGCCTTTTTTTGTCTGCGATTTATCGGGTGGTAATGATGCCGGTGCGCACGGCGCACCCTATGGGGTGGCGCGCCTGTCTCGGGTAGGGTGCGCCGTGAACACCGACTTAGCGGCTTAGCAACGAAGCCGCGCCTGCGCCGCCGAACAATCCCGCGCTGATGCGGTTGAACCACACCTGGCCCTTGCCGGAACGCAGGTAGCGCGCCGCGCCTTGGGCGCTGAGGCCGTAGAACAGCTTGCAGGCCAGATCGAGTACCGCCCAGGTGGCGATCATCACCAGCAACTGGCTGATCATGGGTCGCTCGGCGCTGATGAACTGCGGCAGAAAAGCCGCGAAGAACAGGATGTCCTTGGGATTGCTGGCACCCAGGCCGAAGGCCTTCCAGAACATGCTGCGAAAGCCTGGGTTGACCGGCTGCTCCTCGGTCGTCACCGGCTTGGCGGCCTGGCGCGAGGCCTGCCAGCTCTGCCAGGCGAGGTAGAACAGGTACAGCGCGCCGACGATTTTCAACAGGCTGAACAGCTGTTCCGAGGCCAGCAGCAGCGCGCCGAGCCCCAGGGCCGAGGCGCTGAGCAGGCAGATCGAGGCCGACACCCCGCCGATAAAGGCCGGTAGCGAGCGGCGCAGGCCATAGTTCAGGCTGTTGCTGACCATCAATAGTGACAGCGGCCCGGGGATCAGAATCACCACCAGTGCAGCACTTGCGAACAGCAGCCAGGTTTCCAGGCTCATTCCTATTCTCCAGATGTGGAAAAGCCCCGGCGCGTGCGCCGGGGCTGGTTACTGCCAGGCTTTCCTTAAAGGAAGGCGAACTTGGCGATAAAGATAATGCACAGAACGTACAGGCTGACAGAGACCTTGTCGCGTTGACCGGTCAGCAGTTTCAGTGTGGCGTAGGTCAGGAAGCCCAGGGCAATGCCGTTGGCGATGGAGAAGGTCAGCGGCATCATGACCACGGTGACAATCGCCGGGATGGTGTCGGTGTGATCCTTCCAGTCGATATGCGCCATGCCGCTCATCATCAGCATTGCCACATAGATCAGCGCGCCAGCGGTGGCGTAGGCGGGGATCATGCCGGCCAGGGGGGCGAAGAACATCGCGGCGAGAAACAGCAGGCCCACCGCGACGGCGGTCAGCCCGGTACGGCCGCCGGCGGCGACCCCCGAGGCACTTTCCACATAGCTGGTTACCGGCGGGCAGCCGACCATGGCACCGATCACGCTGGAGGTACTGTCGGCCTTGAGGGCCTTGGACAGGTTCTGGATCTTGCCGTCTTCATCCACCAGGTTGGCGCGATGGGCCACACCCATCAGGGTGCCGGCGGTGTCGAACATATTGACGAAGAGGAAGGCCAGAATCACGCTGATCATCGCCACGTTGAAGGCACCGGCGATATCCATGGCGAGGAAGGTCGGAGCCAGGCTTGGCGGCATCGACACCAGGCCGTTGTACTCGACCAGACCCAGGGCCCAGCCGCCGGCGGTGACCGCCAGCATGCTGAAGAGGATGGCCCCGAACACATTGCGATGGCTAAGCACGGCGATCATCAGAAAGCACACGGCGGCCAGCAGCGCGTTGGGTTCGCCGAACGAGCCCATGGTCAGCAGGGTGGCCGGGCTGTCGACGACGATGCCGGCGGTCTTCAGACCAATCAGGCCGAGGAACAAGCCGACCCCCGCCCCCATGGCGAAACGCAGACTCATGGGAATGCTGTTGAGCAGCCATTCGCGGATGCGTGACAGGCTCATGATCATAAACAGGATGCCGGAGATAAATACCGCGCCCAGGGCGATCTGCCAGCTGTAGCCCATCTCGCCAACCACCGTGTAGGTGAAGAAGGCATTGAGGCCCATACCTGGTGCCAGACCCACCGGCCAGTTGGCATACAGGCCCATCAGGAAGCAGCCGATGGCCGCGCCGATGCAGGTAGCGACAAACGCCGCGCCATGATCGATGCCGGCACCAGCCATGATATTGGGGTTGACGAAGATGATGTAGGCCATGGTGACAAAGGTCGTCAGGCCAGCCAGGAGTTCGGTCTTGATGCTGGTGCGGTGTTCGGTCAGTTTGAAGAACCGGTCCAGTAGACCCGGCTTTATCAGCCCTTGGGCGTGAGTCGCATGTTGTTCTTGTTTAGCGCTTTCCACAGTGGGTACTCCTCATCTCTTGTTGTGTACCACCCAGAGCCTGTGCTGCGCACGGTTTCGACTCTCTGAGGCAGATGGTGCGTTGCGGTGTGCTTGTCGGCTTGGTTGTTGACCTAGCAGTCAGGAAATCACACTGTCGCGATTATGCGTTTGTATACAAAAAAAGCAAATAATGTTTTTACGATGGTTTTTTATTGCGCTGTGGATTGTCATGCAGAGTCGATACAGGACTTGCGCGCTTGTTTATTCGCTGGTTGTCAATTTAAGTCAATAAAAACAATGAGTTGGCTATTCTGTTGAAAACTCTTCAGGCGCTTCGTCAGGCCACGTGATTGCGTCTTGAGGTGGTTTTGCTCGGGTGCTAAGGCGATTACTAGCTACCGTTTGAGGCTGCTTAGAAGAAATAAATTTACCGATTCTGCTCCGTCGCAAAGGTGGGGGGCACGCAAGCGAGGCCGGCACAGGCCCGGACGGGGCTCGTGTTGTTGCGCTGACGGTGTACGAACTGATCACATTGTGTACAATGCAAGGGCATTTTATCTGTAACTTTTCCGCTATCCGCTGCTTGCCCCCGGCCGGCAGGTGCCCAGCAGAAGGGTTGCCCGAGTAGAAACCGCCGGATTTTTTCACGCGAGCCAGAATGAACGAACAATTGCAGCCCCTAAAGAAGCAGTCGCGCGAAGGCAAAAGCATTCGCAGCGGGACTCAGGACGATGTCGTTTACGCGCATATTTTCGATGCCATTCTCGAGCAACGCCTGGCCCCCGGTACCAAGCTCAGCGAAGAAGCCCTGGGTGAGATTTTCGGTGTCAGCCGCACCATTATCCGCCGTGCCCTGTCGCGCCTGGCCCATGAGGGTGTGGTGCTGCTGCGGCCTAACCGCGGCGCGGTGGTCGCCAGCCCTGGGGCGGAAGAGGCCAAACAGATTTTCTATGTGCGGCGCATGATCGAGCGTGCCATCACCGAGCTGGCCTGCAAGAACGCCACACCCGAGCAGATCGCTGGCCTGCGCCAGATGGTGATCGACGAGCGCGAGTGCTTCGCCCGCGGTGATCGCGGCATGGGGATTCGCCTGTCCGGCGAGTTCCACCTGAAGCTGGCCGAGGCGGCGGGCAACCAGACCCTGCTGGGGTTTCTGCGCAGCCTGATCTCGCAGACCTCGCTGATCATCGCCCTGTACGAGAGCAACAGCCGCACCCACTGCTCGGATGCCGAGCACGACCAGGTGATCGATGCGATCGAGGCGGGCGATGTGACGGTGGCCGTCGACCTGATGATGCGCCATATGGACAGCGTCGATGCCAAGCTCAATCTGGATGGCGAAACCGCCTCCGATGATCTGCATGCGGTGTTTTCCCACTTGCTGCCCAGCAGCAAGAAGAAGCCGGGGCGCAGCAGCGCCAATCGCTGATTTCTGGCTTAAACAAGAAAAGCCCCGATGCGCGAGCCTCGGGGCTTTTTATTGGCGGCGGGCTGCGCGGGTAGGGCACGTCGCTGTGAGAGGGGCTTTAGCCGCGACAGTCGCCGCTGAAGCGCCTCCCAGGGTTTGTCTCAGTCGCGTGCGTGGACCGACACGCCAGCAGCGAAGGTTTGCTTGATCGTGCGGTCGTCGCCGAGCATGGTCAGGGCGAACAGCTTCTCGTCCAGGCTTCTGGCCTGTTGCATGCGGTAGCTGATCAGCGGCGTGGCGTTGTAGTCGAGCACCACGAAATCCGCGTCCTTGCCAGGGGCGAAGTTACCGATCCTGTCGTCCAGGTACAGCGCTTTGGCACCGCCCAGGGTGGCCAGGTACAGCGACTTGAACGGGTCGAGCTTCTTGCCCTGCAATTGCATGATCTTGTACGCCTCGTTCAGCGACTGCAGCTGGCTGAAGCTGGTGCCCGCGCCGACATCGGTGCCCAGGCCGACGCGCACGCCGTGGGCTTCCAGTTTGTTCAGGTCGAACAGGCCGCTGCCGAGAAACAGGTTGGAGGTCGGGCAGAAGGCTACCGCCGAGCCGGTTTCGGCCAGACGCTGGCATTCCGCATCGCACAGGTGCACGCCATGGGCGAACACCGCACGCGGGCCGATCAGCTTGAAGTGGTCGTAGACATCCAGGTAGCCGCTGCGCTCGGGGAACAACTGCTTGACCCATTCGATCTCCTGACGGTTCTCCGACAGGTGGGTGTGCATATACAGGTCCGGATACTCGCCCAGCAGCTTGCCGGCCAGGCTCAGCTGCTCCGGGGTGCTGGTGGGGGCGAAGCGTGGGGTGACCGCGTAGTGCAGGCGGCCCTTACCGTGCCAGCGCTCGATCAGCTCCTTGCTGTCGGCGTAGCCGGATTCGGGGGTGTCGGTCAGGTAATCCGGGGCGTTGCGGTCCATCAGCACCTTGCCGGCGATCATGCGCAGGTTCAGCGCCTCGGCGGCCTCGAAGAAGGCGTCCACCGATTGCTTGTGCACGCTGCCGAACACCAGGGCGGTGGTCGTGCCGTTGCGCAGCAGCTCCTTGAGGAAGATGCCGGCCACGTCGGCGGCATGGGCCTTGTCTTCGAACTGCTTTTCGGTGGGGAAGGTGTAGGTGTTCAGCCAGTCCAGCAACTGCTCGCCGTAGGAGGCGATCATCCCGGTTTGCGGGTAGTGGATATGGGTGTCGATAAAGCCGGGGGTGATCAGTGCATCCTGATACTCGGTAACCTCGACGCCCTTGAGCGTCGGCAGCAGCTCGGCGGCGGGGCCGACCTTGACCACCTGGCCGTCCTCGACCAGGAGGATGCCGTCCTCGAAGTATTGATAGGAGTGCTCGACGCCGACCACGGCAGGGTCGGCGAGGCTGTGCAGGATGGCGGCGCGGTAGGCTTTGACGGCGTTGGTCATCGGTTACATCTCGATCATGCGTAGGGTGCGCCGTGCGCACCGGGTTCAATGGGGTATTGGTGCGCGCGGCGCACCCTACGGAGTGGCGCGGCGCGAAGCGGGCAGTAGCTTGGCGACGCTGGTCTCGCCTTTTTTCACGTCCTGGCCGAAGGCGGCGTTGTAGGTGGCGATCACCTCGCCGGCGATGGACACGGCTATTTCGATCGGCAGCTTGCCTTTGACTTCCGCCAGGCCCATGGGGCAGCGCATGCGCGCCATCAGCGCTTCGTCGAAGCCGCGTTCACGCAGGCGATGCTCGAACTTGACGCGCTTGGTCTTCGAGCCGATCAGGCCGTAGTAGGCGAAATCGTTACGCTTGAGGATCGCCGCGGTCAGCTCCAGGTCGAGCTGGTGATTATGGGTCATGACGATGTAGTAGCTGCCGGGCGGCATGTTTTCTACCTCATCGACCACTTCCTCGTTGACGATCTTTTCCGCGCCGGGCGGAATCTGCTCGGGGAACTCGTTCTCCCGCGAGTCGATCCAGCGCACCTTGCACGGCAGGCTGGCGAGCAGCGGCACCAGGGCGCGGCCAACGTGGCCGGCACCGAATACGGCGATCTGCGCCTGGGGTTGGCCCATGGGTTCGAACAGCAGCACGGTGGCACCGCCGCAGCACTGGCCGAGGCTGGCACCGAGGCTAAAGCGCTCCAGGCGGGTGTCCTGGCTGCGTTGTTCAAGCATCTCGCGGGCCAGCGCCATCGCCTTGTATTCCAGGTGACCGCCACCGATGGTCTCGAAGATGCGCTCGGCGGTGACCACCATCTTCGACCCGGCATTGCGCGGGGTTGAGCCACGTTCTTCGATAATGGTCACCAGCACGCAGGGTTCACCGCGTTGCTGCAGGTCGGCGAGGGCGCTGATCCAGCTCATTTGCTCAGCCTCCAGGT
>JBFJZW010000215.1:0-8474 GCA_041621875.1 Pseudomonas sp. | reverse complement strand
ATGGGCGGGGCATGCGCCGCGCCTGATCGAGGGGCGGGGGGACAATCTGAAGGTGACGCGCCCCGAAGACCTGCAGGGTCTGCGCCGCTTGTGGCGCGTTTAGCCGCCCGGGCCGGGCGGCTAAACCTCTAGTCGTCAGTGGGTTCTGGTCTTGCTGATATCGCGTTCCAGTACCGTGCTGAGTTTGTGGATGGCCCCCTCGATGGCCTTCTCCAGGTGGTCGGCGTTGTGCGAAACCGAAATCGGATCGCGGCCTTTCTGCCGGGCCTCGATCAGGCAGCGTTTGTCCAGTGTGCCGCCCTTGTGGGCGTTCTCGTCGCTCAGGTGAACCTCCACGCGGGTCAGATGCTCCTCGAAGCGCTTGATCCTGTCCTCCACGCGCTTGCCGATGGTGGTCATAAAGTCGAGTGAGGCTTCGATATGGTTGTCGCTGTTGACCAGTACTTGCATGACGTTTCCCCTTTTGCGGACGGCGAATGAGAAGGGTGAGCTCCCAGTCCTGGGACGTGTTCAGGCTGACGATGTTCCTCGCGTGGCTGTGACATTCTGTTGCTGGCGATACTCGTTGCGTTGCCCCAGGCCCTGCTTGAGGTAATCGACCAGTTGCCGCACCTTGGGCGACAGGTGGCGTTGTTGCGGGTACAGCGCCCACACCGCGGTATTAGGCGGTTGCTGATTGTCCAGCAGGGACACCAGAGCACCGCTGCGCAGGTGCTCCAATACATAGTAGTCCGGTAGCTGGCACAGCCCAAGGCCGCGCAGGGCGGCGTCCAGCACCGCCTGGCCACTGTTGCAGCGCCAGTTGCCCTGCACCCGCTGGCTCGCTTCCTGGCCGTTGATCTGAAAGCTCCAGACCTCCGTGCTGCCGACCAGGCAGTTGTGCCGGCCCAGTTCCGACAGCGAATGCGGGCGGCCGTAGCGCTGCAGGTATTCGGGGGCTGCACACAGGTACATCTGCCGCGGTGCCAGGCGGGTGGCCACCAGGCGCGAGTCCTGCAGGCGGCCCAGGCGGATGGCCAGGTCGAGCCCTTCGTGCAGCATATCGAGGGTGCGGTTGCTCAACTCGATATCCACCCGCAACTGCGGATGGCGGCTCATAAATTCGGTCACCAGGGGCACGATAAAGCGTTCGCCATAGGCCACGGCGCAGGTCATGCGCAGCAGGCCCTTGGGCTCGCTACTCAGGTCGCCGACCGCGCGCAGCGCTTCCTCGCGGGCATCCTGCAGGCGCTGGCAATGTTGCAGAAAGGTCTGTCCGGCCTCGGTCAGCACCACCCGCCGGGTGCTGCGGTAGAATAGGCGGGTCTGCAGGCGTTCCTCCAGGCGGGCGATTTGCCGGCTGACGTGGGAGGACGACAGGCCCAGGCGTTCGGCTGCGGCGCTGAACTGGCCGCACTCGGCTACGGCAACGAATTCATCCAGGCCTTCCCAGCGATTCATGGTTGTGTTCCTTACTAGGTGATCAGGGGATTCTAACGCCGGTTTGCCATCGATTATCCCTGTATGGCAATAATGTTTTGCCTTTTGCTTGATTATCTATCGTCAGGCACTGATCTACACTCTGCGCACTGTTGAATCCGCTGGAGAGCGATCATGATCAAGTCCCGTGCTGCCGTAGCCTTTGCCCCCAATCAACCGCTGCAGATCGTCGAGGTGGATGTCGCGCCGCCCAAGGCCGGCGAAGTGCTGGTGCGCATAGTCGCCACCGGCGTGTGCCATACCGATGCCTACACCCTCTCCGGCGAGGACAGCGAAGGCGTGTTCCCCTGCATTCTCGGCCACGAAGGCGGCGGCATAGTTGAGGCGGTGGGTGAGGGCGTTACCTCCCTGGCCGTCGGCGACCATGTGATCCCGCTCTATACCGCCGAATGCGGCGAGTGCAAATTCTGCAAATCCAACAAGACCAACCTGTGCAGCTCGGTGCGCGCCACCCAGGGCAAGGGCCTGATGCCGGATGGCACCAGCCGCTTCTCCTACAACGGCGAGCCGATCTACCACTATATGGGCTGCTCGACTTTCTCCGAGTACACCGTACTGCCGGAAGTCTCCCTGGCCAAGATTCCCAAGGAAGCGCCGCTGGAGAAGGTCTGCCTGCTCGGCTGCGGCGTGACCACCGGTATCGGTGCCGTACTCAACACCGCCAAGGTGACCGAGGGCTCGACCGTGGCCATCTTCGGCCTGGGCGGTATCGGTCTGGCGGCGATCATCGGTGCCAAGATGGCCAAGGCTTCGCGCATCATCGGCATCGATATCAACCCGGCCAAGTTCGAGGTGGCCCGTGAGTTGGGCGCGACTGACTTCGTTAACCCGAAAGATTTCGCCAAGCCGATTCAGGAAGTGATCGTCGAGATGACCGATGGCGGCGTGGATTACAGCTTCGAGTGCATCGGTAATGTGCAGCTGATGCGTGCTGCGCTGGAGTGCTGCCACAAGGGCTGGGGCGAGTCGACCATCATCGGTGTGGCACCGGCGGGTGCGGAGATCAGCACCCGTCCGTTCCAGCTGGTGACCGGGCGCGTCTGGCGCGGGTCGGCCTTCGGTGGCGTCAAGGGTCGTACCGAGCTGCCGAGCTACGTGGAAAAGGCGCAGAAGGGCGAGATCCCGCTGGATACCTTTATTACCCACAACATGCCGCTGGAAGACATCAACAAGGCGTTCGACCTGATGCATGAAGGCAAGAGCATCCGTACCGTCATTCATTTCTAATACACAGTTGCGGTGCGCGCAGCGCACCCTACGGGGACGTCATGACTCTGGAGAATATTTCCTGCCAGAAAAGCTTTGGCGGCTGGCACAAGCGTTACCGACATCGCTCCCAGGTGCTGGGCTGCGATATGCAGTTTGCCGTGTACCTGCCGCCGCAGGCCGAGCAAGGCGCGAAACTGCCGGTGTTGTACTGGCTCAGCGGCCTGACCTGCACCGACGAGAACTTTATGCAGAAGGCCGGCGCGCACAAGCTGGCGGCCGAGCTGGGGTTGATCATCGTCGCGCCGGATACCAGCCCGCGTGGCCCAGAGGTGCCGGATGATCCGGACAAGGCCTGGGACTTTGGTCTGGGTGCCGGCTTTTACCTCAATGCTACTCAGGAGCCCTGGGCGCGCAACTACCGCATGTACGACTATGTGGTGCAGGAGTTGCCGGCCTTGGTCGAGGCGAACTTTCCGGTGTCCGATAAACGCGGTATCAGCGGTCACTCCATGGGCGGCCATGGTGCGCTGGTCTGCGCCTTGCGCAACCCGGGGCGTTATCAGTCGCTGTCGGCCTTTGCGCCGATCAGCAATCCGATGAACTGCCCCTGGGGCGAGAAGGCCTTTTCCCGCTATCTGGGCGAGGAGCGTTCGCGCTGGCGCGAGTGGGATGCCTGCGCCTTGCTCGCCGAGGCCACGGAGAAACTGCCGATTCTGGTCGACCAGGGCGATCGCGACGACTTTCTCGAGACTCAGCTCAAGCCCGAGGCGCTGAAGAGCGCCGCCCAGGCGGCGGGGCATCCGCTGACCCTGCGCCTGCAGCCGGGCTACGACCATAGCTACTACTTTATCGCCAGCTTTATCGATGACCACCTGCGTCATCATGCGGCGGCATTGCATCACGCGTAGCCCGGATGACATTCGGGAAATTGGTCTCCCGGATTTCATCCGGGCTGCCGGCCAAAACGGTTAGAATCACGCCCTGACTTTTTCAGGGCGTTGTTCTTTATGCGTATTGGCCACGGCTACGACGTGCACCGTTTCGGTGAGGGCGAGTTCATCACCCTCGGCGGCGTGCAGATTCCCCATAAGTTCGGCCTGCTGGCCCATTCCGATGGCGACGTGCTGCTGCACGCCTTGAGCGATGCCTTGCTCGGTGCGGCGGCGTTGGGCGATATCGGCAAACACTTCCCCGATACCGACCCGACCTTCAAGGGCGCGGACAGTCGCGTGCTGCTGCGTCATGTGCTCGGGCTGGTTCAGGCCAAGGGTTGGCGAGTGGGCAATGTCGACGCCACCATAGTCGCCCAGGCCCCCAAGATGGCCCCGCATATCGACACCATGCGCGCGCTGATTGCCGAAGACCTGCAGGTAAGCCTGGATCAGGTCAACGTCAAGGCCACCACCACCGAGAAACTCGGCTTTACCGGCCGCGAAGAAGGCATCGCGGTGCATGCCGTGGCGCTGCTGGTGGCGCAATGAACGAGCTCGAACTGCTGGGGCCGCGCGCCCATGGAACGCCCTGTGGCACTGCGCTGCTCAAGGCGGTGGCGGAAGACTTTCAGGTCGACGAAGTGCTGGATATTCCCCTGGCCGGCGAGGGTGAACACCTCTGGCTATGGGTGGAAAAGCGCGAGCTGAACACCGAGGAAGCGGCCAAACGCATCGCCCGCGCCGCCGGCGTGCCACTGCGGATGATCAGCTATGCCGGGCTCAAGGATCGTCAGGCCCTGACCCGACAGTGGTTCAGCCTGCACCTGCCGGGCAAGGTCGACCCCGACCTGAGCGCCGCGGTCGACGCCAGCCTGAGCATCCTCAAGCAGCTGCGCCATAGCCGCAAACTGCAGCGCGGTGCCCATGCCGCCAATGGCTTTACCCTGCGCCTGACCCAGCTGGCCGCGGATCACGAGGCGCTGGATGCGCGCCTCAAGCAGATCGCCGCCCAGGGCATTCCCAACTATTACGGCTTGCAGCGTTTCGGTCATGAAGGTGGCAATGTGGCCCATGCCCGGCATTTCGCCGCGAACAAGAGCCTGCCGGACAAGCGCAATGTACGTTCGCGGGTGCTCTCGGCGGCGCGCAGTTATCTGTTCAACCAGGTGTTGGCCGCACGGGTAGCAGCCGGCAACTGGGATCAGGCGCTGCCGGGCGACCTGCTGGCCTTTACCGACAGCCGCAGTTTTTTCCCCGCAGGCGAAGCCGAATGCAGCGACCCGCGTCTGGCGATTCTCGACCTGCATCCCACCGGGCCGCTGTGGGGGGCGGGGGTGTCCACGGCCGCCGGGTTGGCCCAGCGCCTGGAGCAACAGGTGGCCGAGGCAGAGCCTGCCTTGGTCGACTGGTTGGCAGATGCGGGCATGACGCACGAACGGCGCATCCTGCGCCTCCCCATCGGCGGCCTGTCGTGGCATTATCCCGAGCCTGACATTCTGCAACTGGAATTCGTCCTGCCGGCTGGATGCTTCGCCACCGTATTGGTGCGTGAGCTCGTCGATCTGTTGCCGGCAGGGCAGACGGACAACCCATGCGTATTTTGATTTCTAATGATGACGGCGTGGCCGCCCCCGGCCTTGCTGCACTCTATGCTGCGCTCGCCGACTATGCCGAGTGTGCGGTGATTGCCCCGGACCAGGACAAGAGCGGTGCCAGCAGTTCGCTGACCCTCGATCGTCCGCTGCACCCCTGCACCTTGCCCAATGGTTTTATCAGCCTCAACGGCACGCCCACCGATTGCGTGCACCTGGGCCTGAACGGATTGCTGCCCCAGGTGGCCGATCTGGTGGTGGCGGGGATCAATCTTGGGGCCAATCTGGGCGATGACGTGCTCTATTCCGGCACCGTGGCCGCGGCCCTGGAGGGGCGTTTCCTGACGCGTCCGGCCTTTGCCTTCTCGCTGCTGTCGCGCCAGCCGGACAATCTGCCCACCGCCGCCTATTTCGCCCGCAAGCTGGTCGAGGCCCACGAGCAGCTCGACCTGCCGCCGCGCACCGTGCTCAACGTCAATATTCCCAACCTGCCGCTGGAGCATATCCGCGGTATTCAGCTGACCCGCCTGGGCCATCGCGCCCGTGCGGCCGCGCCGGTCAAGGTGGTCAACCCGCGGGGCAAGGAAGGTTACTGGATCTCGGTGGCCGGGGATGCCGAAGACGGCGGCCCGGGCACGGACTTCCACGCGGTGATGCAGGGCTATGTGTCGGTCACGCCCCTGCAGCTCGATCGCACTTTTCAGGATGGCCTCAACAGCCTGCAACCTTGGCTGGAGGGTCTGCTGTGATCAGACGTGAGCAGGACGATTTGCACCGTGGTATCGGCATGACCTCGCAGCGCACCCGCGAGCGTTTGATCCAGCGCCTCTACGAAGAGGGTCTGTCCAACGCCCATGTGCTGGAAGCCATTCGCCGCACGCCGCGCCATCTGTTTGTCGATGAGGCCCTGGCCCATCGCGCCTATGAAGACACCGCACTGCCGATTGGCAACAACCAGACCATCTCGCAGCCTTATATCGTTGCGCGCATGAGCGAGCTGCTGCTGGCGGCAGGGCCGCTGGACAAGGTGCTGGAGATCGGCACCGGCTCGGGATACCAGACCGCGATTCTGGCCCAGCTGGTCGAGCGGGTATTCAGTGTCGAGCGTATTCAGGGCCTGCAGGACAAAGCCAAGGAGCGATTGGCGCAGTTGAACCTGCGCAATGTGGTGTTTCGCTGGGGCGATGGCTGGGAAGGCTGGAACGCGCTGGGCCCGTACAACGGGATTATCGTCACCGCGGCGGCGGCTAATGTGCCCCAGGCTCTGCTGGATCAGCTGGCTCCGGGCGGGCGCTTGGTGATTCCGGTCGGTGCGGGCGATGTGCAGGAGCTGTTGCTGATCGTGCGTGAAGAGCAGGGTTTTTCGCGTCATGTACTGGATGCGGTGCGTTTTGTGCCTTTGCTCAACGGGCCCCTGGCCTGATTCGATTGTTTACGGATGAACCCATGAAGAAGTATTTCCTGCTCTACGCCAAAGGCATCGCCATGGGCGCAGCCGATGTGGTGCCCGGCGTATCCGGCGGCACCGTCGCCTTTATTACCGGCATCTACGATGAATTGCTGCGTTCCATCGCCAGCATCCCGGCCGCCGCCATGCTGCTGTTGCGCGGACGTGTGCGCGACGCCTGGCAGGCGGCCAATGCCACCTTTTTGCTGGTGCTGCTGCTAGGCATCATGACCAGCGTGCTGAGCCTGGCACGGCTGATCACCTACCTGCTGGCCGAGCACCCCATACCGGTGTGGTCGTTTTTCTTCGGCCTGATTCTGGTGTCTGCGCACCTGGTGGCGCGGGAAATCCAGCGCTGGAACTGGAGCCGGGCCCTGAGCTTCGCCCTCGGCGGCGGCTTTGCCTACTGGATTACCGTGGCTTCTCCGGTGCAGTTGGGCAGCGATCCGTTCAGCCTGTTTATCGCCGGGGCCATCGCCATCTGCGCGATGATCCTGCCGGGGATTTCCGGCAGCTTTATTCTGGTGCTGCTCGGTCTCTACTCGGTGGTGCTGGGGGCGGTGAAGGGCTTCGATCTGGCCCTGTTGGCGGTGTTTGCCGCGGGCTGCCTGGTCGGACTGGTCAGCTTCGCCAGCCTGTTGCGTTGGCTGCTGGTGCGCTGGCGCGACCTTAGCCTGGCCTTTCTCACCGGCCTGATGCTGGGCTCGTTGAACAAGATCTGGCCCTGGAAGGAAACCCTGACCTGGCGTACCGGTCGACATGGCGAGCAGCTGCCGTTGCTGCAGAGCAATCTGTTGCCGGAGCGCTTTGCCGAGATCAGCGGCCAGGATCCGCAGTTGCTGCTGGCCATTGTTCTGGCCGTCGGTGGCGTGCTGCTGGTGTTGAGCCTGGAATGGGTGGCCGGGCGTAATCAGCAAAGCAGTGGTCGCGGCGAATAATTGCGGCACAATACGCGCCAGTCATTAGACGCCAGTAGCCGGTAGGGAGAAGTGGGTGAGTTTCACAGCCATTCAGTTGCGAATTAGCTACAGCAGCTTCCGATGCCTGCTGGTTAGCCTGGTGCTTGGCGGGCTGCTCAGCGCCTGCGCCAGCCCGCCACCGGGTGGGGTACAGGTGGTCGATCGGAACAACCGCGCCGTCGCGCAGCGCCAGCCCGTGACCCAGGGGCAATATCGGGTGCAGCGCGGCGATACCCTCTACTCCATCGCCTTTCGTTTCGGTTGGGACTGGAAGGCCCTGGCCGCCCGCAATGGCATTGTCGCGCCTTACCTGATTCGGGTCGGCCAGGTGATTCGCTTCGACGGCCAGCCTGGCAGCCGTGCGCCGGTGGTTGCCGCGGCACCGGTTGCCACTCCGGTGCCGGTGCGCCCGCCAATTACCGCCACCCAGGCCCCGCCAGCGCGCCCACCGGCCACGACCCGGCAGCCGGCCAAGGTCGTGCAGGCGACCACGCCGATACAGCCGGTACAGCGCTCCGCAGCGGGCTGGGCTTGGCCGACGAGCGGCGCGGTTATAGGGCGCTTTTCCTCAAACGGTAGTTTGAATAAAGGAATTGATATCGCCGGTGATTTGGGACAGCCTGTTTCTGCTGCGTCTGATGGTTCAGTGGTCTACGCCGGGAGTGGTTTACGGGGCTACGGCGAGTTAGTGATCATCAAGCATAGCGATACCTACGTGAGCGCCTACGGACACAACCGCAGGCTGTTGGTGCAGGAGGGGCAAAAGGTCAAGGCCGGGCAGACAATTGCCGAAATGGGTTCCACAGGAACCGACCGGGTGAAGCTTCACTTCGAGATTCGCCGTCAGGGTAAGCCT
>JBFJZW010000214.1:0-8526 GCA_041621875.1 Pseudomonas sp. | reverse complement strand
GGTCGACCCCGGCGATGCCGCCCCCGTCGAAGCCTGGCTCGCGGCCCATCCCGGCTGGCAGTTGAGCGATATCCTGATCACCCATCATCACTTCGACCATGTCGGCGGCGTCGAACGCTTGAAGGCCCTGAGCGGAGCCCGGGTGCTGGGGCCGGCCAGGGAGCAGATTCCCGGCCGCGACCAGGCGCTCGGCGAAGGCGACCAGGTCGAGGTGCTGGGCCAGGTTTTCAGTGTTATCGAGGTGCCCGGCCATACCCTGGGGCATATTGCCTACCACCAGGCACAACAACACTGGCTGTTCTGTGGCGACACCCTGTTTGCCGCAGGTTGCGGCCGTCTGTTCGAAGGCAGTCCCGAACAGATGCATGACTCCCTCAGCCGCCTGGCTGCCCTGGCAGAGCAGACCCAGGTGTTCTGCACCCACGAGTACACCCTGAGCAACCTGCGCTTTGCCATCGCGGTGGAGCCGCAGAACCGGCAAATCCAGCAACGCCTCGAGCAGGTCACGGCCTGGCGCGAAGCCGGGCGGATCAGCCTGCCCTCGACCCTGGCCCTGGAACACGCCACCAACCCCTTTCTGCGCAGCGCCGAGGCCGAGGTGCAGCACAAGATCGACGAACGCGATGGCCCCATGGCGCGCACGAACGAACAGGTCTTTGCCGCCTTGCGCGCCTGGAAAGATAAGTTCTAAAAGCGCGACAAGCCCACAAAAGACTGGTTAAAACTTGACCAGCGCCGGCCTCGTTCCTAGAATCCCCCGATCTTTCAGCCCGGACGCCCCCACCAGCCAATGCCCTTATCACCACGCAAGACCTTGAATTTAAAGGCATTGACCCAAGGCTCCCGGGCACTTGCGGTGGTGTTTTGCATAACCCTCGCCGGCTGCCAGAGCATGGGCGACAAGGCCACCGATGACCGCAGCCGCGATACCGATCGCGCCGTCGGTCTGGAGCAGGAACCTGAGTGGCTGACCGACAGCATCCAGCCGTCGGCCGCGGAAGAGCCCAAGGACATCTGGGAGCGGGTACGCGCCGGCTATCAGCTGCAAGACAGCATCACCCTCAACCCGCGCATCGAGCAGCAGCGCCTGTGGTTCGTCAGCAACCCCTCCTTTGTGGAAAAAGTCGGCGAGCGCAGCAGCCCCTATATCCACTTTATCGTCGAGCGCCTGGAGCAGCGCAATATGCCGATGGAGCTGGCCCTGCTACCGATGATCGAAAGCGCCTACAACCCCCTGGCCTATTCCCACGCCCATGCCGTCGGCCTGTGGCAGTTCATCCCCTCTACCGGGCGCAACTTCAACCTGCGCCAGACCAACTGGTACGACGGCCGGCGCGATGTACTGGCCTCGACCGATGCGGCCATCAGTTACCTGACCCGCCTCAAGGAAATGTTCAACGGCGACTGGCTCCTTGCCCTCGCCGCCTACAATGCCGGCGAAGGCCGGGTCAGCCGGGCGATCGAGCGCAACCAGAAACTCGGCCTGCCAACCGATTACTGGAACCTCAACCTGCCCAAAGAAACCCAGAATTACGTGCCCAAGCTGCTCGCCCTGTCGCAAGTGGTGATGACCCCGCAGGCCTATGGTGTCAGCCTCAACCCGATTGCCAATGAGCCCTACTTCGAAAAGGTCGAATTCAAGCAGCGCATGGATCTGTCCCGGGTCGCCGCCATGGCGGGCCTCGATGAGGATGAGCTCTATCTGCTCAACCCCGCCTTCAAGAAAGGCATCACCCTCGACGGCCCGCAGCACCTGCTGGTACCAACCGACAAGGCCGAACTGCTGACCGCCAACCTCCTGCTGATGAAACCTCAGGAACTGGTGGACTGGCAGCAATACCGAGTGCGCTCGGGCGACAGCCTGCACAGCATCGCCAACCGTCATCAACTGACCGTCAATACACTCAAGGACATCAACAAGCTCGCCAGCAACACCCTGCAGATTGGCCAGGTGCTGAGCATTCCCGCCCAACCCGGCGCGCAGCGCGCCGAACTGGGGCTGCAACAAAGCGCCAGCAGCGGGCAGCAGCCCCGCACCTACCGGGTGAAGAGCGGCGATAACCTCTGGCAGATCGCCAAGAACCACCAGCTCGCCGTCAAGGACGTGCAGCGCTGGAACAAGCTCTCGGGCAACACCCTGCGCGTGGGCCAGACCCTTACCCTGCATGGCGCAAGCAGCGCAGCGACCGGTTCGAGTCGCAGCAGCGCGACCTACTACCGGGTACGTCAAGGCGACTCCCTGTACCTGATCGCCAAACGCTTCAAGGTGCCGATGAAGAACCTGCAGACCTGGAATCCGCGGGCTGGCAAGGCACTCAAGCCCGGGCAGACCCTGACCCTCTACGTACCACGCTGAGCAGACCTCCATGACGGCCTTGCAAGGCCGTCATGGGCCGACTTAGCCCTTCTTTGTCAGCGCTTCCAGGCAGCGCCCGGTCAACTGGGTAAAGCGCTGGAAGGCAACGAACTGCTCATGCTTCAGGGCCCGCCCGGAAACCCGGCCATCGGCATATATCACCCCGATCTCGCGCTTGCCGGCCAACAGCGGGGCAATAAAGAACATGCCCTGGCCCAATCGCTGGCGAATCGGCTGGGTCACCAGCTCCGCTAGGTTGTAGCTGGCCGGTACGCCCATCCACAGGGCCTCCCTGTTGCGCAGCACATAGCTGAAGATATGCTGTTGCTCGGGCTGCTCGACCGGCAGGACAAAATCGCCAAGCGCGTTTTCCGTCGTCTCACCCACCACCCGTTTGGCCCGGAAGCAGCTCTGCCCGTCGGCCAGCACCACCAGCATCACCCGCTCCAGCCCAGCGCCCTGATGCAGCCCCTTGAGCAGGGTGTCGAGAATATGGCCCACCTCGCCGCGCTGCAGCGCCATCTGCCCCAGGTCCTGCAGGGCCTGCTGCAACACCAACAGATTGGGCTGCAACAGGCTGGCCTTGCGCTGCTCCTGTTGCAGACGAATCTGCTCGGGGTCGGTATTGGGGATCAGCTTGCCGAGTTCACTGGCCCCGAAGGTTGCGGCTACCTTGACCGCCTCGTCGGCGCTGGCCAGCACCTGCTGCATGGCCTCCTCGGGGCTGACCCCGGTCAGAGTCGCCATCTCGCCGAGCAGTTTTTCCATGGCCGCCGAGTCCCAGCCCTGCAAGGCCGCCTCGCTGATCCGTGCGCCCAGGCTGACCGCACGGACGGCGGGGTCGTTATGACTGGCGCTGTTTTGCGCCAAACCGACAATGCCGCCCAGGTTCCAGCTTTTCACCAGGCCCTGGGTCAGCTGGCGAAAGCTGGTGCCGAGCACCACCATTACCGCCTCGTCGGCATCCACGCCGGGCTGGGCCAGGGCGCTGGCCAACTCGTCGGCCTGCTCGCCGGCGCAGCCCCAGAACGCCAGCTCGCCGATGTTATGCAGCAGGGCCGCGACGAAGACCTCCTCCTCATGCCTGGCCAGCACGTAACCGGCGATATTGCGGGCCTGCACGGCCGCATGAAAGGAGCGCGCCAGCAATTCCTGCAACTGATCGCGCGAGGCGCTGCCCAGCAGCCCGTCGATCAGGCTCACCGATAGGCCGATCTGGCGCACGTTATCGAAGCCGATCAGGACAATCGCGCGGGAAATGGTGCGAATGGTTTCCTGGGAAGGGTTGTAATAGACGCTGTTGCCGATGCGCAGCACCTTGGAGGTCAAGGAGGCATCACGTAACAGCACATCGGCCAGTTGCTGGACCGATGACTTGCCGTTCTGAGTCAATCGGTGCAAGTCCTGCACCACCGCCGCGAGGGCGGGCAATTCAGCTTGGTTAAATCTTTCAATCCATGAATGCATGCCATGGCTACGTATACCCAAGATCATCGCCTCGCAGTGGTTGGAGATAGTGTAGTCAAACTGTTACTCACTGGCTGACCTGCTCTTTTTCCAGCGGATACAAGCTGTTACTGTACCTGACCAGCAGCCCATAAGACGCCACGGATCGGATATTTCACTTGATACGTCCCCTCCTCTCGCTGTTCCTCTGCCTGGCCATCAGCGTTCCGGCCTGGGCGACTCTTCGCGAAAGTCATGGCTATGCCCAATTCGGGGTGCTCAAGTACCCCGCCAGCTTTACCCACTTCGATTGGGTAAACCCCGAAGCGCCCAAGGGCGGCACTCTGCGGATCATGGCATCGGGCAGCTTCGACACCCTCAACCCTTACACCTTCAAGGGCAGCAGCCCCGTCTCCACCGCCAACTTTCTGCAATACGGGGTCAATGAATACAATGCCCCGCTGATGGTGGGTACTGGCGCGTACGACCCTTCGGGCGATGAACCCACCTCCAGTTACGGCCTGATTGCCCGCTCGATCGAATACAGCGAGGACCGCAGCTGGGTGGTGTTCAACCTGCGCCCGGAAGCACGCTTCCACGATGGCAAAGCCATTACCGCCTATGATGTGGCCTTCTCCTACAGACTGCTGCTCAAGGACGGTCACCCGCAGTACCGCACCAGCCTGCAGGAAGTGCAGCGCGTCGACATTCTCAACCGTCACAGGGTGCGCTTCGTCTTCAAGCGCGCCGGCAACCCCCTGCTGATCCTGCGCCTGGGCGAGTTGCCGGTGCTGCCGCAGCACTACTGGCAGGATCGTGACTTCAAGGTCACCACCTACGAACCGCCGCTGGGCAGCGGGCCCTACCGCATCACCAGGGTCAGCCCCGGGCGCAGCCTGACCTTCGAGCGGGTCAAGGACTGGTGGGGCACGCAACTGCCGGTCAACCGCGGCAAATACAACTTCGACCGGGTTGAGGTGGAGTTCTATCGCGACAGCCATGTCGCCTTCGAAGCCTTCAAGGCCGGCGAGTTCGACATCTATATCGAGCAGCAAGCGAAGAACTGGGCCAGCGGCTACCGCTTCCCCGCCCTGGCCCGCGGCGAAGTGATCAAGGCGGAAATCCCCCACCAGATTCCCACCCAGACCCAGGCGCTGTTTATGAATACCCGACGTGCGGTGTTCAGCGACGTCAGGGTGCGCGAGGCCATGGGCTTGATGTTCGATTTCGAATGGGCCAACCGCGCGCTGTTCAACAGTTCCTACACCCGCGCCAAGAGCTACTACCCCAACAGCGAGTTCTCCGCCAGCGGCAAGCCGGAAGGAGCCGAATGGCTGCTGCTTTCGCCGCACCGCAAGCAATTACCAGCGCGCCTGTTTAGCGAACCCTTCACGATGCCGCAGACCGATGGTCGTGGCATCCCGAGGGAAACCTTGCGCCGCGCCCTGGGTCTATTGGCCGACGCCGGCTGGAAACCCTCAGGGCAACGCCTGCTCAATAGCCAGGGCGAGCCCCTGCGCTTCGAAATACTGTTGGTCAATCCCAATCTCGAGCGCATTCTTCAGCCCTTTACCGAAAACCTCGCCAGCATCGGTATTCAGGCCAGCCTGCGCACCGTTGACCGCGCCCAGTACAAACAGCGCCTCGATCAATTCGACTTTGACATGATCCTCCTGACCCTGCCGCAGACCCTCAGCCCTGGCCTGGAACAGTCGCTGTACTTCCACTCCAGCCAGGCCAACCTCAAGGGCGGCAAGAATTATGCAGGCGTCAGCCACCCGGTGGTGGATAGCCTGATCGACCGCCTGCTTTCGGCGCAGACCCGCGACGAGCAGGTCGCTGCGACCCGCGCCCTCGACCGCGTGTTGCTCTGGCAGCATTACAGCATCCCGAACTGGTATATCGATTATCACCGCCTGGCATATCGCAACCGATTTGCCTTTGTCGCCACACCGCCCTACACCCTGGGGCTACGGACCTGGTGGCTGAAGTCCATGGAGAACGCTGAATGACCCATGCGTTGCGCGCCCTACTCGTCCACGGCAGCGGCATTGCCCTGCTCAGCCTGGCCGGCCTGGCCCTGGCCGGCCCCAAACACGCCCAGACCCTGTACGACGAGCCCCCCAAGTATCCGGCCAATTTCCAGCACTTCGATTATGTAAACCCCGACGCGCCCAAGGGTGGCAGCTTGCGTCAGGCCGGCTTCGGCGGCTTCGACAGCCTCAACCCCTTTATCAACAAAGGGGTGGCCGCCGACGATCTCGGCCTGATTTACGACACCCTGACCCACCACAGCCTGGATGAACCCTTTACCGAGTACGGCCTGGTGGCGGAAAAGATCGAGAAGGCCCCGGACAACGCCTGGGTGCGTTTTTACCTGCGCCCTGAAGCACGCTTCCACGATGGCCAGCCGGTTACCGCCGAAGACGTCAAGTTCACCTTCGAAACCCTGATGAGCAAGGGTGCCCCCACCTACCGCGGCTACTATGCCGATGTCGATCGAGTCGAAATCGAAGGGCCGCTCAAGGTTCGCTTTGTGTTCAAGCACGCCGGCAACCGCGAACTGCCATTGATCATCGGCCAGCTACCAGTGCTACCGAAGCACTGGTGGGCCGAGCGCGACTTCAGCAAGAGCAATCTGGACATCCCCCTGGGTAGCGGCCCCTACCGGGTTGCCAAAGTGCAGGCCGGCCGCTCGATCCGCTACGAGCGGGTTAAGGACTGGTGGGCCAAGGACCTGCCGGTCAGCCGCGGTTTCTACAATTTCGACACCCGCCGGATCGATTACTACCGCGATAACACCGTGGCCCTGGAAGCCCTGAAGGCCGGCCAGTTCGACTATTGGCTGGAAACCAGCGCAAAGAACTGGGCCACCGCCTACAACATCGACGAGGTCGCCAACGGCCAGCTGATCAAGGAAGAAATCGCCAACCACAACCCCACGGGCATGCAGGGCTTTATCTACAACACCCGCCGCCCGTTGTTCCAGGATCGCCGCGTACGCGAGGCCCTGGGTCTGCTGTTCGATTTCGAATGGGCCAACCGACAGCTGTTCAATGGTGCCTACACCCGTACCCGCAGCTATTTCGACAACTCCGAACTGGCCTCCGTCGGCCTGCCCAGCCCAGGCGAGCTGAAACTGCTTGAACCGCTGCGTGAGCAGATCCCGCCGCAGGTGTTTAGCGACGAATACCAGCCACCGGTCACCGATGGCAGCGGCATCATTCGCGAACAGCAGCGCCGCGCCTATCAGCTGCTGCAAGAAGCCGGCTGGCGCATCGAAGGCGACCAGATGCTCGACGCCGAAGGCAAAGCCGTCAGCTTCGAGTTCCTCCTCGCCCAGACCGAGTTCGAGCGTGTTTTGCTGCCATTCAAGCGCAACCTAGCGGACCTGGGCATCGAGCTGGTGATCCGCCGGGTCGATGTCTCCCAGTACATCAACCGCCTGCGCTCGCGTGACTTCGACCTGATTGTCAGCGGCTTCGGCCAGTCCAACTCCCCCGGCAACGAGCAGCGCGAATACTGGCACTCCAGCAGCGCCGACAACCCCGGCAGTCGCAACTTTATCGGCCTGAAGGACCCGGCCGTGGATCAGCTGGTCGAAGGCCTGATCAACGCCGACTCGCGACAAAGCCTGATCGAGCATACCCGCGCCCTGGATCGCGTCCTGCTCTGGGGCCACTACGTGATCCCCAACTGGCATATCAAGACCTGGCGCGTGGCCTACTGGAACCGCTTCGAGCACCCGAAAGTCACCCCGCAGTACGATATCGGCCTGAACACCTGGTGGGTCCGCCCGCAGGCAACCGAGGCGCAGCCAGAACCGGCCGCCTCGCCGACGGCGGAGCAATAAGATGCTGGCGTATATCTTCCGTCGCCTGCTGCTGATCATCCCCACCCTGTTCGGCATTCTGCTGATCAACTTCATCATCATCCAGGCCGCCCCCGGCGGCCCGGTCGAGCAGATGATCGCCAAGCTGGAGGGCTTCGAGGGTGCCACCAGCCGCATCGCCGGCGGCGGTGCCGAGGTTTCGGTGGCCGGTTCCAACTACCGCGGGGCCCAGGGCCTGGACCCCGAACTGGTGGCGGAAATCGAGCGCATGTACGGCTTCGACAAGCCGGCCCCGGAACGCTTCTGGCTGATGCTGAAAAGCTATGCCCAGCTCGATTTCGGCTCGAGCTTCTTCCGCGATGCCGAGGTCATCGACCTGATCATCGAGAAAATGCCGGTATCGATCTCTCTCGGGCTGTGGAGCACCCTGATCATGTACCTGGTGTCGATCCCCCTGGGGATCGCCAAGGCCACCCGGCATGGCAGCGCCTTCGACGTCTGGACCAGTTCGGCGATCATCGTCGGCTATGCCATCCCGGCCTTCCTCTTCGCCATTCTGCTGATCGTATTGTTCGCCGGCGGCAGCTACTGGGATTGGTTCCCCCTGCGCGGACTGACCTCGAACAACTTCGACGAACTGAGTTTTGGCGGCAAGCTGCTCGACTACTTCTGGCACCTGGCGCTGCCGGTCACCGCTCTGGTCATCGGCAACTTCGCCACCCTGACCCTGCTGACCAAGAACAGCTTCCTCGACGAGATCAACAAACAATACGTGACCACCGCCAGGGCCAAGGGTCTGACCAACAACGGCGTGCTCTACGGCCATGTGTTCCGCAACGCCATGCTGATCATCATCGCCGGCTTCCCCTCGGCCTTTATCGGTATTTTCTTC
>JBFJZW010000213.1:0-8531 GCA_041621875.1 Pseudomonas sp. | reverse complement strand
TTTAAAAATTCATATTTTTCATGCTCTTATAGTTGTTATTCGAGGCTGGCATAGCTATTGCTTTGTAGCTTGTACAGAGCAGCGGGCGGCAAGCCCAACTCGGAGAATGACCATGGACAAGATGCTGTACGTTTCCATGACTGGGGCCCACCAGAACAGCCTGGCCCAGCGTGCCCACGCCAACAACCTGGCGAATATCTCGACCACCGGCTTTCGCCGCGATTTCGAGCAGGCGCGGGCCATGCCGATTTTTGGTGACAGTTATCCGTCGCGGGTCTATGCCATGAGCGAGCGCCCGGGCACCGATTTCACTCCGGGTTCGCTGCAGGAGACCGGTCGCGACCTCGACGTGGCGATTGGCGGCCAGGGTTGGCTGGCCGTACAGGCGGCCGACGGCAGCGAAGCCTATGTGCGTACCGCCAGCCTGAATATCGATGCCCTGGGCGTGCTGCGTACCGGCAACGGCTTGCCGGTGATGGGCAATGCCGGGCCTATCGCCGTGCCGCCCGAGCAGAAGATCGAGATCGGTCAGGACGGCACCATCAGCATTCGCGCCCTCGGCGAGGCCCCCAATGTGCTGGCCGAGGTCGACCGCTTGAAGCTGGTCAATCCGGATCTCAAGCAGATGGAGAAGGGTGCCGACGGCCTGATCCGTTTCAAGGGCCAGGGCCAGGTGCAAGCCGATGCGACCGTTCAGGTGACCTCGGGCTTTCTCGAGTCGAGCAACGTCAATGCCGTGGAAGAGATGACCGCGATTCTCTCCCTGTCGCGCCAATTCGAACTGCAAGTAAAGATGATGCGCACTGCCGAAGATAATTCGACAGCCATGGCGCGCGTCTTGCAGATGACCTAATTATCAGCACGCGGCGTCGGTAAAACGACGTCCGAGGAGAATCGCTATGCTTCCGGCACTGTGGGTCAGCAAGACCGGTCTGTCCGCCCAGGACATGAACCTGACCACCATTTCCAACAACCTGGCCAACGTCTCGACCACTGGCTTCAAGCGCGATCGCGCCGAGTTCGAGGACCTGCTGTACCAGATCCGTCGCCAACCCGGCGGCCAGTCCAGCCAGGACAGCCAACTGCCTTCCGGCCTGCAACTGGGGACCGGTGTGCGGGTGGTGGGCACGCAGAAGATCTTCACCGCCGGCAGCCTGCAGACCACCGAACAGCCGCTGGATATGGCGATCAACGGCCGCGGCTTCTTCCAGGTGTTGATGCCCGATGGCACGGTGTCCTATACCCGTGACGGCAGCTTCCACCTCAATTCCGACGGCCAGGTGGTCACCTCCAATGGCTATGCCCTGGAGCCGGCGATCGTCCTGCCCAATGAAGTGCGCACCTTTACCGTGGGCGAAGACGGCACCGTCTCGGTGACCACCTCCGGCAATCCACAGCCGCAGATCGTCGGCAACCTGCAGACCGCCGACTTTATCAATCCGGCGGGTCTGGAAGCCGTCGGTAACAACCTGTTCCTGGAAACCGCCTCCAGCGGCGCGCCCCAGGTCGGCACGCCAGGCCTGAATGGCCTGGGTACCACCCTGCAGAACACCCTGGAAAACTCCAACGTCAGCGTGGTCGAGGAGCTGGTCAATATGATCACCACCCAGCGCGCCTACGAGATGAACTCCAAGGTGATTTCCACTGCCGATCAGATGCTCGGCTTTATTTCGCAGAACCTTTAAGACACCGGACCTAGCGGCTTAACCCGCCAGGCCCAGTAGGCATGGCCCCATGATGGGGGCCGCCACCCTGCAACGTGCAACACCTGAGGTAGTAGATATGAACCGGCTGATGATCCTTCTCGCACTGCTTGGCCCCCTGGCCCTGAGCGGCTGCATGGCCCCCGCGCCCAAGCCGAATGACCCCTATTACGCTCCCGTGTTGCCGCGCACGCCGCTGCCGGCCTCGCAGAACAATGGCTCGATCTATCAGGCCGGTTTCGAGAACAACCTGTTTGGCGATCGTAAGGCCTACCGCGTCGGCGACATCATCACCATCACCCTGAATGAGCGGACCCAGGCCAGCAAGAACAGCAACAGCCAGATCAGCAAAGACAGCTCGGCCAATCTCGGGGTGCCCAACCTGTTCGGCATGGCCGTGTCTCCGAAGAACCCCCTGGCAGGCCTGAGCGCGCTGGGCATGACCAATGACACCCTGGGTCTGGATGCCAGCTTCGATGCCACCCGTTCCGCCGACGGTTCCGGCCAGGCCGGGCAGAGCAATAGCCTCACCGGCTCGATCACCGTATCGGTGGCCGAAGTGATGCCCAACGGTATCCTGCTGGTGCGCGGCGAGAAGTGGATGACCCTCAACACCGGCGATGAGCTGGTGCGCATTGCCGGCCTGGTGCGGGCGGACGATATCGCCACCGACAACACCGTGTCTTCGACCCGCATCGCCGATGCGCGTATCACCTACTCGGGCACCGGGGCCTTTGCCGACGCGTCCCAGCCGGGCTGGATGAGCCGTTTCTTTCTTAGCCCAATGTGGCCGTTCTGAGGATGGCCAGCATGACGCTTAGCAAATACCTGCTCGCCGCCGCCGCCCTGTTGCTGGCTTCCCTGGCCCAGGCCGAACGCCTCAAGGACCTGGCCAGCATCCAGGGTGTGCGCACCAACCAGTTGATCGGCTACGGCCTGGTAGTCGGCCTCAACGGCAGCGGCGACCAGACCACCCAGACGCCGTTCACCGTGCAGACCTTCAACAACATGATGGCCCAGTTCGGCATCAAGGTGCCGCAGGGCGGCAACGTGCAGCTGAAGAACGTCGCCGCGGTGTCCATCCATGCCGACCTGCCGGCGTTCGCCCGGCCGGGGCAGACCATCGATATCACCGTGTCCTCCATCGGCAACGCCAAGAGCCTGCGCGGCGGCAGCCTGCTGATGACCCCGCTGAAGGGCATCGACGGCAACGTCTACGCCATCGCCCAGGGCAACCTGGTGGTCGGCGGTTTCGACGCCGAAGGCGGCGACGGCTCGCGGATTACCGTCAACGTGCCGTCGGCCGGGCGGATTCCCGGTGGTGCCACGGTCGAGCGGCCGGTGCCGAGCGGTTTCGATCAGGGCAATTACCTGACCCTCAACCTCAATCGCCCTGATTTCACCACGGCGAAAAACATCGTCGACCATATCAACGAACTGCTCGGCCCCGGCGTGGCCCAGGCCCTGGATGGCGGCTCGGTGCGCGTCAGCGCGCCACTGGATCCCAACCAGCGTGTCGACTACCTGTCGATCCTGGAAAACCTCGAAGTGCAGGTGGGCCAGGCCGTGGCCAAGGTCATCATCAATTCGCGTACCGGCACCATCGTTATCGGCCAGAACGTGCGCGTACAGCCGGCGGCGGTGACCCACGGCAGCCTGACCGTAACCATTACCGAAGACCCGATTGTCAGCCAGCCGGAGGCGCTGTCCGGTGGGGTGACCGCCGTGGTGCCGCGCTCGCGGGTGAATGTCGATGAAGAAGCCAAGCCGATGTTCAAGTTCGGCCCGGGGACCACGCTGGATGAGATCGTCCGCGCGGTGAATCAGGTGGGCGCTTCGCCTTCCGACCTTATGGCCATCCTGGAGGCGCTGAAGCAAGCCGGCGCTCTGCAGGCTGACCTGATCGTTATTTAAGGGAGCGCACGCTATGGACTCTCGTCTTTCAGCCGGTTTGCTCGGTGGCACTACCACCCTCGACAGCGGTGCCTATAACGATCTCAATCGCCTCAACCAGTTCAAGGTCGGCGGCGACAGCGAAAAGAACATCAAGAAGGTGGCTCAGGAGTTTGAGTCGCTGTTTCTCAACGAGATGCTCAAGGCCATGCGCTCGGCCAACGAAGTGTTCGGTGAAGGCAACTTCATGAACAGCAACGAGAGCAAGACCTACCAGGACATGCACGACCAGCAGCTGTCGGTGACCCTGTCCAACCATCAGAACGGCATCGGCCTGGCCGATGTGCTGGTGCGGCAAATGTCGCAGATCAAGGATGCCGGCAGCCGGCCCAATCCCTTCGCCCAGGTCGATGAGCCGGTGCCCAGCGCGCCGAGCAAACCCCTGGCCAGGGTGGACAGCGGCCGCGACGATGCGCCGCTGATCAACCAGCGCCGCCTGGCCTTGCCGGGCAAGCTGACCGACCGCCTGCTGGCGGGTATCGTGCCGACCGCTGGCTCGCCGGAGGGCCAGACCCTGGCGCAGAACGACTGGATCCCCGCCAAGGCCTTCGCCGCCCCCGCTGGTAGCGCCCTGAGCCTGAACGGCAGCGACGCCATCACCGGCCGTCGTCTGGCCCAGCCGCCTCTGGCACCCGGCAAGGCGGCGTTTGCTTCGAAGGACGAGTTTATTGCCGCCATGCTGCCGATGGCCGAGCAGGCGGCGCAGAAGATTGGCGTCGACCCCCGTTACCTGGTGGCCCAGGCTGCGCTGGAAACCGGCTGGGGCAAGTCGATCATCCGCACCCGCGACGGCGAGAGCAGCCATAACCTGTTCGGCATCAAGAGCCACAACAGCTGGGAGGGCGACTCGGCCCGGGTGCTGACCACCGAATACCGGGGCGGCAAGGCGGTCAAGGAAGCGGCGTCCTTCCGCGCCTATGACTCTTACGCCCACAGCTTCGAAGACTACGTGAGCTTCCTGCAGGGCAATGGCCGTTACGAGAAGGCCCTGGCCAGCACCGACAAGCCCGAACAGTTCGCCCGCGAGTTGCAAAAGGCCGGTTACGCCACCGACCCGCAATACGCGCGCAAGATCGCCCAGATCGCCCGGCAGATGCAGACCTATCAAACAGTCGCGGCCGTCAGTACGCCGTCCACCAACGGATGATGAAACATGGCTGACCTACTCAGTATTGGCCTGTCCGGGCTGTCGGCGAACAAGACCTCGCTGGCGGTCACCGGCCACAATATAACCAACGTCAACACCCCGGGGTTCTCGCGCCAGGACACCGTGCAGGCCACGCGCACGCCGCAGTTCAGCGGGGCCGGCTTTATCGGCTCGGGCACCACCCTGGTGGATATCCGTCGCACCTAC
This sequence comes from Pseudomonas sp., assembly GCA_041621875.1. Classification (GTDB taxonomy): domain Bacteria; phylum Pseudomonadota; class Gammaproteobacteria; order Pseudomonadales; family Pseudomonadaceae; genus Aquipseudomonas. Next base: position 3,521 of record JBFJZW010000213.1, on the reverse strand, counting down.
AGCGAGTTCCTCAGTACCCAGGTGCGCAGCAGTACGGCGCTCAGCTCCGATGTCGAGGCCTACAAGAGCCAGATCGAGCAGCTGGATTCGCTGTTGGCCGGCTCGACCACGGGCATCACGCCTTCGCTGCAGAAATTCTTCTCGGCCCTGCAAACCGCTGCCGAAGACCCCGCCAATATTCCCGCGCGGCAGCTGGTGCTGTCGGAGGCCGAGGGCCTGGCCAAGCGTTTCAATACGGTCTACGACCGCATCAGCGAACAGAACGAATTTATCAACAAGCAGATGTCGGCGGTCACCGATCAGGTCAACCGCCTGGCGACCTCGATCGCCAGCTACAACGATGCCATCGCCAAGGCTGCAGCCAATGGCCAGCAACCCAACGACCTGCTCGATGCGCGCGAAGAGGCGGTTCGGCAGCTGTCCACCTATGTCGGCGTCACCGTGGTACCGCAGGACGACAACTCGCTGAACCTGTTTGTCGGCTCCGGCCAGCCGCTGGTGGTGGGCAGCAGCGCCAGCCGCCTGGAAGTGGTGCCGGGGCAGGGCGATCCAACCCGTTTCGAGGTGAATTTCGTCAGCGGCGGTTCGCGTCAGGGCATTACCTCCCTGCTTACCGGCGGCGAACTGGGCGGCTTGATCCGCTACCGCAGCGAGACCTTGGACCCGACCCTCAACTCCCTGGGGCGGCTGGCACTGGCGGTCAGCGATCAGGTCAATACCCAGCTCGGTCAGGGCCTGGATCTGAAGGGCCAGGTCGGTTCGGCATTGTTCGGTGATTTCAACGACGCCGCCCTCGCCGCGCTGCGGGTGAGGGCCTTTTCGACCAATACCGGCAGCGTTCAGCCGGCATTGACTATCACCGATACCAGCGTGCTGACCACCAGCGACTACCGCCTGGAGTACGATGGCACCCAGTACCAGGCCCGGCGTCTGAGTGACGGCGCGACCCTGACGGTGAGCCCGAACCCGCCTGGCAGCTATCCCGCCAGCCTGACCTTCACCGATGCCGCTGGCCGCGATCAGGGCTTTGCCCTGGCCCTCGATGCCGCGCCGGCCGCGGCCGACAAGTTTCTTCTGCAGCCCACTCGGCGCGGTGCCACGAGCATTTCGACCGTGCTGGATCAGCCCGATCAGCTGGCGTTCGCCGCACCCGTGCGGGCCGAGGCGGACTTGCAAAATAGCGGTAACGGAACGATTAGTCAGCCGGATCTGCAGGCCATGGGAGCGTCCTCTGCCCCTATGGATGCGCTGAAGACTGCATTAACGCCCGCAGTGACGCTGACCTACGATGCTGTCAACAGTACATTTACTGTGCCGGCAGGTACTACGCTCACCCGAATCAATGCGGACGGTACGAACGCGGCAGACCCCACCTTCCAGGAGGGGCAGCAGAACACCTACAAGCTGCAATTGGCAGACGGCAGCACTGTACGAATGACGCTCAGCGGCCGTCCGCAGGAGGGCGACACGTTCACTGTGGGGTTCAACCAGAACGGCGTCTCGGACAACCGTAACGCCCTGAAACTGGTGGACCTGCAAAGCAAGCAGACCGTCGGTGTGGACCCAAGCGTGAGCGGTATTGCCACGGGCGTCAGCTTTACCGATGGCTATGGCGACCTGGTCGAACGGGTCGGCACCCTGACGGCCCAGGCCAGGCAGGACAGCGAGGCGACCGGGGCGATTCTCAAGCAGGCGACCGACAATCGCGATTCACTGTCGGCGGTCAACCTCGACGAAGAGGCGGCCAACCTGATCAAATTCGAGCAGTACTACAACGCTTCGGCACAGGTTATTCAAGTTGCGCGCTCTTTGTTCGATACCCTGATCAATACATTCCGCTAAGTCGTAGGGTGCGCCGTGCGCACCGATGAAAATGCCGGTTCGCACGGCCACACCCTACAAAATCTGCCGGGCTCGGCGGTAGCAACAAGAGGCTCAAGCATGCGCATCTCCACCATCCAGGCGTTCAACAACGGTGTTTCGGGCATTCAGCGCAACTACGCTAATGTCACCCGCACCCAGGAACAGATCAGCACTGGCAACCGTATGCTCACCCCGGCAGACGATCCGGTCGCCGCCGTGCGCCTGTTGCAGCTGGAGCAGCAGCAGAATGTGCTGACCCAATACAAGGACAACCTGACGGCCGCCAATAACAGCCTGACTCAGGAAGAGGTCACCCTCAATTCGGTCAACACCGTCCTTCAGCGTGTACGTGAACTGACCGTGCAGGCGGGTAATGGAGGCCTGAGTGCCGATGATCGCAAGTCTATCGCCGCCGAGTTGGGCGAGCGTGAAAACGAGCTGTTCGGCCTGATGAATACCCGCAACGCCCGCGGCGAATACCTGTTCGCCGGTTTTCAGGGCAAGACCCAGCCCTTTGTCCGTGAGGGCGATGGTAGCTACAGCTACCAGGGCGACGAGGGTCAGCGTAAGCTGCAGGTGGCCAGTTCGCTGGACCTGGCCATTAGCGACAGCGGTAAGAAAATCTTCCAGAACATCACCAATGCCGGTCGGCTCGACGCCGCGTTCGATCCCTTGCTGACACCGGGCTCCACCCTCTCTGTATCCGCACCGTTGGTGCAGGACGAAGTGGCGTTCTCCGGTAATCCGGCGTTTCCCGACACGGGTATCGAAATCCGCTTCGATCCGCTCGATCCGAAGCGCTACGACGTCTACGGAGTTCCTGCTGCCGGCGTGCTCGCCAGTGGGCGGATGGATGAAGACGATGCCCAAAGCGATCAGTTGGTGTTTGGCGGGGTGAGCGTGCAGTTCGACGGCGTGCCGGTCGGCGGCGAAAGCATCCAGGTCACCTCCGATCCGACTCGGCAGAAGCAGGGCATCCTCGAAACCATCGCTCAACTACGCGCTAGCCTGGAAGGCCCGGCAACAGGTTTGCAGGTGCGCGATGCAGTGGCGGTGGCCCTGACCAACCTCGATCATGGCATGACCACCGTCGACGGTGTGCGCGGCGAAATCGGTGCACGCCTGAATATTATCGATTCGACCCAGACCGATAATGAAGACGTCACCCTGGTCAATAAATCCGTGCAGGCTGAATTGCGCGAGCTGGACTACGCCGAAGCGTTGTCGCGCCTGTCGTTCCAGTCCATCGTTCTGGAAGCCTCGCAGCAGAGCTACGTAAAAATCGCCAGCCTCAGTCTGTTCAATCAGTTGCGCTGATATTTCACTGTGTCGCTTTTTGTAGGAGGGGCAGCCCTGGCAGCACGGCTCTTGAGCGCTGCCGCTGGTTGCCAATCCCTGCGTGCTAGACCCGAACCGTCCTAAACGATCAAGGACCCTTTCGACCAAGGTCTCTCCTGCAATGCAGTGGCGCTTTTGCAGGGGTGGGCGTTGGCTGCGAACTACAGTGCAGTGGTGCTCTTGTAGGAGGGGACTTGTCCGCGAACGCTGCAGACTCATGGGCAAGTAGGTGGCTCCCGTGTTTTAGGTGGCAACCCCCCGCTCAGAAGGCACTGCATCCGCCGACCAATACGCGGAGCTGCTCTTGGTTGTATGCCAGT
>JBFJZW010000212.1:0-8571 GCA_041621875.1 Pseudomonas sp. | reverse complement strand
TGGTGAACAAGACCAGCCCGCTGCTGTACCGCGTGCTCGGCATCTTCCTGCCGCTGATCACCACCAACTGCATCGTCCTCGGTGTGGCCCTGCTCAACGCCAACAAGGCCGAGTTCACCTTTATCAGCGCCACCGCCAACGGCTTTGCCGCCGGTATCGGCTTCTCCCTGGTGCTGGTGCTGTTCGCCGCCATGCGTGAGCGCATTGCCATCGCCGACGTGCCCAAGTCCTTCCAGGGCGCGGCCATCGGCATGATCACCGCCGGGCTGATGTCCCTGGCGTTCATGGGCTTTACCGGGCTGATAAAGCTATGAGTCTGGTGCTGATCGCCGTCCTCGCCCTGCTCGGTCTGTGTCTGCTGGCCGGTGCCATCCTCGGTTTCGCCGCGGTGCGTTTCAAGGTCGAAGGCAACCCGATTGCCGAGCAGATCAATGCCCTGCTGCCGCAAACCCAGTGCGGCCAGTGCGGCTATCCGGGGTGCAAACCCTACGCCGAGGCGATTGCCGGCGGCGACAAGATCAACAAGTGCCCGCCCGGCGGCGAAGCGACCATCGCCGCCCTGGCCGATCTGCTCGACGTCGAAGCGGAGCCGCTGGACGCCGTGGAAGGCGAGAAACCGCAGATGGTCGCCTATATCCGCGAAGCCGAGTGCATCGGCTGCACCAAGTGCATCCAGGCCTGCCCGGTGGACGCCATCGTCGGCGCGGCCAAGCAGATGCACACTGTGATCGCCAGCGAGTGCACCGGCTGCGACCTGTGCGTCGAGCCCTGCCCGGTGGACTGCATCGACATGCTGGAAGTGGGCAGCACGGTACAGAGCTGGAAATGGGAAAAACCCCTGGCCCCCGGCCAACTGATTGCCTCGGACCGGGAGCAGGCAGCATGAGCGCGCAGCAACTCATCTGGGATATCCCCGGCGGTATTCACCCGGCCGAGCGCAAGGAATTGTCCAACCGCACGCCGATTCAACCCGCACCGCTGCCCAAGCGCCTGGTCCTGCCGCTTAACCAGCATATAGGCGCGGCGGCCGAGCCAGTGGTGGCCGTGGGCGAGCGCGTGCTCAAAGGCCAGCTGATCGCCGCCGCCAATGGTTTTGTCAGCGTACCGGTGCATGCGCCGACTTCCGGCACCGTGAGCTTTATCGGCCCGCAACCTTACCCGCACGTGTCCGGCATGCTCGCCCCGGCCATCGTTATCGACAGCGATGGGCTGGATGAGTGGATCGAACTGACGCCCTGCGCGGACTACCGGCACCTGGAGAACACCGTCCTACTGGAGCTGATTCGCCAGGCCGGCATCAGCGGCCTGGGCGGCGCGGGATTCCCCACGGCGGTCAAGCTCAACGCGCGGCCGACGCAGAAGACCCACACCCTGATCATCAATGGCACCGAGTGCGAACCCTATATCAGCGCCGATGATCGGCTGATGCGCGAGCGCGCGAGCGCGCTGATCTCGGGTATCGATATCCTCGCCCAGCTGATCCAGCCCGACCAGGTGCTGATCGGCGTCGAGGACAACAAACCCGAAGCCATCGCCGCGCTGCGTGCGGCCCTGAGCGAGCGCAGCTATCAGCTCAAGGTGTTCCCGACCAAATACCCCTCGGGCGGTGAGAAGCAGCTGATCCAGATTCTCACCGGCGTGGAAGTACCCTCCGGTGGCCTGCCCGCGGATATCGGCATCCTCTGCCAGAACGTCGGCACCTGCGTGGCCATTCATGACGCGGTGATCAACGGCAAGCCGCTGATCTCGCGCATCACCACCCTCACCGGCGAAGCCCTGGCGCGGCCGATGAACGTCGAGGTGCTGCTGGGCACCCCGGTGGGCGAACTGCTGGAGTTTGCCGGCCTCGACCGCGGCAAGCTGAATCGCCTGATCATGGGCGGGCCGATGATGGGCTTTACCCTGCCCGACTTCGCTGTGCCGCTGATCAAGACCACCAACTGCCTGCTGGCGTCGACCGCGGCCGAGTTGCCCGCCCCGCCGCCGGCCATGCCCTGCATCCGCTGCGGCGAATGTGCCGAGGCCTGCCCGGCCAGCCTGTTGCCGCAGCAGCTGCACTTCTTCGCCATCGGCCAGGAGCATGAGCAACTCAGGGCGCATAACCTGTTCGACTGCATCGAATGCGGTGCCTGCGCCTATGTCTGCCCGTCGAGCATCCCCCTGGTGCAGTATTACCGCGCGGCCAAGGGCGAGATTCGCGACCTGGAGCAGAAGCAGCTCAAGGCCGAACAGTCCAAGCAGCGCTTCGAGCTGCGCCAGGAACGCCTGCGCCGCGCCGAAGAGCAGAAGGAAGCCGAACGCCAGGCCCGCGCCGCCAAAGCGGCCCAGGCGAAGGCCGCCCAGGCTCAAGCCGCAACAGCTGCGGCCAGCAGCGATACAGCCGCAGCCAAACCGGCCGGCCCGAGCGACGAACAGAAGAAACTCAAGATCGAAGCCAGCATGGCCCAGGTCGCCCTGAAAAAGGCCGAGAAACAGCTGGCCGCCCATGCCAACCCCGAGCTGCAAGCCCAGGTCGACGAACTGCGCAGCGCCGCAGCCGCCGCCCAGCAGGCGCTCGACACAGCCATGGCCGCCAACCCGCCAACGCCGGCCGCTGCCGCTGCCGCTGCCGCTGCCGATGATGGCGCACTGAAAAAAGCCAAGATCGACGCCGCCATGCTCCGCGCCCAGCTGCGCAAGCTGGAAAGACTCGAAGCGCCCAGCCCCGAGCAGCTGGCCGAACTGGCGCAATTGCGCAGCCAGCTGGAAGCCGCGGAAAAACTCCTGGCCAGCCTCGACGCCCAAGCACCGGCGGCCGCTCCCGTGGCCAAAGCGGCTGGCGACGATGGCGCACTGAAAAAAGCCAAGATCGACGCTGCCATGCTCAAGGCCCAGCTGCGCAAGCTGGAGAAGCTGGAAAACCCGGACGAAGAACAACAGACCGAACGGGCCCGTGTCCGCCAACAACTGGAAGCGGCCGAGAAACACCTGATCGAGCTGGAAACCCAGCCCGCGGCCACGCCGGTCAGCGACGAAGCGCTGAAGAAAGCCAAAATCGACGCCGCCATGCTCAAGGCCCAGTTGCGCAAGCTGGAGAAGCTGGAAAACCCCGATGACGACCAGCAGGCGGAAATCGCCCACCTGCGCCAACTCCGGGAAGAGGCCGAAAAGGTCCTGGCCAATCTGCAGCAACAGGCCCCCGCTGCGCTGGCCAAGCCAGCCGGGGACGAGGCACTGAAAAAGGCCAAGATCGAACTGGCGATGAAGCGCGCCGAACTGAAAAAAGCCGAGAAGGCCGGCAGCGACGACGCCACGCTCGATAGCCTGCGCAGCGCACTGGCGCAGGCCGAACAGGCCCTGCATCAGGCCGAGGATGCATCCGCCAAACCCGCACCAGAGCTGGTACGCACCGACAAGCACCCCATCGACGAAACCACCCGCGCGCTGAAAACCGAGGTGGCCTTCGCCCGTGCCGACCTGCGCAAACTGGAGCGCGACGACAGCAGTGCCGCCGAAGCCCTGAGCGCCGCACGCCAGCGCCTGACGGACGCCGAAAGCAAACTACAGGAACACGCAGGCAGCTGATCACAGCCCTGCGCAGTCAACCCAAACATCCACCGGAGCACCAATGGCCCTGCCCCGCATCACATCGCCCCACGCCAAGGGCAGCAACCGCACCCAGCAGGTCATGCTGCAGGTGCTGCTGGCCACGGTACCGGGCATCCTGGCCCTGACCTGGCTATTCGGTGCCGGCACCCTGATCAACCTGCTCTGGGCCAGCGCCTGCGCCCTGGGCTTCGAGGCCGCCATTCTGGCCCTGCGCAAGCGCCCGCTGCTGTTCTTCCTCAAGGACTACAGCGTGCTGGTCACCGCCGTGCTGCTGGCCCTGGCGCTGCCGCCCTACTCGCCCTGGTGGCTGACCCTGGTGGCCACCGGCTTTGCCGTGATATTCGGCAAACAGCTGTATGGCGGCCTCGGGCAGAACCCCTTCAACCCGGCCATGCTCGGCTATGTGGTGGTGCTGATTTCCTTCCCGGTAGAGATGACCAGCTGGCCAGCCCCCCATACGGTCGGCCTGCTCGAAGGCCTGCAACAGATTCTCGGCCTCGCCAACCTGCCCGACGGCTGGGCCCAGGCCACCGCCCTGGACGCACTGAAGATCAACAAGAGCCTGACCATAGACGAGCTGTGGGCACAGAACCCGGCCTTCGGCTATCTCGGCGGTGCCGCCACCGAGGCGGTCAATCTGGCCTTCCTCGCCGGCGGTCTGTACCTGCTGCACAAGCGCCTGTTCACCTGGCATGCCCCGGTGGGCATGCTCGCCGCCCTGGCCCTGATGAGCCTGCTGTTCTGGAACGGTTCGGGCTCGGACTCCCACGGTTCGCCGCTGTTTCATCTGCTCACCGGCGCGACCATGCTGGGGGCCTTTTTTATCGTCACCGACCCGGTCAGCGGTGCCACCAGCAACCTCGGTCGGCTGCTCTTCGGTGTCGGCGTCGGCGTGCTGGTCTATGTGATCCGCGCCTGGGGCGGTTACCCGGATGGCGTGGCCTTCGCCGTGCTGCTGATGAACCTGGCGGCACCGACCATCGACTACTACACGCGGCCACGCACCTATGGCCACCGCAAGCCGACTCGCGGCTTCAAGTTGGGAGAGTGACCGTGGCCCTGCCTGAAATTAGCCGCTCGATGCTGAAGAACAGCCTGGTACTCGGGCTGTTCGCCATTGCCACCGTGGGCCTGGTGGCCCTGTTGCAACAGAACACGGCCGGGCGTATCGCCGCCTCCGAGCGCGCGGCCCAGGTCCGCGCCCTGAGCGAAATCCTGCCCCAGGACAGCTACGACAACCAGCTGCTGGACCACAGCATCCAGCTGCATGACCCACTACTGCTCGGCAGCAAGTCCCCGCAGCCCGCCTATATCGCCCTGAAAAATGGCCAGCCCAGCGCCATTATCCTGCGCGCCACCGCCCCGGACGGTTACAGCGGCGCGATCCAGTTGCTGATCGGCATCCAGGTCGATGGCCGCCTGGCCGGCGTGCGTGTGCTCAACCACCGGGAAACCCCGGGCCTGGGCGACAAGATCGAATTGGCGAAGAGCCCCTGGATCCATAGCTTTGCCGGGCGCTCGCTGCAAGCGCCAGACGAAGCGGGCTGGGCGGTGAAGAAGGACCGCGGCCAGTTCGACCAGTTTGCCGGTGCCACCATCACCCCGCGCGCGGTGGTCAAGGCGGTGCACAAGGCCCTGCAGTATTTCGATGCCCATAAGCAGCAGCTGTTCGCAGCCCAGGTGAAGTCCAATGGCTAACCCCAGTTACCGCGATATCACCCTTAACGGCCTGTGGAAGAACAACCCAGCCCTGGTGCAGCTGCTCGGCCTCTGCCCGCTGCTAGGGGTGAGCAACTCCACGGTCAACGCCCTCGGCCTGGCACTGGCCAGCGCGGTGGTGCTGATCTGCTCCAATACCGCGGTATCGCTGGTGCGCGGCGTGGTCAACACCGCGGTGCGCCTGCCGGCCTTCGTGATGATCATCGCCGCCCTGACCACCTGCATCGAACTGCTGATGCAGGCCTTCACCTACGAGCTGTACCAGATCCTCGGCATCTTTATCCCGCTGATCACCACCAACTGCGTGATCCTCGGCCGCGCCGACGGTTTCGCCGCGAAGAACGACCCGGCCCGCTCCGCCTATGACGGCCTGGTCATGGGCCTGGGCTTCGGCGCGGTGCTGGTGATGATCGGTGCCCTGCGCGAGCTGTTCGGCACCGGCGTGCTGTTCGCCAATATGCACCTGCTGTTCGGACCCCTTGCCGCCGACTGGCAGCTGACGGTGATTCCCGAGTACCGCGGCTTTCTGCTGGCCATCCTGCCGCCGGGAGCCTTTATCGTCCTCGGCCTGTTGATCGCCTGCAAAAACCGCGTGGATGAGGTGCTGGCCGAACGGGCCAAGGCGCGTCAGGTCGAGATGCCGGTGCAAAGCCGTCGGGTGCGGGTGACCGGAGTGATCGAGTGAACGCTGCCAAGCGCTACGAAATCTTCCGCCGCCTGCACGAAGACGACCCCGAGCCGAAGACCGAGCTGGCCTACAGCTCGCCTTTCGAGCTGCTGATCGCGGTGATTCTCTCGGCCCAGGCCACTGACGTCAGCGTCAACAAGGCCACCGCCAGGCTCTATCCGGTGGCCAACACCCCCGAGGCCATCCATGCTCTGGGCGTCGAGAGACTTTCGGAATACATCAAGACCATCGGCCTGTACAACAGCAAGGCGAAGAACGTCATCGAGACCTGCCGCCTGCTGGTTGAACGGCATGGCAGCCAGGTGCCGCAGACCCGTGAAGCCCTGGAGGCCCTGCCGGGGGTCGGCCGCAAGACCGCCAACGTGGTGCTCAATACCGCCTTCCGGCAACCGGCCATGGCGGTGGATACGCATATTTTCCGGGTCAGCAACCGCACCGGCATCGCCCCCGGCAAGAACGTGCTCGAGGTGGAAAAGAAGCTACTGAAGTTCGTACCCAAGGAATTCCTCCTCGACGCCCACCACTGGCTGATCCTGCATGGCCGCTATGTGTGCCAGGCGCGCAAGCCGCGCTGCGGCAGTTGCCGCATCGAAGACCTGTGCGAATACAAGCAGAAAACCTCAGACGATTGAGCGGCTATTTAGCCAATCGATAGGTCGATTGAAAAAATCTTTTTTACCCGCACAGGTTTTGCCGCTATAAGGTGCGCAAATGGCCCCTGTAGCCAGGAGTGAAAAAGATGAGCACCGCGAAAGAAGATCTTGAGCTCGATGAAGACTTTGTTGCAGACGAGGCCGAGGATGCGGAAGCCCCGGTCGAGGTGGCAAAAACCAACCTGACCAAGCGCCGCATCATCGACAACTTCCTCGACGAACGACGTCTGAACAAGCAATTGGCCGAATACGATTTCGACCTGTAAGTTACAGCCCGTTATAGAAAGCCCCGCCGATCCGCGGGGCTTTTCCGTTGTAACGCCCGCCTAGCTCGCGACCTGCAAACTGCGCCTTGCGCACTTGTTGGCGTACATGGCGGCATCGGCCTGGGTCAGCAACTGCTCCAGGCTCTCGTCAGCCTGCAACGACGACTCGGCAATGCCGACACTCAGCGACAACTTCCGGCCGCTGTTGCGGCAGAAGGTCGCCACGGCCTTGTCCAGCCGCTGCAGCACCTCTTCGCTGCTGCTGTAATGGCAAGCCAGCACCACGAACTCATCGCCACCCAGGCGCGCCACCACATCGGTGGGACGGAACAGCGACCGCAGCACCTGGGCCGCATCGACCAGCATGCTATCGCCCACTGCATGGCCAAAGCGGTCGTTGGCCTGTTTCAGATAATCCAGGTCGGCATACAGCAGCAGGCTGCGCCCTTTGCGCCGCCGCGCCGCTTCCAGCTCGCGCTCGGCCAGCAACATAAAGCCGCGCCTGTTGTAGAGACCGGTCAACTCATCGGTCAGCGACAGTTGGCGCACCGCCTGTTCGGCTCGTTCGCGCTCCACTATCTCGGCGCGCAAACGATTATTGGCCTCGGCCAGTTGCGCCGTGCGCTCCGCCACCCGCCGCTCCAGCTCGGCATACACCTGAACGTTTTCCAGCGCCACCGAGGTGGCATCGGCCAGGGCCTGGAGCATCTCGACCTGAGCCGCCGTAGCGCGGTGCTGGCTGGCCCAGTAGGTGCCGATGGCACCTATGGGCTCCAGGGTACGGATAGGTACCATGACCAGGCTCTTGACGAAGGTCGGTCGATAGGCGGCATGGGGGATGCGCGCGTCCTGATAGATATCTTCGATGACCGCGGCCTGCTGATTGAGCATGGCCCAACCACTGATGCAGGCCTGCAGGGGAAAGCGCTGGCCCTTCCACAGCGGACTGATGGCGTCCTCGTCCTTGTAGAAACACTGCTCGCCGTCACGCAGGACGAAGGTGGCACCGTCGGCACCGACCAACTCGCGCGCCGCATGGCGTACGACTTCCGCAACCGCATCCAGACTCCTTGCCATGGACAACTCCTGCACGGCCTGAATCAGCCGCTGTGCATAGTTCTCGCTAGCCATGGAACACCTCGCCTGGCCTGGCAAAACTGCCATTAATCTTGTAAGCCATTACTTACAAAGTCTAGCAGCTGTCAGTCGGCGCGCGATGGCGACAGTAGTTCGATCTTGTAGCCGTCGGGGTCTTCGACGAAGGCCAGAATGCTGCTGCCGTGCTTCATCGGCCCCGGCTCGCGGGTGATTTTGCCGCCGCGACCGCGAATATCCTCACAGGCCTTGTAGACATCGGCCACTTCCAGGGCGATATGGCCGTAGCCGCTGCCCAGCTCGTAACTGTCCACACCCCAGTTATGGGTCAGTTCGATCACGCTGTTGTGCGCTTCATCGCCGTAGCCGACGAAGGCCAGGGTGAACTGCCCTTCCGGGTAGTCCTTGCGCCGCAGCAGGGTCATACCCAGTACTTCGGTGTAGAAGGCGATAGATTTATCCAGATCGCCGACGCGCAGCATGGTGTGCAGCAGTCTCATCGGGGTTCTCCTCTTTACGACCCTATAAATGCAAACCCCGGCTTATGGCCGGGGGTCTGCTG
>JBFJZW010000211.1:0-8598 GCA_041621875.1 Pseudomonas sp. | reverse complement strand
TGCAGATCGCCGCCGGGATGAACCTGCACATTTTCACCACCGGCCGCGGCACGCCCTACGGCCTGGCCATGGTGCCGGTGATCAAGGTCGCCACCCGCACCCAGCTGGCCGAGCGCTGGCCGGACCTGATCGACGTGGATGCCGGGCAGATCACCAGCGGGCGCATGACTCTGGACGAGATGGGCTGGCATATATTCCAGCTGTATCTGGACGTCGCCAGCGGCAAGCAACAGACCTGGGCCGAGAAGCACCGGCTGCACAACGATCTGGTGTTATTCAACCCGGCTCCGGTGACCTGAATGCTGGTGCGCACGGGCACCCTACGGAGCAGGCGCGTACGGACTGTAGGGTGCGCCGTGCGCACCAATTTCCACCGAGATAAAGGCCATCCCAGGAGCCGACATGAACAAACCCCAGGTACTGCAGATCGGCCCGCTTAGCGAAGGCTTCAACCGCACGCTGGCTGATCACTATCAGGTGACTGCGCTATGGCAGCAGACCGATCCGCTGCGTTTCCTGCAAGAGCGGGGCGAGCAGTTCGAGCTGCTGGTGTCTTCGGCCCGCTTCGGCTGCAGCGTCGAGCAGCTGGCGTGCCTGCCGAACCTGCGCGCCATCTGCAGCTTTGGCGTGGGCTACGACCCCTATCCGCTGGAGCTGCTGCGTGATCGTGGCATCGCCCTCAGCACCACCCCGGATGTGCTCAACGATTGCGTGGCCGACCTGGCCATGGGCCTGATTATCGACACGGCGCGGCGCATGTCGGAAAGCGACCGCTTCGTCCGCGCCGGTAACTGGGTCGATGGTGCGTTTCCACTGGCGCGCAAGGTCAGCGGCAAGCGCCTGGGGATCGTCGGTCTCGGCCGCATCGGCGAGGCCGTGGTGCAGCGTGCCAGCGGCTTTGCCATGGCGGTGCGTTACCACAACCGCAAGCCGCTGGCCGATTGCCCCCATGCTTATGAGGCGAACCTGATCGAACTGGCGCGCTGGGCGGACTTTCTTGTGCTGACCTGCCCCGGCGGTGCGTCTACCCAGCAGCTGATCGGTCGTGAGGTGCTCGAGGCCCTGGGGCCGGACGGCATCCTGATCAATGTCGCGCGCGGTTCGGTGGTCGATGAGCCGGCGCTGATCGCCGCCCTGCGCAGTGGTGCCCTCGGTGCTGCCGGGCTGGATGTCTACGCGGCCGAGCCGCAGGTGCCGCTGGCGCTGCGCGAGCTGGATAACCTGGTGCTGTTGCCGCATATCGGTAGCGCCAGCGAAGAAACCCGCTTGCAGATGGAAGAGCTGGTGCTGGCCAATCTGCAGGCCTTTCTCGAACACGGCGAGCTGCTCACGCCCCTGTGAGCAGTTGCTGTAGCCCATATGCGTTTCGGCTGTCGCCGCCTCGCCTATAACCCGGTTGGGCCACAAGCCTGCGCCGGGTCCCTCTAAAGTCGTTCTCGACATCCCGGTAACGGCGCGCCACAAGCGCGCCGTTTTTTTGGGCTATGCCTGAGCAGGTTGCTGTCGAAATGCGCAGCTCATGTAGGAGCGGGCTTGCCCGCGAATCGAGGTGAATAGAACAGCATTGCAGCCAATAACCAGGCGTCTCGCCACTCCTGTGAGGGGCTCAGGGCAGCTTCTCCAGGGCCGTGCAACTGGCTGGGTAGTTCTGCTGGCAGGCGCTCTGGAACAGCCGGCGGGCCTGAGCGGGATCGCGCGCAACGCCTTGCTCGCCACGCAGGTAGAGGTTGCCGAGGATATGCTGGGCCATTGGATTGCCACCGGCGGCGGACTGGTTAAGGTACTTGAGCATCTGCGCCGGGTTGGCGAAGTCCGGGTTGTCGCGACCGGTATAGAGGTAGGCCAGGCTGACAGCCGCCATGGCGTGGCCCTTGTCGGCGGCCAGCTTCCACCAGTACTCGGCCTGCTTGAGGTCCTTCTGCGGTTTGCCGACAAAGTACAGGCTGCCGAGCTGGAACTGGCTGTCGAGATCGCCACGATTGGCCTGAGCCTGCAGCCGCGCCTGGTCGCTGGCATCGACAGTGGTGGGTGGTTGCGTCTGGCCTGTCTCGGGGGCTTGCGGAGCGGTGGTCTGGCTGGCGCAGCCGGCCATCAGCAGGGCGGCGCAGAGCAGGGCGAGGGGCAGCGGGCGGACCCGGGGGGCGCGTGTCATGGGCATTCCTTGTGCGGGGTGGCGGGCGTCTGTCTGTGCACCTGCCGTCTGGCGGCGCTGTGGGCAGTATCGAGCAGAAGACCTCGGCCGCGGGCGCAAGTTGCGTCGCCGGCCGCTGCTGTGTGCTGGTGCGGGTGGCTCAGCGCCAGAATTCGTCGTAGTTTGTCGCCTCAGGCGTTTCCCTGGCGGTGCGCAGCTGCGATTCTTGGCTGACAGGTGCAATGCCCAACAGCTTTCCGAGGTATTTATGCAGATCAGTTCCGACTTCGACAGCGGCAATATCGAGGTTATCGACGCCAGCAACCCGCAGCAGGTGCGGCTGGCCATTCGCCCGGATCTCAACAGCGGGCATTTTCAGTGGTTCCACTTCAAGGTCGAGGGCCTGCAGCCTGGCCAGCGTTACGGCTTCAGCCTGGGCAATGCCGCGCAGTCGTCCTATCCCCGTGCCTGGGACGGTTATCACGCCGTGGCTTCCTACGACCAGCTCAACTGGTTTCGCGTACCCAGCCGTTTTGAAGATGGCGCGCTGAATTTCGATATCGAGCCGCAGCACGGGCAGATCTGGTTCGCCTATTTCGAGCCCTACAGCCGTGAGCGCCACGGCCGGCTGATCGAGCAGGCCTTGAGTCAGGCCGGTGCCGAACTGTTCGCCACCGGCAAAAGCATCGAGGGGCGCGATATCCAGGTGCTGCGCGTCAGCCGCAACCCCGCGGCCCAGCGGCGGATCTGGATCATCGCCCAGCAGCACCCCGGCGAGCATATGGCCGAGTGGTTTATCCAGGGGCTGATCGAGCGCCTGCAGCGGCGCGACGATGCCGAGCTGAATAGCTTGCTGGCGCAGGCCGATCTGTATCTGGTGCCGAATATGAATCCCGACGGTGCCTTTCGCGGCCATCTGCGCACCAATGCCGCCGGCTGCGACCTCAACCGCGCCTGGCAGTCGGCCTGCACGGCGCAAAGTCCCGAGGTGTTCTTCGTTCAGCAGCTGATGCGCCAGGTCGGCGTCGACCTGTTTCTGGATATCCACGGTGACGAGGAAATCCCCCATGTGTTTGTCGCCGGCTGCGAAGGCAACCCCGGCTATAGCTCGCGCCTGCAACGCCTGGAAAACCAGTTCAAGCAGTTGCTGATCGACAGCGGTGCCGAATTCCAGACCACCTTCGGCTACACCCCCGACCAGTTCGGCGAGGCCAATACCAGCCTGGCCTGCAACGCCGTCGGCCTGGAGTTCGATTGCCTGGCTTTTACCATCGAGATGCCGTTCAAGGACCACGACGACAACCCCAACCCGCAGACCGGCTGGAACGGCGCACGCTCCATGCGCCTGGGCCAGGACGTGCTGAGCGTGGTGGCGGCGATGGTGGGCGGGTTGCGTTGACCAGGCTTGTAAACAGCACCGTGGGCCGGCCTTTGGCCGGCCCCGCGGCGGCGTTACTCAAGCAAAGGTGGCGTCGCGTGTATTGACGTAGAGGGCATATAGCGAATGGCTGCTGGCCATAAACAGGCGGTTGCCTTTGCTGCCGCCAAAGCACAGATTTCCGCAACGCTCAGGTAGCTTGATATGGCCGATGGCCTTGCCCTGGGTATTGAAGATCATCACGCCATCCAGGCTTTCCAGCTTGGCACCAGGGGCCCCGCTGCTACCCCAGCCACACCAGAGGTTGCCGTCCTCATCACACTTGATGCCATCTAAGGCACCGTGTTCCATGGCTTCAACATGCTTACGGCGTTCCCCCAGGGAGCCATCCTCATTGACCGTGTAAGCCCAGATCAGCCGATTTGGCTTGGCCCGACCCTCGACGACATACAGGACTTTTTCGTCAGGGGAAAAGCACAGGCCATTGGGGCCGGAAATGCTGTCGATGACACGGGTGACTTTGCCGTTGTTGCCATCAATGCGATACACCGCATCGGGTAGGGCGGGGGCAATCTTATGGCCCTCGTAATAATTCCCGGTCTGGAACGGCGGATCGGTAAACCAGAGCGAACCGTCGCGCTTGACCACGATGTCGTTGGGAGAATTGAAACGCTTGCCGTCATAGTTGTCGGCGAGAACAGTGATGCTGCCGTCGTATTCGGTGCGGGTGATGCGGCGGCCTTGATCGTTGGTGGTCGAGCCTTCGCAGGTAATCAATCTGCCCTGGCGATCACGGGTCAAGCCATTGGAATGGTTCGAGGCGTCCCGGAAAACGCTGAATGAATCGCTGATTTCGTCCCAGCGCATAATCCGGTTGTTGGGTATATCGCTGACCAGAACATAGCGGCCATCGCCAACCCATACAGGGCCTTCGGCCCAGCGCATGCCGGTGGCGAGTTTCTCCACGCTGGCGTTGAACAGGCGGTATTTGCCGAAGCTTTCGTCAAGCATCTCGACCAGTACATCCGGGTAGCGTTGCGTCAGGGGTTCGGCCTCAACCAGTCGTGGCAGGCCCAGGCTGCCAAGAGCGGCAACGCCTGCGGAGAGAACCAGTGATTGCTGCAGAAACTTCCGGCGGGAGCTTTCTGCGGTGTTGTCTTCTGCACATTCGGTTTTTAGCGTGCCCATTGAATTTCTCCAGGTTTGCAGAGTATTGGCTGGGTATGGCAATGCTCGATCAGCTTCTCCTTTGAGAAAAAAGGCCCGTCGCAAGGACGGGCTGAAAGTTACACACACAAGGAGTAAGCAGACGCGGGTACAGCGGTGAATCAGAGGATCGACAGCGGGTAGTTGAAGATCAGGCGGTTCTCGTCGAACTCGTTGCTGCTGAAGTCGCGACGGATGGTGTTGTTGCGCCATTTCATCGACAGGTTTTTCAAGCTGCCGCTCTGGATGACGTAGGCCAGTTCGGTTTCGCGGCCCCACTCCTTGCCGTCGTTGGTGCTCGCGGTGTGCACGTTGTCGCCGCTGATATAGCGGTTCATCAGGGTCAGGCCGGGGATGCCGAGGGCGGCGAAGTTGTAGTCGTGGCGCACCTGCCAGGAGCGTTCCTTGGCGTTGTCGTAGCTGGCGTTGTAGCTGTCGTTGGCCAGGCTGCCGCCGCTGGTGCCGTTGACGCGCATCCAGCCGGTATCGCCGCTGACTTTCTGCAGGCCGACATAGAAGGTGTTGCCGCCGATCTTGGCCGAGAACAGCCCCGAGTAGGTCCTGTTGTCCAGCTCGCCGGCCAGGGCGCTGCCGTCATCCTCGCCCTGGAAGTAGCCAAGGTTGGCCCCCAGGGTCCAGTCGCCGACCGGCTGGCTGTGCTGCAGCTGCAGGTACTGCTGGTTGTAGATGTCCTGCAGTTCGGCATGCCACAGGCCGACCAGGGTGCGGTTGTCGTTGAAGCGGTATTCGCCGCCGGCGAAGTTGAAACGGTCGGAGCTGGCACCGGCGAAGCTCATGTCTTCCATGCTGGCGTCGTTGCGCGGGCTGTTCTGGCGGAACTGGCCGCCGTAGAGGGTCAGGCCGGCGATCTCGTTGGAGGTCAGTTGGGCCCCCTGGAAGGTCTGCGGCAGCGAACGGCCGTCGTCGGAGCGCAGGATCGGCAGCACCGCCATCCATTCGCCGACCTTCAGTTCGGTGTTCGACAGCTTGGCCTTGGCGGCCACGGCCAGGCGACCGTAGTTGTCGGCCGGGCGGCCGTCGTCATGCACCGGCAGCAGGCTGGTGTTGCGCGTGCCACGACCACCGTCGAGCTTGATTGCGCCCATGGCCAGCGCATCCAGACCGAAACCGACGCTGCCCTGGGTAAAGCCGGAGCGGGCGTCGAGGATCATGCTCTGGGTCCACTCTTCGGCTTTGCTCTGGCTGTTGGCTGGGTCGACGAAGTTGCGGTTGATATAGAAGTTGCGCAGGCCGAGGGTGACCTTGGCGTCTTCGCTGAAACCGGCAGCCTGGCTGCTGAGTGGCAGGGCGAGGGCCATGCTGCCTGCGGTGAGCAGGGCGAGCGAGAGGGCATTGCGTGCAGTCATTGTTGTTGTGCTCCCATTTTTGAACAAGCCGTCCCCTGCCTGCCTCGGGTAGCCAGCGGCGAGCGAAAGGAACGGGTGAGTTGCCCCATGCCAGGGCGACAGGCGTGTCCGAGGTCGGAACGCGCCCCTGCTTCGGGCTTAGCCGTCGGCGAATGCGGGGTAGCTGTGTGGGTGTCGCTGAGGCGTTTTGCGGGCGCGCCGCAAAGCGGGGCCGGCCGGGAGGGGCGAGAAGCGAGCCGATGCGGCGAGGGCAACAGTCGTCATGGTCGGGCCTTGTTTTTGTTTTTATGATTAGTCATATGTTGTCATACAACTGTGGCTGGATTATCGACAGCCTTGCCGAGCTTTGTCAACGCGTCCCTAGACGAAAGTCCAATAAGAAAACTGCTGGCGGCGGCCTGCAGTCGTCGCTGAGTTCAGGTAATTAGGGGCTTTTATGGGGGCTTGTGATTATCTCAGGCGCTGTCCAAGGTCACCCCGGTCTGCCGGATACAGACGCTCTGCCGTGTATACAGGGCTGTTGTTGCCGAATTTGTTGTGCGATAACGTACGACAAAATTGGACGCTTTATGTCCACTACATGACGTGGAGGCACCTATGCCGCATTGCCTTATCGAGGGCTCGCAAAGCCTGACGCAACTGGTCACGCCGGCCGAGCTGCTCGGCGTGGTCGAGGACGCGGCGGCGGCCACCGGGTTGTTCCAGCCGGGGGAGGTCAAGCTGCGCCTGAGCCTGTATGAGTATTTCAGTGTGGGCGGCACCCAGGAGGACTTCGTTCACCTGATCTTCTACATCCTCGCCGGGCGCACCGATGAGCAGAAGCGCCTGCTGTCGCGGCAGATCGTGCGTGCCCTGGTCGCGCGCCTGCCCAGCGTAAATGCCGTGTCGCTGGATGTGCGCGATATCGACCGCGAGGTGTTCAGTAACAAGCGCAGTTGTCTACTGCCGGACTGAGGCGGTGACATTCGTCTAGGGCTGAAATAGAGTGCCGGGCATATATTCAGGCAGAGGTCTTTATGCAGCTGGCGGCTCCGATTCCCATTCTGCGCAGCTTCGATGAAGCCAAGGCGCGGGCGTTCTACTGCGAGTTTCTCGGTTTTAGCGAGGATTGGGCGCATCGCTTCGAGGCGGACTTGCCGCTCTACCTGCAAGTGTCCCGGGCGGGGTGCGTGCTGCATCTGTCCGAACACCACGGCGATTGCTGCCCCGGTGCGGCGCTGCGTATCGCTGTCGATGATCTGGATGCCCTGCATGCCGAGCTGACGGCGCGGGCCTATGGCAATGCGCGGCCGGGTATTACCAGCCAGCCCTGGGGGCGTGATATGGCGGTGACTGATCCGTTTGGCAATCGCCTGATCTTTACCGATATCAACGCTGCATAGCGTTGAGCGCCTGCAGCACCGTCCGCTAGGACGGTGCTGCAGGTCTAGTCGTTAGCCGCGGTAATAACGCTGCGGCACAAACGGGGTCTTGGCCACTTTCATGGCCACACGCTTGCCGCGCACCATGGCCCAGACCGGAGTGTCGATGGCCATATGGCTGCTTTGCACGTAGCCCATGGCGACCGGCGCGCCCAGGCTAGGGCCGAAGCCGCCGCTGCATACGCTGCCGATCACCGTGCCGTCGGCATCGACGATTTCCGCGCCTTCACGCACCGGAACCCGTTCCTGCGGCAGCAGGCCGACGCGCTTGCTGGCGACGCCTTGCTGTTGCTGGGCGAAGATCCGCTCGGCACCGGGGAAGCCGCCGGCACGTGCGCCATCGGCGCGACGGGCCTTGGAGATGGCCCAGAGCAGGCTGGCCTCGATCGGCGTGGTGCTGGTGCTCATATCGTGGCCGTACAGGCACAGGCCGGCTTCCAGGCGCAGCGAGTCGCGCGCGCCGAGGCCGATGGCGGCTACTTCCGGTTCGGCCAGCAGGCTGCGCGCCAGGGTTTCGGCGTGGGCGGCCGGCAGCGAGATTTCGAAGCCGTCTTCGCCGGTGTAGCCGGAGCGGCTGACGTAGCAGTCGACACCCAGCAGACGCACCGGGGCGAATTGCATAAAGGTCATCTTGGCTACTTCCGGGGCCAGGCGCGCCAGTACGTCGACGGCTTTCGGGCCTTGCAGGGCGAGCAGGGCGCGGTCGAAACAGGCGTCGATCTGGCACTGGCTGGCGATCTGCAGTTGCAGGTGCATCAGGTCCTGGTGCTTGCAGGCCGCGTTGACCACCAGGAACAAAGTGTCGTCGCCCAGGTTGGCGACCATCAGGTCGTCGAGGATACCGCCCTGGTCGTCGGTGAACATGGCGTAGCGCTGCATGCCCACGGGCAGGTCGATGATATCCACCGGTACCAGGCGCTCCAGGGCCTGCGCCGCCTGTGGGCCGCGCAGAATGATCTGGCCCATATGCGAGACGTCGAACAGGCCGGCGGCTTCGCGGGTGTGCAGGTGTTCCTTCATCACCCCGAGCGGGTACTGTACCGGCATGTCGTAGCCGGCGAACGGCACCATGCGCGCGCCCAGTTCGAGATGCAG